>NZ_JBHWJZ010000006.1:0-91395 GCF_042731085.1 Streptomyces sp. NPDC059875
AGCCCCCGCCCCGGCCGAGTCAGGCCGGGTCGGCGGCCGCGGCCCCGTGGGGGTGTCAGAGCGTGCGGAGCAGGACCGAGGGGTTCTCGACGCAGTCCGCGACGTAGCGCAGGAAGCCGCCCGCCGTGCCTCCGTCGCAGACCCGGTGGTCGAAGGTCAGCGACAGCTGGACGACCTGACGGACGGCCAGCTCTCCCTGGTGGACCCACGGCTTGGGGATGATCCGGCCCACCCCGAGCATCGCCGCCTCCGGGTGGTTGATGATCGGCGTCGAGCCGTCGACCCCGAACACCCCGTAGTTGTTCAGCGTGAACGTCCCGCCGGTCAGGTCCGCCGGTGTCAGCGTCCCCTGCCGGGCGGACTCGGTCAGCCGCGCGAACTCCTCCGTCAACGACTCCGCCGTCCGCGTGTCCGCGTCCCGGACCACCGGGACGACCAGTCCGCGCGGGGTCTGGGCCGCGAACCCGAGGTGCACCGACGGCAGCCGGACGATCTCCCGGGCCGCCATGTCCACGGTGGAGTTGAGCTCCGGGAACCGGGCGAGGGCATGGGTGCAGATCCGGGCCAGCAGCGCGAGCAGCGAGATCTTGGGCCCACCGGCCGCGTTCATCGCGGCCCGCGCCGCCATGAGTTCGGTCGCGTCGGCGTCGACCCAGCAGGTCGCGTCCGGGATCTCCGTACGGCTGCGGGAGAGCTTGTCGGCCACGGCGCCACGGACCCCGCGCAGCGGAATCCTCTCCCGGCCTTCGGCCCGGGGGACCCCCATCTCGCTTCGCTCACCGACGGCGGCGACAGCCGCGGGCGCCGGCGCGGCAGCCGGAGCCGGTCGCGCGGCAGCCGTCTCGGCGGCAGCCAGAGCCGACTCCACGTCGGCGCGCAGAATCAGCCCGTCCGGACCGGACCCGCGTACCTCGCGCAGATCGAGCCCCTTGTCCCGGGCCAGCTTCCGCACGAGCGGCGATATCACCGGCACGGGGCCCTCAGGGACCGCCGGCTTCACGGGCACTGCCACCACCGGGGCCGGGGTGGCCGCGGCCTTCACCGGCGCCGCCGAGGCCGGCGTGCGGCCCGCCGCAGCGGCAGGGTTGTCGTGGCGCACCCGGCGGCGCCGGGCCGCCGGACCGGCCGTCCCGTACCCGACGAGCACATTGCCGGAGTACTCCGACGACTCGGCCGACGCGGCGTCCGCGGCAGCGGCGGAGGCGGCGGGGACTGCCGCGGACGGATCCGCTCCCCCCACCGCGACCGTCAGCAGCGGTGCGCCGACCGGCAGTTCGGTGCCCTCCTCGCCGAAGCGGGCGGTCACCACCCCGCCGTAGGGGCACGGCACCTCCACCATCGCCTTGGCGGTCTCGACCTCGACGACCGGCTGGTCGATGGCGACGACGTCACCGACGTTCACCAGCCAGCGCACGATCTCCGCCTCGGTCAGCCCCTCGCCGAGGTCCGGCAGCTTGAACTCGAGCACCTGGGCCATCAGCTCCCCGCCTCCCACTGCAGCCGCGCCACCGCGTCCAGCACCCGGTCCACGCCCGGCAGATGGTGCCGCTCCAGCATCGGCGGCGGGTACGGGATGTCGAACCCGGCGACCCGCAGCACCGGCGCCTCCAGGTGGTGGAAGCAGCGCTCGGTCACCCGCGCCGCGATCTCCCCGCCCGGTCCGCCGAACCCGGCCGACTCGTGGACCACGATCGCCCGCCCGGTGCGCCGCACCGACGCGCAGACCGTCTCGTCGTCGAACGGCACCAGCGAGCGCAGATCGACGACTTCCAGATCCCAGCCCTCGGCCCGCGCGGCCTCGGCCGCCTCCAGGCAGACGGGTACGGACGGCCCGTACGTGATCAGCGTCGCGCTGCTGCCGCTCCGCCGCACCACGGCCTTGCCGATCGGCTCCACCGCCGTCGGCGCCTCGGGCGACCAGTCGGACTTCGACCAGTACAGCCGCTTGGGCTCCAGGAAGACGACCGGGTCGTCGGAGGCGATCGCCGCCCGCAGCAGCCCGTACGCGTCCTCGACCGTGGCCGGGGCGACGACATGGAGGCCCGGGGTCGCCATGTAGTACGCCTCGGAGGAGTCGCTGTGGTGCTCGACCCCGCCGATCCCGCCGCCGTACGGCACCCGGATCACCAGCGGCATCGGCATCGCGCCGCGCGTGCGGTTCCGCATCCGCGACACATGGCTGATCAGCTGCTCGAACGCCGGGTAGGCGAAGGCGTCGAACTGCATCTCCACGACCGGCCGCAGCCCGTACATCGCCATGCCGACGGCCGTGCCCAGGATGCCGGCCTCGGCCAGCGGGGTGTCCGTACAGCGGTCCTCGCCGAACTCCTTGGCGAGGCCGTCCGTGACCCGGAAGACACCGCCGAGCGTGCCGACGTCCTCGCCCATGACGTGGACGGTCGGGTCCTCGGCCATCGCGTCGCGCATGGCCCGCTGCAGCGCCTGCGCCATCGTGGCCGGCTTGGCGGGCTTGGCCGGCTTGGCCGCCACCTGGGTCGTCATCACGCCTCGCTCTCGGCGTCGAGCTCGGCCCGCAGCTGCGCCGCCTGCTCGCGCAGCTGTGTGGTCTGCTCGGCGTAGACGTGCGCGAACAGGTCCATCGGGTCGAGGACCGGCTCGGCGTTCATCTGCTCGCGCAGCGCAGCCGCCATCGTCTCGGCGGCCTCGGCCGCCGCCCGCTTGCCGTCCTCGTCGAGCATCCCGCGCTCCGTCAGTTCCCGCTCCAGGAGCAGGATCGGGTCATGCGCCTTCCACGCCTCGACCTCGCTGTCGCCGCGGTAGCGGGTGGCGTCGTCGGCGTTGGTGTGGGCCTCGATGCGGTACGTGACCGCTTCGATCAGCGTCGGTCCGCCGCCCCGACGCGCGCGTGCCACGGCCTCGGTCAGCACCTGGTGGACGGCGACCGCGTCGTTGCCGTCGACGAGCCGGCCCGGCATGCCGTATCCGACGGCCTTGTGGGCGAGCGAGGGGGCCGCGGTCTGCTTGGCGAGCGGCACGGAGATCGCGAAGCCGTTGTTCTGCACCAGGAAGACCACGGGGGCCTGCCAGACGGCCGCGAAGTTCAGCGCCTCGTGGAAGTCGCCCTCGCTGGTGCCGCCGTCGCCGACCATGGCGAGCGCGACCACGTCGTCGCCCTTGAGCCGGGCGGCGTGGGCCAGGCCCACCGCGTGCGGGAGCTGGGTGGCGAGCGGCGTGGACAGCGGCGCTATGCGGTGCTCACGCGGGTCGTACCCGGTGTGCCAGTCGCCGCGCAGCAGCGTCAGCGCCTGGACCGGGTCGAGGCCGCGGGCGACCGCCGCGAGCGTGTCGCGGTACGAGGGGAACAGCCAGTCCCGGTCCTCCAGGGCCAGCGCGGCCGCGACCTCGCAGGCCTCCTGGCCGGTCGTCGACGGATAGACCGCCAGTCGGCCCTGCTTGGTGAGGGCCGTCGCCTGCGCGTTGTACCGGCGGCCGCGCACCAGCTCCGCGTAGAGCCGCCGCAGCAGCTCGGGGTCGGCGTCGGCCACCGCGTCCGTGCCGAGGACACGGAACGGCTCGGCGTCGGGCAGCAGCGGCGCGGGGTCGGTGCGCGGCTTCCACGCCGGGGGCGGGGTGGGCCGGTAGGCAGGGGCGACACCGGGCGGCTCTTGGACTGTCGAACTGCGCTGTTGCAACGAGTCCACCTCCTCGTGGGAGCGGGCATAAGACCCAAAGGCGGGTGGCGCGAATGTGGTGCGCCTCACCTACCGATTGTTCGGTCGTGGAGGCATTTTGGCTACAGGCACCCTCAGCCTGTGGACAATCGGTTCTCCACAGCCTGGGATAGGAGCATGTCGTCCATGGGAGAGAGGCGGGGGGACATGGCGGATGAACAAATGGCCGAGGACTGGGAGCGGGCGCTCGCCCCGAGCCCGGGCGCGGCGCCCGGCGGGGCGCCCCAGGGGCCCCAGGGCCCTCCGGCGCGCCCGCTGGACGCCATCGACCGCGACATCCTGCGCATCCTCCAGACGGACGGTCGCGCCTCGATACGCTCCGTCGCCGAGCGCGTGCACGTGTCACGGGCCAACGCGTACGCGCGGATCAACCGGCTCATCGACGACGGGGTGATCCGCGGCTTCAGCGCCCGGGTCAACCACGAGCGCGCGGGCCACGGCGCCTCCGCCTACATCACGCTCAAGATCGTCCAGAACTCCTGGCGGACGGTGCGGGAGCAGCTCCAGGCGCTGCCGGGGGCCGCGCACATCGCGCTGGTCAGCGGGGACTTCGACGTCCTGCTGCTGGTCCACACCCCCGACAACCGAACCCTGCGGGAGCTCGTGCTCACCAAGCTCCAGTCGATCCCCGAAGTGCTCTCCACCCGCACGCTGCTGGTCTTCGAGGAGACGGACCTCGACCCGGACCACTGACACCGAGCGGGCAGACGGGCCCGCGGGCGGCCTGAGAGGGCCACCTGAGGCGCCCTGTGTACCGCCTGAAGCCCTCGGGCCTCAGCGGGCCGTACGCAGCCCGTCGAACGCGAGGTGCACGACGGTGTCGGCGAGCTGCTCGCGCACCGCGTCGGCGCCCGGGTGCGGCCGGTACCACTCCACCAGCGAGTTGATCATGCCGAAGAGCAGCCGGGTGGCCAGCTTGATGTCCACATCGGCCCGCAGGTCCCCGTCGGCCACGGCCGCCTTCAGCAGCTCGGCCACCTTCTGGTCGAACTCCCGGCGCCGCTCCATCGCCCACCGCTCGGTGTCGGTGTTGCCCCGGACCCGCAGCAGCAGCGTCACGTACGGAAGCTCCGCCATCAGCACCTCGACGGTGCGCCGGGTCACGTACTCGACCCGCTCGATGGCACGCCCGCGCCCCGCGCCCGGCTCGTCCAGGATCGCGAAGAGCCCGTCGATGGCCCGGCTGACGGCCCGCCGCAGCAGCTCCTCCTTGCCCGCGACGTGGTGGTAGATCGAGGACTTGGAGATGCCGGCGGCCTTGGAGAGGTGCTCCATGGACGTGCCGTCGTAGCCGCGCTCGTTGAAGACCCGTACGGCGACGGAGAGCAGCGTCTCCGGGGTGTACGTGTCGCGCTTCGCGGTGGTCATGCCGTCGCCTCCGCACCGGCCGCGGCCTGCTCCGCTTCGGCCTCGGCCCGCTCGGCGGCGACCCGGCGGCGCAGCGCCTGCGAGGGGGCGTAGCGGCCCGTCGGGTACTCCTCGTGGAGGTTCGAGAGCGTCTCGAGGACCCAGCCGGCCCCCAGCTCCTCGCCCCAGGCGAGCGGCCCGCGCGGGTAGTTCACGCCGAGCCGCATCGCGGTGTCGATGTCGTCGGCCTCCGCCACCGCGCGCGCGGCGGCGTCGAAGGCGAAGTCGGCGAGCATCGCGACCGTACGGGCGACGATCATGCCGGGGACGTCGCGGATGACACTGACGTTCGCGCCGGCCGCCTGGAAGAGGCCGATCGCCTCCTGAAGGGAGCGGTCGTCCACGGTCGCGGCGGGTGCGAGCACGATCCGCTCGCAGGTGGAGAAGTCCAGCGCCAGGTCGAAGTGGATGACCGGCATCTCGGCGTCGTCGGCGGAGGTCCCGTCGGCGAGGAACAGCCGGGTGCCGCTCGGCAGCTCGATCCAGCCCGGGTAGCCGGGCACGGCGTCGTCCCCGAGGTCGACCCCCACGGCGGATTCCTCGATCCGCGCCACCAGACCGCGCGCCTGGTACAGATCCCCCTGGACCGTCACCCTGGCCGGCGGCCGGGCGGGCGGCGCGGTGTGCGGCTCGGGGGCCGCCGCGCCCTCCCCGTACGGGAACCAGCCGTGCCCCGACTTGCGGCCGAGCCGCGCCGACTCGACCAGGCGCCGCTGGGCGAGGGAAGGGGTGAACTTGGGGTCCTGGAAGAAGGAGTCCCACACGGACCGGGTGACGGCCTCGTTCACGTCCTGGCCGATGAGGTCGGTCAGCTCGAAGGGCCCCATACGGAAGCCGCCGCACTCGCGCAGGGCGGCGTCGATGGTGGCCGGGTCGGCCGCGCCCTCCTCGTACGCCCGCAGCGCCTCCGCGTAGAAGGGCCGGGCTATCCGGTTGACAATGAAGCCGGGGGTGTCGGCGCAGCGCACCGGCGTCTTGCCCCAGCTCTTCGCCGTCTCGTACGCGCGCGTGGCGGCGGATGCGTCGGTGGCGAAGCCGCTGACGACCTCGACGAGCGGGAGCAGCGGGGCCGGGTTGAAGAAGTGCAGCCCGACGAACCGGCCGGGCAGCCGCAGCCCCCCGGCGATCGCGGTGACGGAGAGGGAGGAGGTGTTGGTGGCGAGGAGGGTGTCGTCCCCGACGATCTTCTCCAGCTCGGCGAAGAGCTGCTGCTTGACCGGCAGGTGCTCGACGATCGCCTCGACGACGAGCGCGGCGTCGGCCAGGTCGGCCAGGTCGGCCGCGGCGTGCAGCCGGGCCACGGCGCCGTCGCGCTCGGCCCGGTCCATCCGCCCCTTCTCGACGAGGCGGTCCAGGCGGGCGGCGAGGGCGGTCACGGCCTCCTCGGCCCGGCCGGGGGCGCTGTCGTAGAGGCGTACGGGATGGCCCGCGACCAGCGCGACCTGCGCGATTCCCTGGCCCATGGTCCCCGTGCCGACGACGGCGACGGTCCGGCTCCGGTCGATGACGACGGCGCCGTGCTCCGGCGCGGAATCCGACCCGGCGCCCGGCACGGAGTCGCTCACATTGGCGGTCATACGACTGATCCTCCCCGATGGGTTGTCCACAGCTTCGACAGACCCCCTTGTCCCGACCGATCGTTCGGTTACTCTAACTCTGTCCGTCCCTTACTGCCCAGCTCGACGAGGAGTTGGTCCTGCAATGGCCGCCGCTCAGCTGACCACCGACGCCCTGGCCGAAAGGCACCGGTCCACACTCGACCAGGCACTCGACACCATCCGCACCCGTGCCTACTGGTCGCCCCACCCCGAGCACCCGAAGGCCTACGGCGAGAACGGCTCGCTGGACGCCGCCGCCGGTCTCGACGCGTACAAGGCGCTGCTCGACACCCGCTTCGAGCTGGACCAGCCCGGTACCGACGGCTGGACCGGTGGCGAGACCTCGCCGTACGGCCCGGCGCTCGGCGTGGAGTACCCCCACGCCGACATCGACGTCCTGCTGCCCGCGATGCGCGCCGGCATGGGCGCCTGGCGCGAAGCCGGTCCCGAGGCCCGCGCCCTGGTCTGCCTGGAGATCCTCGCCCGGATCTCCGCCCGCACCCATGAGTTCGCTCATGCCGTGATGCACACCAGCGGCCAGGCCTTCATGATGGCGTTCCAGGCAGGCGGCCCCCACGCGCAGGACCGCGGCCTGGAGGCGGTGGCGTACGCGTACGCGGAGCAGACCCGCACCCCCGGCGGCACCGCCCCCTGGTCCAAGCCGCAGGGCAAGCGCGACCCGCTGGAGCTGACCAAGCAGTTCACCCCGGTCGCCCGCGGCATCGCGCTGGTGATCGGCTGCAACACCTTCCCGACCTGGAACGGCTACCCCGGTCTGTTCGCCTCCCTGGCCACCGGCAACGCCGTCCTGGTCAAGCCGCACCCCCGGGCCGTCCTCCCGCTGGCGCTCACGGTCCGCGTCGCCCGCGAGGTGCTCGCCGAGGCGGGCTTCGACCCGAACCTGGTCGCCCTGGCCGTCGAGCGACCCGGCGAGGGCATCGCCAAGACCCTGGCCGTCCGCCCCGAGATCCGGATCATCGACTACACGGGCTCCACCGCCTTCGGCGACTGGCTGGAGGCCAACGCCCGCCAGGCCCAGGTCTACACCGAGAAGGCCGGCGTCAACACGGTCGTCGTCGACTCCACCGACGACTACAAGGGGATGCTGTCCAACCTGGCCTTCTCCCTGTCCCTCTACAGCGGCCAGATGTGCACGACCCCGCAGAACCTGCTGATCCCCCGCGACGGCATCAGCACCGACGCGGGCACCAAGTCGTACGACGAGGTCGTCGCCGATCTCGCCGCGGCGGTCGGCGGGCTGCTGGGCGACGACGCCCGGGCGAACGCCCTGCTCGGCGCGCTGGTCAACCCCGACGTGAAGGCACGTCTGGAGGCCGCGGCCGGCCTGGGCGAGGTGGCGCTGCCCTCCCGCGAGGTGGCGAACCCGGACTTCCCGGACGCTGTCGTCCGTACGCCGGTCATCGTCAAGCTGGACGGTTCCAAGCCCGACACCGAGGCCGCGTACTTCTCCGAGTGCTTCGGCCCGGTCTCGTTCGCCGTCTCCGTCGACTCGACCGCCGACGCCCTCGAGCTGCTGCGGCGCACGGTCCGCGAGAAGGGTGCGATGACGGTCGGGGCGTACACCACCTCGCCCGACACCGAGCGCGCGATCGAGGAGGTCTGCCTGGAGGAGTCGGCCCAGCTGTCGCTGAACCTGACGGGCGGCGTCTACGTCAACCAGACGGCGGCGTTCTCCGACTTCCACGGCTCCGGCGGCAACCCGGCCGCGAACGCTGCGCTGTGCGACGGGGCGTTCGTCTCCAACCGCTTCCGGGTGGTGGAGGTCCGCCGCCAGGCGTGAACCACGGCTCGCGGAGGCCCTACGGGGCCTCCGCGACCCCGCCCGGGCCGTCGATCCCGCCCGGGCCGTCGATCTCGGCGTATCGCTGCACCCACGCGTGCATCGCGATCGCGGCCGCGGCCCCCGCGTTGATCGACCGGGTCGAGCCGAACTGGGCGATCGAGCAGACCATCTCCGCGTGCGTGCGGGCCTCCTCGGTGAGGCCCGGCCCCTCCTGGCCGAACAGCAGCACACAGCGCCGCGGCAGCACGGTCCGCTCCAGCGGCACCGCGCCCGGCAGATTGTCGATACCGATGATCGGCAGGCCCTCGGCCGCGGCCCACGCGGTCAGGGACTCGGTGTCCGGGTGGTGGCGCACATGCTGGTAGCGGTCCGTGACCATCGCCCCGCGCCGGTTCCAGCGCCGCCGACCCACGATGTGGATCTCCTGCGCCAGGAAGGCGTTGGCGGTCCGCACCACCGACCCGATGTTGAAGTCGTGGCCCCAGTTCTCCACCGCGACATGGAAGCCGTGACGGCGGGTGTCCAGGTCGGCGACGATCGCCTCCCGCGTCCAGTACCGGTACCGGTCGACGACGTTGCGCCGGTCCCCGCCGGCGAGCAGCTCGGGGTCGTAGCGCTCGCCGTCCGGCCAGGGCAGCGGATGCGGCCCGACGCCGACCTCGGGGGCGTACCCGTCGTCGTACTGGATCGGCTCGGCCTGTTCTGCGGTGCTCACCCCACGAGGGTACGGGGGGCGGGTTCCTGGCCCGCACGGCGCTGGTCGGGCAGCTCGGCACGCGGCCGGGACAGCAGCCGGTCCCTGCCGCGCCCCACGCGCGTGCCCAGCCAGACCAGGAACGCCGTCGGCAGGAACACGGCGTCCGCGGAGATCATCGCGAGCGAGAACAGGGGCAGTCCGAGGAGCAGGGCGATCCCCGCGTGCTCCAGCATCATCGCCACCAGCAGGACGTTCTTGACCTTGCGGTTGAACAGGGTGAAGGGGAAGGCGACCTGGATCAGCACGGTGCCGTAGGTCAGCAGCATCACCATCACGCTGCTGGAGCCGAGCAGATCCGACAGGGCGGGCCACGGTGAGAAGTAGTCCAGCTTGAGCGGGTAGTACAGCGCGGTGCCGTCCTGCCAGCGCGAACCCTGGATCTTGTACCAGCCGGCCGTGGCGTAGATCAGACAGACCTCGGCCATGATCACGACGAGTGTCGCGTTGTGGGCGAGGTTGGCGAGGACGTCGAGGAGCGTGCGCGGCTCGCCCGGGGCGTAGCGGCACACCACCCACCACAGCGCCTGCGCCAGCCACAGCACCCACATCAGCACCAGCAGCCACGCCGAGCCGGTGACACCGAGGAAGTACGTGCCGGCGAGCAGGAAGCCGCCGAGCACGACCCACAGCAGCGGTCCGATGACGTCGCGGCGGGGCGCCAGACCTTCGGACGCCCGCCGGGCCTCCCGTGCGGCCCGGCGGGCGTCCAGGGACCAGACCTGGCCGCAGCGGGTCAGCACGAGATAGATCGCGGCGAGATGGATGACGTTGTCGCCGCCGTCGCCCACGAAGACGGAGCGATTCTGCAGGGACAGCACGCCGACCATGAAGACCACCGACATGGCGCGGGTGCGCCAGCCCAGCAGGAGCAGGGCGGCGGAGAGCACGGCGAGCACGTAGACGATCTCGAACCAGAGCGCGCTGTCCGACCACATCAGCGCGGTGAAGGCGCTGTTGTCGGAGATCAGCTGCCGGCCCATCTCCCAGGACCAGGGGCTGTCGGGGCCGTAGAGCTGATGGCGGTGGGGCAGCTCGCGGAGGAGGAAGAGCAGCCAGGTGAGCGAGAAGCCGATGCGGATGACCGCGCTCTGGTACGGGCCGAGGGCGCAGGCCGTCACCCGCTGGACGGCCCGCGCGAGCCGCCGGTCGAAGGGCTCACGCGGCACGCCACGGCAGGGCGCCGCGTGGCTGCCGGGGGCGATGGGGACCACGTGGTCGCCGGGGCCGGCCTTGGCGGGGGCCTGCTGCGCGGGGGCCTGCGACGCCGGGGCCTGCTGCGCGGGGCCCTGCTGCGCCGGCAGCTGGTTCACGAGCGGCTGGTTCGCGGGCGGCTGGTTCGCGGATGGCTGGTTCACCGGCCCGCCTCCGTACGGTCGTCCTGGGCCTCGCCGGGCAGATCGGCGGCGGTCACTGTCCACCACGGGAACTGCCGGCGGACGGGGTCTGTGTCGGTCTTCTCGGTGCTCCACGACGGGGCCGCGATGGGACGGGCGGTCGAGCGGAGCTGAATCCGCTCCACCGTGCCGCCGAGGCGCTGCTCGTCGAGGCGAAGCATGACGATCCGGCGGACATAGCTCTCGGAGAGCCGGCCGCGCAGGCCGTCGGGCCGATGATCCTCGCTGTGGGTGTTCACGTAGAAGTCCCACGCGCGGCGGAGCTGGTTCTGCTCCACATGGCTGGGGAGGAGGTTGCCACGAATGGCCTCGGCGTCCTGCGCGGTCAGATCGATCCAGCCGGTGGTGCGCCGAGAGCCGTCGTCGCCGGCGACCTGCGCGCGGACCTGGACGCCGACGTTCTGCTGGAGCGGGTTGGGCGCGAAGAGCTTCCAGTTCTGCTCGAACTCGGGATAGACCCAGTCGTCGACGGCCGCTCCGTGCTGCTTGGTCAGCGTGTTCGACGGCGCGACGTGCAGAAACACCATCGCGAGGTGGACGCAGGCGAAGACCCCGACGACGGCCAGTGCGACGGCCGCGACGACCTGGTACGGAAGCGAGAGCGAGGCGATCCCGGCGCCCGCCGGGGACGCCGATCCGGTGGCGTGGCGCCCCTCGCGCGCGCCCGCGTCGTCGTACGAGTCCATCCCGCCCCGATCCCGATCGGTCCACCCCGGTTATCCACAGGGTTGACACCATACGGGCCGTCGACCGACCATTGAAGTCATTCAACCGAACGATCGGTCGGTAGGGGGTCCGATGACCACAGGGACGTCAGCGACAGCAGTGACCGCGGAGGCACGGGACACACGGTCCGTGCAGGACGCGGACACGGCGGCGACCCAGGCCGCCTACGAGGCGGTGTTCGACGCCGCCGTCGCCGCCGACGAGCGCATCGAGCCACGCGACTGGATGCCCGACGCCTACCGGGCGTCCCTCGTCCGCCAGATCGCGCAGCATGCCCACTCCGAGATCATCGGCATGCAGCCCGAGGCCAACTGGATCACCCGCGCGCCCTCGCTGCGCCGCAAGGCGATCCTCATGGCCAAGGTCCAGGACGAGGCCGGCCACGGGCTGTACCTGTACAGCGCGGCGGAGACCCTCGGCACCGGGCGCGACGAGCTCCTCGACAAGCTCCACTCCGGCCGCCAGAAGTACTCCTCGATCTTCAACTACCCCACGCTGACCTGGGCAGACGTCGGCGCGATCGGCTGGCTCGTGGACGGCGCCGCCATCACCAACCAGGTCCCGCTCTGCCGCTGCTCCTACGGCCCGTACGCCCGCGCGATGGTCCGCATCTGCAAGGAGGAGTCCTTCCACCAGCGCCAGGGCTACGAAGCCCTGCTCGCCCTCTCCCGCGGCACCGAGGCCCAGCACGCCATGGCCCAGGACGCGGTGAACCGGTGGTGGTGGCCCTCCCTGATGATGTTCGGCCCCCCGGACGACGAGTCCGCGCACTCCGCCCAGTCCATGGCCTGGAAGATCAAGCGCCACTCCAACGACGAGCTGCGCCAGCGGTTCGTCGACATCGCCGTCCCCCAGGCCGAGGCCCTCGGACTCACCCTCCCGGACCCGGACCTGCGGTGGAACGAGGAGCGCGGGCACTACGACTTCGGGCCCATCGACTGGGACGAGTTCAAGAACGTCCTCAAGGGCAACGGGCCCTGCAACGAGCAGCGACTCAGCAAGCGCCGCCAGGCCCACGAGGACGGCGCCTGGGTCAGGGAAGCCGCCGCGGCATACGCCGACAAGCACGCACAGCAGCAGAAGCACGGGGAGGCACGCGCATGAGCACCGACGGATGGCCCCTGTGGGAGGTGTTCGTGCGCTCGCGCCGCGGACTGTCCCACACCCACGCGGGCAGCCTCCACGCGCCGGACGCCGAGATGGCCCTGCGCAACGCCCGCGACCTGTACACCCGCCGCAACGAAGGCGTCTCGATCTGGGTGGTCCCCTCCGCCGCGATCACCGCCTCCTCTCCCGACGAGAAGGACCCCTTCTTCGAACCGTCGGCCGACAAGCCCTACCGCCACCCGACGTTCTACGAGATCCCCGAGGGAGTGAAGCACCTGTGACCGCGCAGACCACCGCGACCGCGGCCGCCGCCCTCGCCCTCGGAGACGACGCACTCGTCCTCTCCCACCGGCTGGGGGAGTGGGCCGGCAACGCCCCCGTCCTCGAAGAGGACGTCGCCCTCGCCAACATCGCGCTCGACCTCCTCGGCCAGGCACGCGTCCTGCTCTCCCTCGTCGGCGACGAGGACGAGCTCGCCTACCTCCGCGAAGAGCGGGCCTTCCGCAACACCCAGCTCGTCGAGCAGCCCAACGGCGACTTCGCCCACACCATCGCCCGCCAGCTCTACTTCTCCACCTACCAGCGGCTCCTGTACGGGCAGCTGGCCACGGGCGACGGGCCGCTGACCGGACTCGCGGCCAAGGCCGTCAAGGAAGTCGCCTACCACCAGGACCACGCCGAGCACTGGACCCTGCGCCTCGGCGACGGCACCCCCGAGAGCCACGAGCGGATGCAGCGAGCCTGCGACGCGCTCTGGCGCTACACCGGCGAGCTGTTCCAGCCCGTCGACGGCCTCGACGTGGACCACGAAGCCCTGCAGAGCGCCTGGCTCGACTCCGTCACCACCGTCCTGGAGCAGGCCACGCTCACGGTCCCCAGCGGGCCCCGCACCGGCGCCTGGGCCGCCGGAGCCGGCCGACAGGGTCTGCACACCGAATCCTTCGGACGGATGCTCGCCGAGATGCAGCACCTGCACCGCAGCCACCCGGGGGCGACGTGGTGACGACGACGATGACGGACCTGGAGCGGGAGCTGAGCCGGATCGCCGGCGCCGTCCCCGACCCGGAGCTGCCCGTCCTCACCCTCCAGGAACTCGGCGTCCTGCGCGGCGTCCAGGTCCTCGGCCCGGGCCGCGTCGAGGTCGAACTGACCCCCACGTACACCGGCTGCCCCGCCATCGAGGCCATGTCCGCCGACATCGAGCACGCCCTCCACGAGCACGGCGTACCCGAGGTCTCCGTCGTCACCGTCCTCGCCCCCGCCTGGTCGACGGACGACATCAGCGACGAAGGACGGCGCAAGCTCGCCGAGTTCGGCATCGCCCCGCCCCGCCCCCAAGGCCCCGCCGGCGGCCCCGTCGCCCTCACCCTGGCGATCCGCTGCCCGCACTGCGGCTCCACCGATACCGAACTGCTCAGCCGGTTCTCCTCCACCGCGTGCAAGGCGCTGCGCCGCTGCACGGCCTGCCGCGAACCGTTCGACCACTTCAAGGAGTTGTAGATGCTGTCCTCAGGCGCCGGACGGGCCGGGTTCCATCCGCTCCGGGTGAGCGAGGTCGAGCAGCTCACGGACGACTCGGTGGCCGTCACCTTCGCGGTCCCGCCCGAGCTGCGCGAGGCCTACCGCCACACCCCCGGCCAGCACCTCGCCCTGCGCCGCACCGCACAGGACCGCGAGGAGATCCGTCGCACCTACTCGATCTGCGCCCCCGCCGCCCCCACGGGGGAGCCCGTCCTGCGCGTCGGCATCCGACTCGTCGACGGCGGCGAGTTCTCCACGTACGCCCTCAAGGAACTGGCCGTCGGCGACACCGTCGAGGTCATGGAGCCGATGGGCCGCTTCACCCTCGCCCCCCGCCCCGGACACTTCGCCGCCGTCGTCGGCGGCAGCGGCATCACACCGGTCCTGTCGATGGCGGCGAGCCTCCTCGCACAGGAAGCGGACGCCCGGTTCTGCCTCGTACGGAGCGACCGCACCGCGTCCTCGACGATGTTCCTCGACGACGTCGCCGACCTCAAGGACCGCTACCCCGACCGCTTCCAGCTCGTCACCGTGCTCTCCCGAGAGGAGCAGCAGGCGGGCCTCCCGTCCGGACGCCTCGACCAGGAACGGCTCACCGGCCTGCTCCCCGCTCTCCTACCGGTCACCGACATCGACGGCTGGTTCCTGTGCGGCCCGTTCGGCCTCGTGCAGAGCGCCGAACGCGCCCTGCGCGGACTCGGCGTCGAACGCACCCGGATCCACCAGGAGATCTTCCACGTCGACGACGGCTCGGCACCCGCCCCGGCACCCGCCGTCGGCGCACCCGTCCACGCCACCCTGACCGCGACCCTGCACGGCCGCTCCGGCAACTGGCCGGTACAGGAAGGCGAAACACTCCTCGAAACCGTCCTCCGCGCACGGGCCGACGCCCCCTACGCCTGCAAGGGCGGCGTGTGCGGCACCTGCCGCGCCTTCCTGGTCGACGGTGAGGTGCGGATGGACCGCAACTTCGCCCTGGAGCCGGAAGAGACCGAGGCCGGATACGTCCTGGCCTGCCAGTCCCACCCGGCCACCGCGGAAGTGGAGCTCGACTTCGACCGCTGACGGTCGGCCCGCGGCCATTCCCTTCGCCTAGAACCTGTTCTATCTTGACGATCCGTCAGATGGGCAACGGGAGGGAACGGCCGTGGACTTCACCTTCACCGAGGAGCAGCAGGCCGCCGTCGAGGCGGCCAAAGCGGTCTTCTCCGGCGTCACACCCGACGGCGTACCGAGCCCCGCGCTCACCCCCCACGCCGTCGCCGACGACTTCGACCGACCCCTCTGGTCCCGCCTCGCCACGGCCGACCTGCTCAGCCTCGTCCTCGCCCCCGAACACGGCGGCGCCGGCCTCGACACCATCGCCCTCTGTCTCGTCCTGCGCGAATCCGCCCGCGTCCTCGCCCGCGTGCCGCTCCTGGAGACCAGCGCGGTCGCCATGACCATCCAGCGCTACGCCACCGACGCCACAGCAGCCGAACTCCTCCCCCGCGTCGGCGGCGGCCAACTCGTCCTCACCGCCGCCTCCAACGGGCGCACCGGCCACGACCCCGCCGAACTCGCCGTCACCGCCCACCGCGACGGCACCGACTGGATCCTCGACGGCCTCCAGAGCGCCGTCCCCTGGGCCCACGGCGCCGACCGCATCGCCGTCCCCGCCCACACCGCCGACGGCGGCACCGTCCTCGCCCTGCTCCCCCGCACCCACCACGGCCTCACCCTGGCCGAGCAGTACTCCACGAGCGGCGAACTCCTCGCCGAACTCCACCTCGACTCCGTACGCCTCGACAGCACGGACGTCATCGACGCCGACGGCGCCTGGGAATGGCTGCGCGGCGTCCTCGCCACCGGAACCTGCGCCCTCGCCCTCGGCCTCGGCGAGAACGTCCTCGCCATGACGAGCCAGTACACCGGCAAACGGGAACAGTTCGGCCACCCCGTGGCCACCTTCCAGGCCGTCGCCGTCCAGGCCGCCGACCGCTACATCGACCTGCGCGCCATGGAAGTCACCCTCTGGCAGGCCGCCTGGCGCATCAGCAGCGGAGCCGGCGGACCACTACCCGCCGCCGCGGACATCGCCGTCGCCAAGATCTGGGCATCGGAAGGCGTCCGCCGCGTCGTACAGACCGCCCAGCACCTCCACGGCGGCTTCGGCGCCGACACCGACTATCCCCTGCACCGCTACCACGCCTGGGCCAAACAGCTCGAACTCGCCCTCGGCCCCGCCGCCGCCCACGAGGAAGCCCTCGGCGACCTGCTGGCCGCCCACCCCCTCGGCTGACGCCGAACTACAGCACGAAGCCCGGGCTGCCGTCGTTCGCCACGACCGGCCGCCCGGCACCATCCCAGGCGAGCATCCCGCCGTCGACGTTCACCGCGTCGATCCCCTGCTGCACCAGATACTGCGTGACCTGCGCCGAACGGCCACCGACCCGGCACATCACATACGCGCGACGCCCCTCGGCCACCGCCTCGGTCACCTCACCGAAACGCGCCACGAAGTCGCTCATCGGCACATGCAGCGCGTCCACGACATGACCCGCCGCCCACTCGTCGTCCTCCCGGACATCCAGCACCAGGGCATCGGCCGGCACGGAGGCCGCTTCCACCGAGGGCAGCGGGGCGAAATTCATGGGACAGGCCTTCTCTCATCGGCAACCGCGGTCTTTCGAAAAACCTACTGCACCAGCGCGGCCAGCTCCGCCTCGCGCTCGGAGACCTGCGCGAGCAGCTGCTCGGCGATCTCCACCAGCAGCTGGTCCGGGTCGTCGGGCGCCATCCGCAGCATCGCGCCGATCGCACTCTCCTCCAGCTCCCGCGCCACCACGGTCAGCAGCTCCTTGCGCTGCGACAGCCACTCGAGACGCGCGTACAGCTCCTCGCTCTCGCTCAGCAGCTCCTCCTCGGGCACCGGACCCGCGGCCCACTCCGCGGACAGCTCCCGCAGGAGCGCGACGTCACCGCGCGCGTACGCGGCGTTCACCCGCGCGATGAACGCGTCGCGCCGCTTGCGCTCGTCCTCGTCCCGCGCGAGATCCGGGTGCGCCTGGCGGGCCAGCTCGCGGTACAGCTTCCGGGCGTCCTCGCCGGGCCGGACCCGCTTGGGCGGCTGCACCGGCTGCTCGGTCAGCATCGCGGCGGCCTCGGGGGACAGCCCGTCGGAGTCGATCCAGTCGTGGAAGAGCTCCTCGACGCCGGGCATCGGCATCACGACCGCCCGCGCCTCCTGCGCCCGCCGAAGATCCTCCGGATCCCCGGTCCTGGCCGCCCGCGCCTCGGCGATCTGCGCGTCCAGCTCGTCGAGCCGGGCGTACATCGGGCCGAGCTTCTGGTGGTGCAGCCGGGAGAAGTTGTCCACCTCGACCCGGAACGTCTCCACCGCGATCTCGAACTCGATCAGCGCCTGCTCGGCCACGCGCACGGCCTTCTCCAGCCGCGCCTCGGGCCGCTCCGCACCGGCCTCACCACCCGCGCCCGCGCCCGGGTCCACGTCCTGGTCCACGCCCACGTCCTCGCTCCGGTCCGTCACCCCACCAGCCTACGATCCCCGGGGGCCCCTCCCCCCTCCCTCCCCCGCCCCGCCCCCGTCCCCCCGTGGCCGGCGCCGCCCCGCGTCGGGCAGGCGTCGGCCGTCACACTCCGAGCTCGGCCGCTATGCGGCCGCTGTTCACCGCTGCGACCAGGTCGCCGTGGTCCGCCGTGGTGCGGTCCGCATAGGCGACGGCGAAGGTCGCGATCGCCTCGTCGAGCTCCTCGTTCTTGCCGCAGTAGCCGGCTATCAGGCGCGGGTCGGCGCTGTGGGCGTGCGCGCGGGCCAGCAGGGCGCCGGTCATGCGGCCGTAGTCGTCGACCTGGTCCGGGGTGAGGGCGGCGGGGTCGACGCTGCCCTTGCGGTTGCGGAACTGGCGCACCTGGAAGGGGCGCCCCTGGACCGTGGTCCAGCCGAGCAGGATGTCGCTGACGACCTGAATCCGCTTCTGTCCCAGGACCACACGCCGTCCCTCGTGTCCCGGGGACGGCACGGTGAAGCCGACGGCCGGAAGGTGGGGGAGCAGGGCCGAGGGCCGTGCCTCCTTCACCTGGAGGACCAGTGGCTCGCCGCGGTGGTCGAGGAGCAGCACGACGTACGAGCGGGTGCCGACGCTGCCGGTCCCGACGACGCGGAAGGCGACGTCGTGGACGGCGTACCGGGCGAGCAGCGGCAGCCGGTCCTCGGACACGGTGGCCAGATAGTCGCCCAGGGAGGCGGCGACCGCCGCCGCTTCCTGGTCCGGTACGCGGCGCAGCACCGGCGGCGCGTCCACGAAGCGCCGACCGCCGCCCTCGGCGTCGGTCACGGACTCGGTCGACTTGGCGGCGAACCGCGCGCTGGTGTTGTTCCTGGCCTTCTCCGAGACCCGTTCGAGGGTGCCGAGCAGGTCGCGGGCGTCGGTGTGCGAGACGAGTTCTTCGTCGGCGATGGCGTTCCAGGCATCGAGGGCGGGGAGCCTGGCCAGCAGGCGCATCGTGCGGCGGTACGCGCCGACGGTGTCGAAGGCGGCGGCCCGGCAGGTGTCCTCGCTCGCTCCGACTTCCCGTCCGGCGAGCACGAGGGAGGTGGCGAGCCGCTTGAGGTCCCACTCCCATGGCCCGACGACGGTCTCGTCGAAGTCGTTGAGGTCGATGACGAGACGGCCGCGGGCGTCGCCGTAGAGGCCGAAGTTGGCCGCGTGCGCGTCGCCGCATATCTGGGCGGCGACGCCGGTGACGGGGGAGCCGACGAGGTCGTGGGCCATGAGTCCGGCGGAGCCGCGCAGGAACGCGAAGGGGCTGGCCGCCATCCTTCCGACGCGTATCGGTGCGAGTTCCGGTACGCGGTCCCGGCTCGACTCCTCGACCGCCCGGACGGCGTCGGGCCGGTCGGTGGTGGGCGTCAGCGTGCTGTGCTTGGAGCGCGGGACGCGCTCGCGCAGGGCCTTGCCCTGTTCCTTGGGGGTGTCCGTCGCCCCTGCGGCTGCCCGCTGCGCGAACCCGGGCACGTGCGGAACGCGTCCGCTGTCCGTACCTCGCTGTTCCGGTACCACTGCCCGGATCTCGCCCATGGGACGTCCTCCCCCGACTTCGTGTGACGCTGTCCAACATCAACTGGCCATGACGGTACCGCCGGGCTCGGCGGCCCGTCTTCCCCTGTGGACAACGGCCTGTGGACAAACGTCACACCGCGACGGCCTCCGCCATCTCCTCCTCCATCTCCTCCTCCGCCGCGGCTGTCTCGACGCCGGTCCTCGTCGCGGCGGGGCGGCGGCGTGCCTCGGCCACCCCGGCGCAGGCCGTCACGACGATCCCGGCGAGGAACCACAGCGCGAGGACGAGGAGCTGTCCGCCGAGCCCGTTGCCGTCGAAGTAGACATGGTCGCGGACGCCCTCGACGAAGCCGGCACCGTTCCAGAAGGCGTGCAGGGCCGCGAAGAAGCCGGGCTGTAGTTCGGGGCGGTAGATGCCGCCGGAGCTGGTGAAGTTGAGCATGACGAACAGGACCATCACGCCGAGGGTGGTCCAGCGGCGGAGGAAGGTGTGGAGCCCGACTCCGATCAGCAGGATGCCGGCCGAGTACAGCCACGACATCGCCCAGACTCCGCCGATCCCCTGGTCGACGAGGTGGAACATCGGGCCGGCGAAGACCGTGCCGATGAGGCTGACGACGAGTGACATTCCGGCGGCGAGCAGGGCGCGGATCCGCAGGGGCAGGACGGCGCCCGCGCCGCCGATCACGGCGACGGAGGCGTACGAGCCGATGCTGAGGGCGACGAGCAGGAAGAAGATGCCCTGTCCGGTGGGGTCGCCGTCGGAGACGGGGGCGACGTCGGTGACCTTCAGGGGTGCGTCCTGCTCGGCCGCGACCTTGGTGAAGACCTTCTCGACGGCCATGGCGCTGGTGTCCGACGAGGCGGAGGCGACGAGCAGTTCGGGGCGGGCGCCCGGGACGTAGGCGCCGTAGGTGGACTGTTCGCGCAGTGCGGAGACGGCGGTCTCCCGGTCGGCGACGGTACGGACGTCGAGTGCGCCGGCGCCCTTGTCGTTCAGGGTCTGGGCGAGGACCTGGGCGGTGGGACCGGAGCCGACGACGTCGACGCGCAGGTCGTGGGGTTGGGGGGCGTGGAAGGCGCCGAGGTAGGCGAGTCCCATGCCGACGCACATGAGCAACGGGGTGAGCAGATGCCCGAGGACGTGCCGCAGCGCACCCGTCGATGCCGATGTCGTTCCCGCGGACACGGGCAAGCACCTCCATGGTTGGCTTTTACAACTAAACAACCGTTGTACTATACAACTGAAATCGGACCGAGTAAGCACACCGAGCACACCGGGGATCCCGGGGACCCCAAGGAGCGCACCATGACCGAAGCCCCGACCAACCCCGCCCCGGCCGAAACCCCGACCGACGCCCCGCGCGAGACATCGGTCGACACCATCCAGCGGGAGCTGACGGCCTTCGCCCGCCGGGCCCGCGCCGCGGCCGCCCGGCTCCATCCCGAGCTCCCGCTCGTCTCGTACACGCTGCTCGCGCACATCGACGACCAGCACGGCTGCCGCGCCACCGACCTCGCCGCCCACTATCTGCTGGACAAGTCGACGGTCAGCCGCCAGGTGGCCGGCCTGGAAAAACTCGGCCTGGTCGAGCGCCGGCCGGACCCCGACGACCACCGCGTCCAGGTGCTGCACCCGACCGGGGCGGGCACCCGCGTCCTCGCCTCCACCCAGGCGAGCCGTCTCGCCGCCTACCAGGAGCGCCTGAAGGACTGGTCGGCCGAGGACCTGGCCCGGTTCGCCGCGTACCTGCTCCGCTACAACGCAGCCGGCGCGGCCGGCCTCCCCGACAGCCCCGACACCCCTCACACGCCCCCTGAGGGCCGCTAGAGCCCGGCGTCGCGCGCCAGCAGCGCCGCCTGCACCCGGTTCTCGCATCCCAGCTTGGCCAGGATCCGGCTGACGTACGTCTTCACCGTGGCCTCGCTCATGTGCAGCCGCCGCCCCGCGTCCGCGTTGGACAGCCCCTCACCGAGCAGCGCGAGCACCTCGCGCTCCCTCTCGCTGAGCGCCGCCACCCGCCCCCTGGCCTGCTCGGCGCGCGCCACCTCCCGCCCCGAGGCCAGCTGCTCCACCACATGCCGGGTGGCGGCGGGTGAGAGATAGGCGTCTCCCGCCGCCGCGGCCCGTACCGCCCGGATCAGCTCGGCCGGCGCCGTGTCCTTGAGCAGGAACCCGGCGCCCCCGTGTTCCAGGGCCCGCAGGACGTTCTCCCGCTCGCCGAAGGTCGTGAGCACGATCACCTTCGTCGCGGGCGCCGCCCGGCGCAGCTCGGGCAGTGCGGAGAGCCCGTCGAGCACCGGCATCTGGATGTCGAGGAGCACGACGTCGGCGGCGTGCGCCCGCGCCTGCTCGACCGCCTCCCGCCCGTTCGCGGCCTCCGCCACCACCTCGATGTCCTGGTCCGAGGTGAGGATCATCCGGATCCCGGCCCTGATCAGCGGCTCGTCATCGGCGACCACGACCCTGATGCGCTGCCCTGCCACAGCTACTCCCCAACGGCTACCGGTTCAGGCGGGTCAGCGCTAGCGCTTGACCTCGTACGACTTCTTCTCGATCAGCTTGCCGTCCTTGAAGCAGAACCGGAAAACCGGCTCGGCCTCCGCGCTTTCCGCCACCTCCGAGGACATCAGCACGAGGCACTTCGATCCCTCGGGCTCCTCGGGCCCCTTGCCGTGCAGCCCGGCGGTGGCGATGGTGTCGCCGGTGGGCAGCTTGTCGCGGACCTCCTGCTCGGCCATGCCCACCTTGACCGCGCGGTACTCGCCCGGGTCGATCATGCCCTTCTCCAACGCCCCCACCATGAAGTAGATGGCGAAGCCCCCCGCCACCAGCAGCAGCACCACGGCCGCGAAGGCGATCCCGCATCCCAGCGCGACTCCGCCGCCCTTGCTCCTGCCCCCGCGCATCGCCATCGCCAGCTCCCGTTCCGTGAACGTCCAGTCGGCGGGCCCGACCGTGACCGGACCAAGGTCGTGCACCAGGGGCCTCGTCGACTGCTGGCGGAAGTCGTCGGCCTCATCGACCAAAGGCGCTGCTTCGACCACCCCGTAGGGGAGCACGCCGGCGACCCGGAACCCGCCGCCGTCGGCCGGGCCGGCGTGGACCATGCCGCCGACGAGCCGGGCCCGCTCGTACAGCCCGGTCAGCCCCTGCCCGCCGCTCACCACGTCCTGCGGAGGGGTCGCGACCGACTCGTTGACGATCTCGACGACGAAGGAGTCCGGTTCGTACCGCACCTCGACGTCGATCGGCGCACCCGGCGCGTACTTGTAGGCGTTGGTGAGGGCCTCCTGGACGATCCTGTACGCGGCGTGGTCGGCGGCCGGCGGCAGGGGCTGGTACTCCCCGCGCCGCCGCAGCTCCACCCGGTTCCCCGCGGCCCGTGCCACCTCGACGAGTCCTTCGATACCGGCGGTCCCCCGCGCCGCCCGTCCCGATTCGTCGCCGGCCCGCGCCGGCACGGCGGGCGCCGCCTCGGCCGGTGCCTCGACGCCGTCGCGCAGGATGCCGACGACCTCGCGCAGCTCGTGCATGGCGGTCACCGACGCGTTGCGCAGGACCCCGACCACCTCGCGCTGCCGGTCGGTCAGCTCCCGGTCCACCTCCAGGGCTCCGGTGTGCACCGAGATCAGCGCCAGCTGGTGCCCGAGGCTGTCGTGCATGTCCTGGGCGATCCGCTGCCGTTCGCGCAGCCGCGCCTGCCCCGCCACCATCACGCGTTCCCGCAGCAGTTGGGCGTTGCGCTCCTGCAGCGCGTGCAGCAGGGTCCTGCGCTGGGTCCAGTACCGGTTGGCGAGGCCGGGTGCCAGCGTCGTCGCCAGGTAGTACAGCGTCGACGTGAACACGATGGTCAGGGACCGCTGCAGGTCCCAGATGTCCAGCACGCTCGCGATGATGTTCAGTACGTACGCGACGGTGAACGCGATCAGCGCCCGCCCGGCGCCCGCGATGTACCGGCCGGCCGACCAGCCGACGAGGATCAGCAGGACCAGGAAGCCGGGGACGAGCGGGGCGAGCCCGCCGGTGACGATGAGCACGGTCGAGGGAATCCGGCGGCGCAGCAACGACAGCACCGCGGAGGCCAGGCCCACGCCGGCGAGCTCCCAGCCGGCGCCGCCGAGGAGTTCCTCGGTGCCGGCGGCCAGCAGTGCCATGACGACGGCCAGCACCACCTCGCCGGCGGTCCTGCGCCGCGACCACATGCCGGGCGTCGCGAACCATTTCCATGCGGCGCCGATCCCGGCCCTGATCTTCGAAGTCGCGTCCACGCTCGCACCCTAGGCAGCGCCCCGCCCCGCCCGCGGCTCTCTTTCGTCTCCCCCCACCGCGACGAACGTCTCACCCCGAACCCGAGCCTCAACCCCCGAGCCCCGGCCACCCGCCGGCCACGCCGCACAACGCGGAAGCCCCGTAGGTCGATGACCTACGGGGCTTCCGTCTGGTGCGCGAGGGGGGAGTTGAACCCCCACGCCCTTGCGGGCACTGGAACCTGAATCCAGCGCGTCTGCCTATTCCGCCACCCGCGCATTGGGTGTGCTCCGGGCTCCCTCACCTTTCGGTGCGAGCGCCTGGCGACATCTGAAGATTAGCACGTCGCAGACCGTGGATTCACATCCGTTTGTTTGGCCCCCTCCCCGAAGGAACAGGGTCAGACGGAGAGCAAGGCGAACAGCCGGACGAACCCCCGGACGAACCTCCGGCCGGGGCCACAGCGTGCCCGGCACACAGCGACCCGGGGACGCACGGACAAGGACGCACAGACAAAGAAGGGAGACTCGGCGTGAACGAGGAGCCGACGGGTAACGGGAGGAACGGGACGGACCACCCCCGTCGCCCTGCCCCACTCCTCCTGCTCGCTCCCCGGGTGCGGGACACTGTCCAGGGGCCCCCTCTACGATCCGTGGGGAAGGTCTGTGAGAGGTGACACTCGTCCACAGGGCAGAGAAGGGGAACCAGCCGATTTCCCGACGCGTGGATACGATCAGTAAGCAGTACCAGGACGACAACGACGGAGGAGGTGCCCCATGGGAGTCCTGAAGCGTTTCGAACAGCGGCTCGAAGGCCTGGTCAACGGCACCTTCGCCAAGGTCTTCAAGTCCGAGGTCCAGCCCGTCGAGATCGCGGGCGCTCTCCAGCGCGAATGCGACAACAACGCAACGATCTGGAACCGCGAGCGGACCGTCGTCCCCAACGACTTCATCGTGGAGCTGAGCACGCCGGACTACGAGCGCCTCAGCCCGTACTCGGGCCAGCTCGGCGACGAGCTCGCCGGCCTGGTCAGGGACTACGCCAAGCAGCAGCGCTACACCTTCATGGGCCCCATCAAGGTCCACCTGGAGAAGGCCGACGACCTCGACACCGGTCTGTACCGGGTGCGCAGCCGCACCCTCGCGTCGAGTTCGTCACAGCACGCGTCGCCGCACGCCTCACCGCAGCAGGCCCCGGCCGCCGGCCCCCCGCAGGGCCGCGCACCCGGCGGCTACGGCTACCCCCCGGCCGGTGCCCCGCCGATGCCCGCGGCCCCGCCGCCGGGCGCGGCCGGTGTGCAGCGGCCGGGCCAGGCGCCCGCCGCCGGCCGTCCCACCGCCGGTGGCCCCGGCCCCATGCCCGCCTCCGGCGCCCAGGTGCGCCGGTGGATCGAGATCAACGGCACCCGCCATCAGATCTCCCGCCCGACCCTGGTCCTTGGCCGCAGCACCGACGCGGACGTGAGGATCGACGATCCCGGCGTCTCCCGCCGGCACTGCGAGATCCGGACCGGAACGCCCTCGACGATCCAGGATCTCGGATCCACCAACGGCATCGTGGTGGACGGGCAGCACACCACCCGCGCTACGCTCCGCGACGGCTCGCGGATCGTCGTGGGTAGTACCACCATCGTTTACCGGCAAGCCGAAGGGTGAAGCGGGGGCAATGTCAGAGCTGACCCTGACGGTCATGCGGTTGGGTTTCCTGGCCGTTCTGTGGCTGTTCGTCATCGTGGCCGTCCAGGTCATCCGCAGCGACCTGTTCGGCACGCGTGTCACGCAGCGCGGTTCGCGCCGCCAGGACGCCCGTCCGCAGCAGAACGCACGCCAGGCGGCCGCCGCGCCGCCGCAGCAGCGCGGGCAGCAGAACGCGGGCGGTGGGCGGCAGCGCCGCGGCGCCCCGACCAAGCTGGTCGTCTCCGAGGGCACCCTCACCGGCACGACGGTCGCCCTGCAGGGGCAGACCATCACGCTGGGCCGGGCCCACGACTCGACGATCGTGCTGGACGACGACTACGCCTCCAGCCGCCATGCCAGGATCTACCCGGACCGGGACGGCCAGTGGATCGTCGAGGATCTCGGGTCCACCAACGGCACGTATCTCGACCGGACCCGCCTCACCACCGCCACACCGATTCCGCTGGGCGCGCCGATCCGCATCGGCAAGACCGTCATCGAGCTGCGGAAGTAGTACGACAATGAGCGAGCGGAGCGAGCGGGCCGAGGCGGTCCCCACGGCGGGCCGCGCGGCGGACCGCCAAGTCCCGGCCGCGTCCCGGCACGGGCTCCCGACCGGAGGGTGGGCAGTGTGGCTCGAGACCGGCTGTACCCCGAGGCGGCGTCGACAGGGCAGGTGCGCATGAGCCTGTCACTGCGCTTCGCCGCCGGGTCGCACAAGGGCATGATTCGCGAGGGCAACGAGGACTCCGGCTACGCCGGTCCCCGGCTGCTCGCGATCGCCGACGGCATGGGCGGCCAGGCCGCCGGTGAGGTCGCCTCCTCCGAGGTGATCTCCACGCTGGTCACGCTCGACGACGACGTCCCCAGTTCGGACATCCTCACCTCGCTCGGTGCCGCGGTGCAGCGCGCCAACGACCAGCTGCGGATGATGGTCGAGGAGGACCCCCAGCTGGAGGGCATGGGCACCACGCTCACCGCCCTGCTGTGGACGGGCCAGCGCCTCGGCCTGGTGCACGTCGGCGACTCGCGGGCGTACCTGCTGCGCGACGGCGTGCTCACGCAGATCACGCAGGACCACACCTGGGTGCAGCGCCTCGTCGACGAGGGCCGGATCACCGAGGAAGAGGCCACGACCCACCCGCAGCGCTCGCTCCTGATGCGCGCGCTGGGCAGCGGTGACCATGTCGAGCCCGACCTGTCGATCCGTGAGGTCCGGGCCGGCGACCGCTATCTGATCTGCTCCGACGGGCTGTCCGGAGTCGTCTCGCACCAGACGATGGAGGACACCCTCGCCAGCTACCAGGGCCCGCAGGAGACCGTGCAGGAGCTGATCCAGCTCGCGCTGCGCGGCGGCGGCCCCGACAACATCACGGTGATCGTCGCCGACGTCCTCGACGTCGACGGCGGCGACACCCTCGCCGGACAGCTGAGCGACACCCCGGTGATCGTCGGCGCGGTCGCCGAGAACCAGGTGCAGCCCGCCGACGGCGGGGCGATGCAGACCCCGGCCGGCCGGGCCTCCGGGCTCGGCCGCACCGCGCCGCACCAGCAGCCCCCCGCGGGCGGCTTCGGTCCGCCCGGCAGCGGCGACGACCACGGCTACGGCGGGATGCCGCCGCAGGGTTCCTTCGGCTCCTACACGGACGAGGACTTCGACAAGTACGCCAATCCGCGTACCGGCCGAAAGTGGCTGAAGCGGAGCTTCTTCCTGCTCCTGGCGCTCGCCGTGCTCGGCGGCGGCGCGTACGGCGGCTACCGCTGGACGCAGACGCAGTACTACGTCGGCTCCAAGGACGAGCACGTCGCGCTGTACCGGGGCATCAGCCAGGACCTGGCCTGGATCTCGCTCTCCGACGTGGAGAAGGACCACCCCGAGATCGAACTCAAGTACCTCCCGCCGTACCAGCGGAAGCAGGTCGAGGACACGATCACCGGCGGCAGCCTCGGCAAGGCGCAGACGAAGATCGCGGAGCTCTCCGCGCAGGCCTCGGCCTGCAAGAAGGCCGAGCAGCGCCGCGAGGCCGCCGACAAGGCCGCCGACCAGGCGAGCAAGCCGCCCGCCGACGGTTCCGCCACCCCCGATTCCAAGCCCACCACAGCCGCTCCCTCCCCGGGCCCCACCCTCACGGAGGACGAGCAGAAGCTGGCCTCGAACTGCGGCAAGCAGTAAGCACCCGTAGGGGGCCTTTCACCACCATGAGCGTTGTCACCAACACGACCACCATCGGCGCCATCGAGGCGCCGAGCCGCCGCAACACCGAGCTGGCGCTGCTGGCGTTCGCCGTCGTCATCCCGGTGTTCGCCTACCTCAACGTCGGCCTGGCGATCGACGGCAAGGTGCCCGCGGGCATGCTCGGGTACGGGCTCGGCCTCGGCCTGCTCGCGGGCGTCGCCCACCTCGTGGTGCGTAAGTTCGCGCCGTACGCGGACCCGCTGCTGCTGCCGCTGGCGACCCTGCTGAACGGCATGGGACTGGTGCTGATCTGGCGCCTGGACCAGTCGCCGCGCATCATCAACCGGTACAAGACGTTCACCCCGGACGCCCCGAGTCAGATGCTGTACTCGGCGATCGCCGTCGCGATGTTCGTGGGCGTCCTGCTGCTCCTGAAGGACCACCGGGTCCTCCAGCGCTACACGTACATCTCGATGGTGGCGGCCCTCGTCCTGCTGCTGCTGCCGCTGGTGCCGGGCCTCGGCGCCGATGTCTTCGGCGCCAAGATCTGGATCAGCGTCGCCGGTTTCTCCATCCAGCCCGGCGAGTTCGCCAAGATCATCCTGGCGGTCTTCTTCTCCGGCTATCTGATGGTGAAACGGGACGCGCTGGCGCTGGCCAGCCGCCGCTTCATGGGCCTCTACCTGCCGCGCGGCCGTGACCTCGGCCCGATCCTCACCATCTGGGCCGTCAGCCTCCTCATCCTGGTCTTCGAGAACGACCTCGGTACGTCGCTGCTGTTCTTCGGCATGTTCGTGATCATGCTGTACGTGGCGACGGAGCGGACCAGCTGGGTCGTCATGGGTCTGCTGATGTCCACCGCCGGCGCGGTCGTCGTCGGCTCCACGGCCGGCCACGTCAAGTCCCGTGTGGCCGCCTGGCTCGACCCGTTCGAGTGCCTGAAGACGGCTCCCGAGGGCTCCAACATGGCCGCCGCCTGCGACCAGATGACCCAGGTGCTGATGTCCTTCGGCTCCGGCGGCATCCTCGGCACCGGCCTCGGCCAGGGCAACTCCGACCTGATCGGCTTCGCCGCCAACTCCGACTTCATCTTCGCCACCGTCGGCGAGGAGCTCGGCCTGGCCGGCGTCATGGTCTTCCTGCTCCTGTACGGCCTGATCATCGAGCGCGGCGTCCGCACGGCCCTCGCCGCCCGCGACCCGTTCGGCAAGCTGCTCGCGATGGGCCTGTCCGGCGCCTTCGCGCTCCAGGTCTTCGTCGTCGCCGGCGGTGTGATGGGGCTCATCCCGCTGACCGGTATGACGATGCCGTTCCTCGCGTACGGCGGTTCCTCCGTGATCGCCAACTGGGCCCTGATCGGCATCCTGATCCGGATCAGCGACACCGCGCGCCGCCCGGCGCCCGCCCCCGCCCCGTCCCCCGACGCCGAGATGACCCAGGTGGTCCGTCCGTGAACAAGCCCCTGCGCCGGGTCGCGATCTTCTGCGGCCTGCTGGTCCTCGCCCTGCTGCTCCGCGACAACTGGATCCAGTACGTCCGCGCCGACGAACTGAACGCCCACCCGAAGAACCGGCGCGTCACGATCGAGCGGTACGCCAACGTCCGCGGCAACATCATCGTGGACGGCAAGCGCATCACCGGCTCCGTGGACTCCAAGGACCCGTACTACCGGTTCAAGCGGACCTACACCGACGGCCCGATGTGGGCCCCGGTGACCGGCTACGCCTCGCAGGCGTACGACGCCAACCAGATCGAGAAGATCGAGGACGGCATCCTCACCGGCAACGACGACCGGCTCTTCTTCGACCGCACGCTGGCGATGTTCACGGGCGAGGAGAAGAAGGGCGGCGACGTCGTCACGACGCTCAGCGGCGCCGCCCAGAAGGCCGCCTTCGACGGCCTCGGCGACAAGACCGGCGCGGTCGTCGCCATCGAGCCGAACACCGGCAAGATCCTCGCGCTCGCCTCCACCCCGTCGTACGACCCCTCGTCCTTCGCCGGCTACTCCGCCAAGGACGAGAAGGCCTGGATCGCGCTGGAGAAGGACCCGAAGAAGCCCAAGCAGAACCGCGCGCTGCGCGAGATCTACCCGCCCGGCTCCGTCTTCAAGGTCGTCACGGCCGCCGCGGCGCTGGAGAACGGCGAGGTCACCGACATCGACGCACCGACGGTGACGCCGGAGCCGTACAAGATCCCGCTCTCCAACCGGAACATGGTCAACCACGCCTCCGGGTGCGAGAACGCCAGCCTGAACACGGCCCTCGAGGTCTCCTGCAACTCCGTCTTCGCCAAGCTCGGCGACGACGTCGGCCGCGACAAGATGGTCGAGATGGCCGAGAAGTTCGGCTTCAACGCCGAGCAGTTCACCCCGGTCCGCTCGGCCGCCTCCGTCTACGACAAGAAGGCGGACCGCGGCGGAAACGCGCTCTCCTCCATCGGCCAGTTCAACACCGCGACCACGCCGCTGCAGATGGCCATGGTCACCGCGGCGATCGCCAACGACGGCAAGCTGATGAAGCCGTACATGATCGACTCGCTGGTCGCTCCGAACCTCGACGTGATCAAGAAGAACGAGCCCGAGGAGATGAGCCGCCCGGTCTCGCAGGAGACCGCACAGAAG
Source organism: Streptomyces sp. NPDC059875 (assembly GCF_042731085.1). Taxonomy (NCBI): domain Bacteria; kingdom Bacillati; phylum Actinomycetota; class Actinomycetes; order Kitasatosporales; family Streptomycetaceae; genus Streptomyces; species Streptomyces sp. NPDC059875. The sequence goes on from NZ_JBHWJZ010000006.1 coordinate 29,794, forward strand.
CTCCAGCAGATGATGGAGAACGTCGTCACCAAGGGCACCGGCACCAAGGCCGACCTGAACATGGACGGCGTGAAGGTCGGCGGCAAGACGGGTACGGCCCAGCACGGCGAGAAGAACGCCAAGCGCCCTTACGCCTGGTTCATCTCCTACGCCAAGACCGACCAGGGCGCGCCGGTCGCGGTCGCCGTGATCGTCGAGGACTCCGAGGGCACGGACCGTGAGGACATCAGTGGTGGCGGTCTCGCCGCCCCGATCGCCAAGGCCGTCATGAAGGCGGTACTGAAGAGCAGGAGCTGACCTTGCGGCCGGGCACCGGCCAGGTACCGGTCAGGTATCAGGTGCCGGTCGCGGGCGGATCGCCTTCCCGTGGCCGGTAGCGTATGCGCGAACAGCACACCGCCGGACCACACACGGGTGCGGTCGGGACAGACGGAGAGGGCTGGATCAGTTATGGAAGAGCCGCGTCGCCTCGGCGGCCGGTACGAGCTGGGCTCGGTGCTCGGCCGTGGTGGCATGGCGGAGGTCTACCTCGCCCACGACACCCGGCTCGGCCGCACCGTCGCCGTGAAGACGCTGCGGGCCGACCTCGCCCGCGACCCGTCCTTCCAGGCCCGGTTCCGCCGTGAGGCCCAGTCGGCCGCCTCGCTCAACCACCCGGCGATCGTCGCGGTCTACGACACCGGCGAGGACTACGTCGACGGGGTCTCCATCCCGTACATCGTGATGGAGTACGTCGACGGCTCGACCCTGCGTGAGCTGCTGCACTCCGGGCGCAAGCTGCTGCCCGAGCGCACGCTCGAGATGACGGTCGGCATCCTCCAGGCGCTGGAGTACTCGCACCGCGCCGGCATCGTGCACCGTGACATCAAGCCGGCGAACGTCATGTTGACGCGGACCGGTCAGGTCAAGGTCATGGACTTCGGCATCGCGCGCGCCATGGGCGACGCGGGCATGACCATGACGCAGACCGCGGCCGTCATCGGCACGGCGCAGTACCTCTCCCCGGAGCAGGCCAAGGGCGAGCAGGTCGACGCCCGCTCCGACCTGTACTCCACCGGATGCCTGCTGTACGAGCTGCTGACCGTCCGCCCGCCGTTCGTGGGCGACTCCCCGGTCGCGGTCGCGTACCAGCACGTCCGCGAGGAGCCGCAGCCGCCGAGCAACTTCGACCCCGAGATCACCCCGTCGATGGACGCCATCGTCCTGAAGGCGCTGGTCAAGGACCCCGACTACCGCTACCAGTCCGCGGACGAGATGCGCGCCGACATCGAGGCCTGCCTCGACGGACAGCCGGTCGCTGCGGCCGCGGCGATGGGCGCGGCGGGATACGGCGGTGGCTACGGCAACGGTTACGGCGGCTACCCGCCGGACGACCAGCCGACGACGGCCCTGCGCCAGGCCGACCCGGCCGGCCAGACCTCGATGCTCCCGCCGATGAACCCGGACGACGGCTACGGCTACGACGACCGCCCGGACCGCCGCCGCCAGAAGAAGTCGAACACCTCGACGATCCTGCTGGTGCTCGCGGGCATTCTGGTGCTGGTGGGCGCGATCCTGATCGGCCAGTCGATCTTCGACGGCAAGGAGGGCACGGACCAGGTGCCCGTGCCGCAGCTGGTGGGCCACACGCTGCCGGAGGCCGAGGGCCTGGCGAAGAACGCCCAGGTGAAGGTCGTGCAGTCCGGTTCCGAGCGCTGCGAGCAGCCCAAGGGCAAGATCTGCAAGCAGACGCCCGCGTTCGACGGCGTGGCCAAGATGGACGTCGGCGAGACGATCTCGGTGGTCGTCTCCGAGGGCGCGCCGCAGATCGAGGTCCCGGACGTCGTCGAGAAGTCCCAGGAGAGCGCGGAGAAGCTCCTCAAGGACAAGGGCTTCACGGTCGTGGTCAAGCAGGAGGAGTCCGAAGAGGACCCGGGCACGGTTCTGGAGCAGAGCCCGAAGGGCGGCACCTCGGCGGAGCAGAACTCCCCGGTGACGATCACGGTCGCGAAGAAGGAGAAGTCCCAGCTCCCGGACGTCACCGGCCGCAGCTACGACCAGGCGGTCCAGGACCTCAAGCTCCTCGGCTTCGAGAACGTCGCCCGCCAGGACGTGGACTCCGAGCAGCCGCTCAACACGGTCGTGGGCATGAACCCGACCGGCAACAGCGACCAGCCCAAGGACGTCCAGATCACGCTGAAGGTCTCCAAGGGCCCGCAGCAGACCCAGACGACGATCCCGCTGGGCCTCACGGGCAAGAAGTTCGAGGAAGTGAAGCAGCAGCTCGAGGCCCTGGGCCTGAGCGTGCAGCAGCAGGGCTCGGACAAGGGCGACGCGACGGTCATGGGCACGAACCCGCCGGAGGGCAGCCCGGTCACCACCGGCCAGACGATCACCGTCTTCACGGTGGGCGGCAACGGCGGCAACAACGGCGGCGACGGCAACGGCTTGTTCGACTAGCCGCATCGACGCACCTGCAAAGAGCCCCGGCATCCGTGAGGATGCCGGGGCTCTTTGCAGGAGCGGACCTGTGGCACAAGCGCTCGATATCCGGTCGTGAGGGTGGGGTGGGGAATCGCCACGACCGCCTTCACGCCGGACGCCCGGGCCATCGCCGAGGAGCACGGCGTGGGCGTGGTGGACCGCGCGGCCCTGGAGAGGTGGAGCGCAGGAGTGGCGCTTCCGGTCCTTCTGTAGCCGAGCAGAGCCGCACGACAGGGGCCCGAAGTCGCAAGGAGAAGTTGCGGCTTCGGGCCTCGGCCAGTTTAGAACCTCTGACTGAGGTCCTTACGGGACCTCAGTCACCCCTACCGCAGCTCCGCCGGTGGCGTCCTCGCCGCGTCCACCTTCTCCGTGCGCTCCAGCTCGCCCCACACGATGTAGCGGTGGTCCGACGTGTACATCGGCGTGCACGTCGTCAGCGTGATGTAGCGGCCCGGCTTCGTCTTTCCCGACTCCTTCGGGACCGGCTGGAGGACGTCCACGTTGTACTTCGTCGTCTCCGGCAGGGTCTTGTAGACCTTGTAGACGAACCACGTGTCCTTCGACTCGAAGACGATCGAATCGCCGTTCTTCAACTTGTGGATGTTGTGGAACTTCGCCCCGTGCCCGTCCCGGTGCGCCGCCAGCGTGAAGTTGCCCTGCTTGTCCTGCGGGAGGGCCGACTTGATCGGGTCGAGGTAGTAGCCCGCGACACCGTTGTTCAGCGTCTTGGTGTCGGTGCCCTTCTTGACGAGTATCTCGTCGCCGCCCATCCCCGGGACGTGCAGGAAGCCGATGCCGCCCTTGGTGTCCAGGGCGCCCGGGCCCTGCGCCGCCCACTGGTCGCGGACCTGGTCGCCGTCGCGGCCGGCGGCCCGGTCGGCGAGGACGTTGGTCCACCACAGCGAGTAGACGACGAAAAGACCGAGCACCAGGCCCGCGGTGATGAGGAGTTCACCGAAGACACTGATGACTCCCGCGATCCAGTTGCGCGCACGTGCCACTGCGTCGTCCCGTCCTGAGGTGTGGGTCGTGAGGTCGAGGGTCTCAGCCTACGAGCGCGTCCGGCTTTCCCTTGCTACGCGGGCGTTCCTCGACCATCTTGCCCCACACGATCATGCGGTACGTACTGGTGAATTCGGGCGTGCACGTCGTCAGCGTGATGTACCGCCCCGGTCCCTTGAAGCCCGACTGCTTCGGCACCGGGTCGATCACCGACACGTTCGACGGCGCGGTCTGGGGCAGGATGCTCGCCATCTCGTAGGTGTAGTACGCGTCCTGGGTCTCGACGACGATCGGATCGCCGGGCTCCAGCTGGTTGATGTAGCGGAAGGGCTCGCCGTGCGTGTTGCGGTGCCCGGCCACGGCGAAGTTGCCCTGCTTGTCGGAGGGCATCGCGGTCTTCAGGGTGCCCTCCGCGTAGTGGCCCACCATGCCCCGGTCCAGGACCTTGGGCTTGTCGATGCCCTCGGCGACCGGGACGACGACGTCCAGCTTGGGGATGTACATGATCGCGAAGCCCTGACCCGGCTCGAAGGCGCCCGGCGCGCGGCCCTGGGCCCAGGCGTCCTCGATCTGCTCCTTGGCCCGGTCCGTCTGCTGGCCGGCCCGTATGTTCGTCCACCACAGCTGGTACGTGACGAACAGCAGCATCACCACGCCGAAGGTGATGAACAGCTCGCCCACCACACGGCTCGCGACGACGCCCACGCTCTCCTTGCGGGCCCGGGCAGCACGGCGCGCCTCGACGCGCGAGAGCGGGGCGGCAGGGGCCTCTGTGGCCGGCTCGGGCGCGCCTCTGCGCCCCTTGCCCCTCCCCTTGGCGGCCCGGCGGCGCTCGGCCCTTCCAGGGCCGGGTACGGGCGCGGGAGAGGCCGCGGGAGAGGCCTCCAGGGTCCGCAGGGCCATCGTCTCGTCGTACGGCTCCTCGTACGGCTCGACGGGGACCTCGAAAGACGGCTCGGGTTCGGGTATCGGCTCGTACCCCGCCCCCGGCTCGTACGCCCCAGCCGCCTCGTACCCGGTCGGCTCGTACCCACTCGGCTCGTACGCCGTCTGCTCGTACTCGTACCGCGGCGCCGGTACCTGTACCGCCTCAGGCTCCGGCACCGGTTCCGGCACGTTCGTCGCCCGGAACCACGGCGACCCCGTCGTCACGCGACGGCCTTGCCCACCACCGGCGCGAGCCCCGCCGACCGGCCCACCGCCCCCTTGTCGCCGCACTGCTCCAGCCAGTTGGCGAGCATCAGGTGGCCGTGCTCGGTGAGCACCGACTCGGGGTGGAACTGCACGCCCTCGACGGGCAGATCACGGTGGCGCAGCCCCATGATGATGCCGTCGTCCGTCCGCGCCGTGACCTCCAGCTCGGCCGGGACCGTCGCGGGCTCGGCGGCCAGCGAGTGGTACCGCGTCGCGGTGAACGGCGACGGCAGGCCCGCGAAGACGCCCTTGCCCTCGTGCGTGACGAGCGAGGTCTTGCCGTGCAGCAGCTCGGGGGCGCGGTCGACGACACCGCCGTACGCCACCGCCATCGACTGCATCCCCAGGCAGACACCGAAGACGGGCACGCCGGTCGCGGCGCAGTGGCGCACCATGTCGATGCAGACACCAGCCTGTTCGGGCGCGCCGGGCCCGGGCGAGAGCAGGACACCGTCGAAACCGTCCTGCGCGTGGCTCAGTTCCACCTCGTCGTTGCGCAGCACCTCGCACTCGGCGCCGAGCTGGTACAGGTACTGAACGAGGTTGAAGACGAAGCTGTCGTAGTTGTCGACGACGAGAATCCGCGCGCTCACTGGCCGTCCACCGTCACATCGTTGAACGGAAGCAGCGGCTCCGCCCAGGGGAACACGTACTGGAAGAGGGCGTAGACGATCCCGAGGACGAGGACGAGCGAGATGATCGCCCTGACCCATGCGTTGCCCGGCAGATGCCGCCAGATCCAGCCGTACATGACGTCCGCTGCCCCTTCCGTTCGTTACGGGCACCAGAGTACGGGGCATCGGCCCCGCGATGGGTCAGCCGACCAAAGCCGGTGGCTTGCCCTGCGTCACAGGCTGGGTGGCGTCCAGGTGCGCCCAGGCGATCAGCCGGTGGCTGCTGCCCCACTCCGGCTCGCAGGTGGTGAGGGTGAGGTAGCGGCCGGGCCCGTCCAAGCCGGCGGCGCCCTTCTTCAGGGGCCGGGGCACGGGGTCGATCACGCCGATGTCGGTGGGGACGGTCCGGTACGGCTTGCGGTCGATGCGGTACGTGAACCAGGTCGTGCCGTCGGTCAGGACGACCGCGTCACCCGGGCGCAGCCGGGGGAAGTCCTTGAACGGATCTCCGTACGTGCGCCGGTGGCCCGCCACGGAGAAGTTGCCGGTCTCGCCGAGGCGGGCGGTGGCCGGGTAGTGGCCGAGGCCCTTCTTCAAGAGCGACGGGGAGGTGCCTTCCAGGACGGGCCACTCCCAGTTCTTGCCGAGGCGGGGGATGTACATGACGGCGACGCCCCGGCCGGGCGTGTACGCCTTCGGGGGCGCCGGGGCCGCGGTCGCGTCGGGTACCGGGACCGGCTGGTCGACCCACTCCTGCTCCAGCGTGTCGATCTGGCCGGCCGTGGCGCTCTCGGCCTGGACGCCGGTCCAGAACATCACGTACACGACGAAGAGGACGATCAGGGTCCCGACGGTGATGCACAGCTCGCTGAACGTCCGGACGATCAGTCGCACCGCCACCGGCCGGGCCCTCCCCGCAGTCAGCTCAGCAGTCAGCTCACAGGCTTCGCGTAGTGGAGATCCACTGTGCCGGAGTAGCCGGGAAGAGTCACCGTCTTGTGCTCGTCCACTTTCCAGCCGAGCCCGTAGGCCTTCACGTACAGCTGGTAGTTCTGGACGGCCGGCGAGTCGGCGAGCGCCTTGTTCAGCTTCTCCCGGTCGCCCACAGCGGTGATCTTGTACGGGGGTGAGTAGACGCGGCCCTGGAGGATCAGGGTGTTGCCCACGCAGCGCACGGCGCTGGTGGAGATGAGCCGCTGGTCCATGACCTTGATGCCCTGGGCCCCGCCCTTCCACAGGGCGTTCACGACGGCCTGGAGGTCCTGCTGGTGGATGACGAGGTCGTTGGCCTGCGGCTCGGGGTAGCCGGGGGCGGCCTGGGCGTTCGGCGGGGCGTCGTTGAGGGTGACGGTCAGGCCCGCCCCCGACGTCTCGGTGGTCCCGGCGGCCGTCTCCAGGGCGCGCAGCTTCTTGTCCTCGGCGCTCGTGGAACCGTCGTCGCGGGCGGCGAGGGAGTCGACCTGTCCGCGCAGGGCGGCGGTCGACTCGTCCAGGCCCGCGTTCTTGTGGCTGCGCTCCTCGATGAGGTCGGAGAGCCTCAGCAGGGAGGCGTCCGTCCGGATGTTGGTGCCCTTGGCCGTGTTGAAACTGGTCACGAAGATCAGTCCGGCGAGGGCGAAAACGGCAGCGGTCAGCACCCGGACGGGGCGCCACCTGGCGGGTCGGCCCGGCCCGGGGGAAGAGTCGGCGGAATTGCTCAACGTACCCTGATCCCCTTCGGTGCCGTGGAACCACTACGCTAACGGACGCCCGGGGGACGCAGTGGTCCTCCTACGTCACCCAGCCGTCCGCCCCGGCGCCAGCCACAGTTCCCTGCGCGGTCACGCAGCGCATCGACAGGAGAGTCCCTCGTGCCGAAGTCACGTATCCGCAAGAAGGCCGACTTCACGCCCCCGCCCGCCAAGCAGGCCACCAACATCAAGCTGACCAACCGCAGCTGGGTGGCTCCCGTGATGCTGGCGCTGTTCGCGATCGGGCTGGTGTGGATCGTCGTCTTCTACGTCACCGACGGCACGCTGCCGGTGAAGTCCATCAACAACTGGAACATCGTGGTGGGCTTCGGCTTCATCGCGGCCGGGTTCGGCGTCTCCACGCAGTGGAAGTAGCTGCTTCACGGCCTGCCCGTCAAGCCTTGCCCTGAACTTATCCACAGCGTTGTGCACAGCACTGGATAACTTACGAAGATCTGTGGATAACTCCAGGGCCGTTGACGCCGGTGTGACTGCGGTACCCCCGCCGGAAAAGCACCCCGCCCCTCACCCCTACTGGAAAAGCCCAGCTCAGGGGTGGGGGGCGCAGTTGTTCTCCACGAGGTGCGCACGACCCGCCACGCGCTGTGGATAACTCTGGGGAAAGCTTTCCTGGAAGCTCGTCCACAGCCCCCGTCGCTCAGGTGAGCGCGGCGGAGCGGGCGAGGATCATTCCGAGGTCGATCAGGAGCACCAGTCCACAGGCCGTGTACTGGATCACGTTCCGCCGGGCCCGGGGCGCGTGCAGCAGACCGTAGGTCACCAGAGCGCCGCCGACGAGGCCGCCGATGTGCGCCTCCCAGGAGATACCGGGGCGGGTGAAGGTCAGCAGCAGCGACAGGGCCACGAAGAGGACCACCGGCCGCATGTCGTACCTCTGGCGGCGGGTGAGCACCGCCCAGGCGCCGATCAGGCCGAAGACGACGCCCGAGGCGCCCAGTGAGGGCTGGTTCGGCGCGGAGAGCAGAAAGGCGAGCGCGGAGCCGGAGAGTCCGGAGAGCAGACAGAGCGTGGCGTAGCGGATCCGCCCGAGTTCCGGTTCGACGATTCCGCCGATGACCCACAGTCCCAGCATGTTGAAGACGAAGTGCGGGATCTCCTGGTGGAGCACGGTGGAGGTGAGCAGCCGGTACCACTCGCCGTCCGCGACGCCCACCACCTCGCCGAGCGGCGGGCTGAAGGCGTAGCCGATCAGCGACAGCTCGTCCACGAGCCGGTCGCCGGCCACCTGGACGGCGATGAAGAGGGCGAGGTTGATCGCGATGAGGATCTTGGTGACGAAACGGCCGTCGCTCGCCACTCGGCCGCCGGCGAGCGTACGGGGCTGGTTGGCGTCGGGGGCGTGGCCCGTGCCGGAGCCGTTGCGTACGCAGTCCGGGCACTGGAAGCCGACGGAGGCGGAGACCATGCACTGCGGGCAGATCGGCTTGTCGCAGCGGGTGCAGCGGATGCCTGTCTCGACGTCCGGGTGGCGGTAACAGCGCGGCAGGCCGGACTGCGGCTCCATGAAGGTCCCTCCCGGGGAGATGGGGCGGCGAGGCAGTGCCCCGCCCTCCTGCATACGGACGGGCGGGGCGGAAAGGTTCCCTTGCGGAACCGGCCGATGGGCCGGCTGACCGGTCGAGGGTCAGCGGGTCTCGATGACCACGGACTCCAGGACCACGTCGTCGAGGGGGCGCTTGGTGTTCGCGTTGACCGGCGTCGCGGCGATCGCGTCGACGACCTTCTTGCTCGCCGCTCCGACGACCTCGCCGAAGATCGTGTGCTTGCGGTTCAGCCAGGTCGTGGCGCCGACCGTGATGAAGAACTGCGAGCCGTTGGTGCCCGGCCCGGCGTTGGCCATCGCAAGGAGATAGGGGCGGTCGAAGAAGAGCTCCGGGTGGAACTCGTCGGCGAACTCGTACCCCGGTCCGCCCGTGCCGTTCCCCAGCGGGTCGCCGCCCTGGATCATGAAGCCCTCGATGACCCGGTGGAAGACGGTGCCGTCGTACAGGCGGTCCGCGGCGAGGGTGCCGGTGGCCGGGTGCGTCCACTCGCGCTCGCCCCGCGCGAGTTCGGTGAAGTTTCTGACCGTCTTGGGGGCGTGGTTCGGCAGCAGCCGAATCTCGATGTCGCCCAGGCTGGTCTTGAGAGTGGCGTAGAGCTGCTCGGCCACGGTCCGCCTTCCGTAAGTCTCCACTGACGCGGATCGCATCCTCGCACGGAAGAGACAGGGGGATGCCCCGGATGCCCGCCCCGCATGCCGGACCGCGATCGGACAGGCATGATTTCGAAATGGGTGGAAAGGCGAAAAACCGACACCGCCACCGAGGAGGAGGATCCCGTGACCCGGATGGACAGCGTGCGCGCCGCGACCGATTCGGCCAAGGACAGCGTGCTGCACGCCGCGGAAGTGGTGGCGCCTTATGCCGGCACGGCCAAGGACCAAGCCGTGCAGTATGCCGGCACAGCCAAGGACCACGCCGCGCACTATGCGCACGAGGCACGCGTCCGGCTCGCGCCGAAAGTCTCGAAGGCCGCTCATCAGGCCCGTAAGCAAGCTCGTGTGCAGTACGAATGCCATGTCGCACCGCATGTACCGCCGCGGGTGGACGAGGCCGCGCAACGTGCCGCGATCGTCACCCGCAAGGCCGCCCGTCAGGCGGCCGATTACACCGTTCCGCGTGTCGAGCACGCGGTCGCCGCGACCGGTCCCGTCCTCGATGAGGCCGGGTCGCGTTCGGTGGCCGCCTGGGCCGCGCTGCGCGGTCAGGTGACACCGAAGGAAATCCAGAAGATCGTTCGGAAGCACGAGCGTCGGGCCAGGGTCGGGCACCTCGCCAAGGGATTCCTGGTCCTCGGTGTGGTGGCCGCCGGTGCCTTCTGCCTGTGGAAGTGGTGGGACAAGCAGGCCAACCCGGACTGGCTGGTCGAACCGCCTGCTCCTACCGAGGTCGATGAGGGGGCGTCGGAACCGTCGTCCCGTACGTCTCCGCTGTCGTCCGTCGACGCCAGTGGGGCCCTCGATCCCGAGGTGGAGGCCAAGGAGGCCGAAGCCGAAGCCGGATCCGATGTCGAGTCGGATACCGATGCGGAGCGCGACGATCGTCGCTGACCGCGGGCTGCCTCCGTGCGCGTGTGGCGCGCTGGGTCGTGGGGCGCGGGGAGCGCGTCGACTCCCTGCGCCCTACGCCGTCGCGGCGAGCGCGCGGCCCGACAGCTCCGTCTGGTCCGCGAGAGCGGTCTCGACCGGGGCGTCGGCGGGCAGGTGGCGGACGGAGGGCGAGGAGTTGTGCGCCTCGGCGCCGATGCGCTGCTTGATCGTGGGCGGCAGGGAGCGGTCGCGCGCGGGCCACTGATGTGCCCTTCGCTGGGCCGGTACGGCGGCGGCCGGGGTGCGCGCACCGGCGGTGGCGGCGGAGGCCGGCTCCTCCGGCTGCTGGACGGCGGGAGCCTGCGCGGCGGTGGCGGTGGACGCCAGGCCGACGGAGGCGAGCAGGGCGAAGAGTACGGAGATGAAGGCGGTCCAGAACTGCTTGACCTTGGCGGTGGCCATGGCCCCTCGCTTTCGTGACGTTCTCGGATGGATCATTTCGAATTGCGCGCTTTTCGTACCTTCCTCATGATGTGGACGGGCGCCCGGATTCCTCGGAGCGACGCCGCCACCGCGCAGTTCTTCCGATGAACACCACCCGTCCGGCTCAGTGGACGCCGACGAGCTCCGTGGCGCCGCCGGTGACGGGCGCCTGCGCGCGTGCCCTCTCGGCCCACCGGACGGCGGGTTTCGTCGCCGCCGCGGCCACCAGGAAGATCGCGCCGAGGACCAGCCAGCCGGGCACGCCCCAGGTCACCAGGAGCGTGGTGACCAGCAGCGGACCGAGGGTCCGCGCGACGGGGACACCAGTGCCGTAGAAGCCCTGGTACTGCCCGATCCGGCCGGCAGGCGCGAGGGCGAAGCCGATCTGCCAGGACCCGGCGGAGTGGCGCATCTCCGCGGCGACCTGGAGCGCCGCGCCGAGGGCGAGCACCGCGACGGTCGTCCACGGACCGAGGCCGGCGGCCGTCACCGCGAACACGGCGCAGGAGGCGAGCATGACGACGCCGGACCGGCCCACCGCGCGCGTGGCCTGCGGAAGTCCGGTCACCGACCTGGCCGTCCGTACCTGGAAGACCATCACGGCCGCGGTGTTGAGGACGAACAGCGCCGAGACGACCCAGCCGGGCGCCGAGGTCCGCTCCACGATCCACAGCGGCAGGGCGAGGCTGAGCAGCGGGAGCCGCAGGAGCAGCACCGCGTTGAGGAAGGTGAGCAGCGCGTACGGGCGGTCGCGGAGCACCGCGAGGCGGGGTTCGCCGCCCTTCGCCGCGGGGGCGGCGGGCACGGGCGGCAGGCCGCGCAGCACCAGGGCGCAGAGCAGGAAGCCGGCCGCGTCCAGCGCGAAGACGGACAGATAGGCGGTGCGGGTGCCGGCGTGCAGGGCGAGTCCGCCGATCCCGGCGCCGACGGCGAGGCCGGCGTTGAGGGTGGACTGCAGCCTGGCCAGGACCTCCGTACGGGCCGAGGGCTCGACCAGACCGGCCAGCAGCGCCTGGCGGGCGGCGGCGAGTCCGCTCTGGGCGGTGGCGTACACCGCGGCCGCGATCATGAACGCCTCGAAGGAGCGGATGAAGAGGAACGACGCGACGGCCGCCGCGGTGGCGAGCGCCAGCAGGACGGCGGTCCCGCGCGGCCCGCGCCGGTCGGCGAGGTGGCCGAGCCAGACGCCCGCGACCGAGCCGACGGCCCAGGCGAGGGTGAGACCGATGCCGATCTGCGCGGCGGACAGGCCGACGATCCGGGTGAAGTAGAGCGCCGAGGAGACGTAGAAGGCGCCGTCGCCGATCGAGTTGCTCAGCTGGGCGAGGAGGAGCGCCCGGGGAGCCCGGGAGGCCTTGGGGGCGGTGGAGGAAGGGTTCGGCATGCACACGACGGTAGGAAGCCGTGGCCCAGGCAGACAGGTCCATTGCCGGCACGGGAACGTGGGCCACTTGGGAGCGATCCGCCACAGAACCGAAAAAAGCCCCTCCGAGCTACGTTTCCGCAGGTCAGAGGGGCGTTTCCGGTGGAGCCTAGGGGAGTCGAACCCCTGACATCTGCCATGCAAAGACAGCGCTCTACCAACTGAGCTAAGGCCCCGGAACGAGAACAGAGTACCGGGTCACCCCCTCTTTCCCGCAAAAGGATTGGGACTCCCGGTCGGCGACCACGCTCCGTAAGATGCTGATCGAGGTTCGCAGTGGCGAACCCCAGGGATGGGGAGAAGTAATGGACGCAGCGCAGCAGGAAGCCACGGCAAGAGCCAGGGAGCTTCAGCGCAGTTGGTACGGAGAGCCGCTGGGGGCGCTCTTCCGTCGGCTGATCGACGATCTCGGGCTCAATCAGGCCAGGCTGGCGGCCGTGCTCGGCCTCTCGGCACCCATGCTCTCCCAACTGATGAGCGGCCAGCGGGCCAAGATCGGCAACCCGGCCGTCGTCCAGCGCGTCCAGGCCCTGCAGGAGCTCGCCGGGCAGGTCGCCGACGGCAGCGTCAGCGCGGCCGAGGCCACCGACCGCATGGACGAGATCAAGAAGTCGCAGGGCGGCTCCGTGCTGACCGGCACCAGCCAGACCACGACCAGCTCGGGCGCGCCGACCGTACGTCGCGTGGTCCGCGAGATCCAGTCGCTGCTGCGCTCGGTCGCGGCCGCGGGCGACATCATCGATGCGGCGGACTCCCTCGCCCCGGCCCACCCGGAACTGGCAGAGTTCCTCCGGGTGTACGGCGCGGGGCGCACCGCGGACGCGGTCGCGCACTACGAGTCGCACCAGAACTGACACAGAGCAGCCGGTCCGGCAGAACGGACCAGGGACGACGGGGAGCGGGCGCAGCGCAATGGGTGAGGTCTTCGCTGGTCGGTACGAGCTGATCGACCCGATCGGACGCGGTGGCGTCGGCGCGGTGTGGCGTGCCTGGGACCACCGGCGCCGCCGCTATGTGGCGGCCAAGGTGCTCCAGCAGAGCGACGCCCACACGCTGCTCCGCTTCGTGAGGGAGCAGGCGCTCCGGATCGACCATCCCCATGTCCTCGCCCCGGCCAGTTGGGCCGCGGACGACGACAAGGTGCTGTTCACCATGGATCTGGTGGCCGGCGGGTCTCTGGCGCACGTCATCGGCGACTACGGCGCGTTGCCGCCGCGCTTCGTGTGCACCCTGCTGGATCAGCTGCTCTCCGGTCTGGACGCGGTGCACGCGGAGGGGGTCGTGCACCGCGACATCAAGCCGGCGAACATCCTGCTCGACGTCACCGGAACCGGGCGGCCGCATCTGCGGCTGTCCGATTTCGGCATCTCGATGCGCAAGGGCGAGCCTCGCCTGACCGAGACCAACTACGTGGTGGGGACGCCCGGTTACTTCGCGCCCGAGCAGATGATGGGCGCGGAGCCGGACTTCCCGGCCGACCTCTTCGCGGTCGGCCTGGTCGCGCTCTATCTGCTCCAGGGTCAGAAGCCCGACTCCCGCGCCCTGATCGAGTACTTCATGGCGCACGGGACCCCGGGAGCCCCGGAAGGCATTCCGGAGCCGCTGTGGCAGGTCCTCGCGGGCCTGCTCCAGCCGGACCCGCAGGCCCGTTTCAAGACGGCGACGGGTGTGCGCAAGGCGCTGGCCTCGGCCGTCGAGATGCTGCCAGAGGCCCGCCCGGACGAGGAGCCGGTCGAGGTCTTCGACCAGATCGGCCCGCTGCCCGCCGGCTTCGGCCCGAACGGCCCCGAGACGCAGGCCCCCGCCCCCGCACCCGTACAACCGCCACCACACACGCAGGCACAGCCACAGCAGCCGGTGCCGAGCCCCTCCGAGACGGGCAGCTTCCACCTGTCCCCGCCCCCTCAGCCGGTCGCCGCCCCCACGCAGCCCCCGGTCCCCGCCTCCTCCGCGCATACGGCCTCCCCCCATCCCGCCGCCGCGCCGGACTTCGCCCAGGCCCCGACGGCCGCGGTGTCGTACCAACAAGCCTCTACTCGTCAATACACCGCTCACGCCGCGCAGGTTCCCACCCAGGCGTCACCGGCCACCGCCCCGGCCACTTCGGCGTCGGCCCCGGCAAAGCGACCGGGACCGCCCCCGAAGGTGGCGGTCCCGGTCCTGGTCGTCGCTCTGATCTGCTTCGCGGTCGGCATCTGGGCGCTCACCCAGACCTGACGGGCGGCCGCCCCGCCGACCGCCCTGCGCCCACCGCCCGCGCCTACCGGCCCGTCGGCGGCCCGAACTGCGGCGGACCACCCTGGGGCCCGCCCTGCGGCAGACCCTGCGGCGCCTCACGCGCCGCCCGTCGCCGTCCCGCGAGCGTCCACAGGCCGAGCCCGACGATCAGTACGGTTCCGGCGCCGATCCCGGCCGCCGCGACCAGGGCCATGCTGTCGCTCTTCTGCGCCTGCGGCCCGCTCGCGCCGCTGGCCGCCGCGTCCCGGTCGTCGTCGGTGACCTTGAAGATCCCTGCGTCCCCGTCGTACGCGGGGCCCGCCTTCGCCGTATCGGTGACATTCACCCGCAGCGTCAGCGGCATCGGCTTGTCCCCGTACTCCTTGGCGACCTCCGGGCTGAGCGTGGCCGACAGGTAGTACCAGCCCGCGAACCGCATGGCGTTCGTGTAGCTGTTGGAGGAGTAACGGTTCTCGAAGGCGACCGGCCGGTGCGGATCGAGCGCGAGCGTCGCCGGCTTGCCGTCGTAGGTGATGGTGTCCTGGTCGACATGGCCGCGGGCCGGGTTGTCGAGCGAGAGCACCAGCGCGTTGGGGACGTACTCGGTGGCGCCGGTCGGGCTGCTGCCGAGCTCCGCGGTGGCGAACAGCTGCTGCCCCCAGTCGACGGGCACCCGGTAGAACAGCGTCTGCCCGGGCTTGATGTCGGCGCGCCACTCGCCCTGCTTCAGCGAGGTGGCGTCGTGGAAGCCCGCGCCGCCCTGCCGCTTCTGCGGGCCGCCGGCGGGCGGCGGGGGCGAGGAGGAGGGCCAGTTCTCGGGCAGTTCGGTCGGGCCGGTCTTCTTCACGCCCGGCTCGGAGAGGTAGCGGATCTCCAGTTCCCAGTCGTCGGGCGTGGAGACGGCCTTCGAAGTCCTCTCGACGAGGACGTAGTAGGCGCCCGCCTGCTGGCAGGTGGAGCTGTCGGCCTCGATCGTGCGGTGGGCGTACGCGGTGATGGGCCGGGTGAAGCCGGCGGACTCGAACGCCGCGTCCTGGTAGCCGCACTGCGTGGCGGAACCGTCCTGCAGGCTGACCTTGATGCCGTCGCCGTACTCCGCCTTGCCGCCGGCCTTCGGAACGGCCACCACCGACACGTACGCGTTCGACTTCGCGTCGAGATCGACCCGGTAGTAGAGCTTGCCGTCCTTCTTGATGGAGTCCCGGTAGCTCTGCCCGGCCTTCAACTGCTGGGCGTCCAGGCTGGATGCGGCGCCCTTGATCTGGGTGGCCGCGCCGTCGAAGGCGTACGGGCTCTCGCCGGCCGCCCACGCCACGCCCGGCAGCGCCACGGCCGTGAACACCGCCGCCGCAGCCACCGCCGCACCCACCGTCGCGACCGGGGACCCGGCCGCCCGCATCCGCCCGCGCTGCCTCTTCACGCGCCTCTTCACGCGCCTCTCCTCGTGTCCGTAGCCGTCCCGCCCCGTACCCGCTTCACAACGAACACCGCCGCCGCGATCAGTACGACGGCTCCGCCGCCCGCCCCGGCGGCCGCGGTGACGGTCCATCCTGCCCCGCCCGTCCCTCCGCTGTCTGCGTGCGCGGACGATTCGCCCCGCTTGTCGGTCTTTCCCGCCACCGGCGCCGCACCGTGCTCGGGCCCGGTGAGCTCCTCGCCGAGGACGTCGATCCGCAGGACCACCGCGATCTGCGGATTCCGGGCGATCTCGGCGGCCTCGGCGCCGAGCGTGACCGCGATGTAGAAGCCGCCGGTGGTGTGCACCGGGACGACGTTGGGGTGGCTCTCGTACCGGTTGGTCCAGGCGACGGGCACGGTGCCCATGCTCAGCGCGGTGGGACGCCCGTTGTACGTGGTCGTGGAGCCGAACTCGCCCGTTCCGCCGCCGACGGGGTGGCGTGCGGGGGTGTAGACCTGCGTGCCGCCGTACGACGTCACCGACGAAGAGCCGTCGACGGTCGGCTCGTTGGCGAACTCGACGCCGTAGCGCAGCTGCTGTCCCCAGCCGACCGGCACCTTGTACCAGAGGGTCTGGGAGGGCAGGAGGCGGTCGCGCCACACGCCCCGCCCGAGCTCCCGCGCGTCGTTGAAGCCGGTCCCGCCGCGGACGTCCTTCGGATCGCCGGTGGGCAGGACGGCCTCCTTGCCGCCGGCTCCGTACTCGGGCCGGGACTGCGCGGGGGTGATCCCGGCGCGCAGCGGTGTCTCGACACCGAGGACCAGCTCCAGCGGCCAGCGGGCCGCGTCCGACGCGGGCTTGCTGGTGCGCTCGACGACGAACCAGTAGCGGCCCGCCTTGTCGCAGGTCGAGTACCGCTTCTCGGTCGGGATGCGGGCGACGGCGGAGGTGAGCGGCACGGCGCCCTCGTCCTGGTGGAAGATCTCGCTGTTGGTCGCGCAATTGCCCTCGCCGCCGGCGTGCGCGTAGACGAGGCTGGTGCTCAGCTTGTCGACGGTGTCCACGGCCGCTCCGGGCTGCGGCACGGCCGTCGCCGAGAGGTTCACCGTGGAGACGTCGTCCAGGTCGGCCGCGTAGTACCGCTTCTCACCGGGCCCGATGGTGTCCAGGTACTGCCCCGGTACGAGCCCGGGCGCCCGGTCGCTCGTCGGGGTGCCCGCGATCTGCTTGCCCTGGAGGCGGTAGCCGTCCGCCGACAGCCGCGAGGCCCGCTGGAGCTGCCGGGCGAGCGCGTCGGCGTCGGGCGCGTCGTAGTAACGGCCGTTGCCCGCCTCGGCGATGCACTCCAGATCCTTGCGCGCCGCGCCCTTCACCTGGAAGCCGACGGTGTCGATCCGCAGGCCGATGCCGTCCTTGGCGAGCTGTGCGGCGACCTCGCAGGGCTTGGGGCTGCCGCAGTTGTCCTCGCCGTCGGAGATCAGCAGGATCGTGCGCGTCCCGATCGTTCCGCCGGAGGGCTCGGGAAGGTCCTGGGCGGCCTTCTGGAGGGACAGCCCGATGGGAGTGTCCCCGGTGGGCTTCAGCGCCGCGACGGCGGCCTTGAGGCCGGCCCGGTCCAGCGGCTCGACCGGCCGGACGAGCCGGGTGTCCGTGCATCCCTTGGGCCGGTCGGCGCCGTAGACCCGCAGTCCGGTGGGATGCCCGTCAGGCAGGCCGTCGACGACGGTCCCGACGGCCGCGCGGGCCGCCGCCATCCTCGTACGTCCCGAGCCGTCGTCGTCGCCCATGGAGCCGGACGAGTCGAGCACCATCACCAGGCTTCCGGTGCCGGCTCCTTCGCGCTCGGCCGCGGCCGCCCCCGGTACCGGCGCGAGCAGCAGGGCGAGCAACGCCCCCGCCGCCCATCCGGCCGCTGTTCGTCGCACTCTCATGTCACTTCCCCCTTGACCGCGATCACTCAACTTTGCTCTCGCAACTTAATGATTTGCGGGGGTGAACTCAAGAGGGCCTGCGTCACGGTCCTGAAACAGGGCTCGGAGCAGTGCCGTGAACAGCGCCGGCAACAGGGTCTGGAACAGCGCGAAGCCCCGACCGCTCGGTAGCGGCCGGGGCTTCACGCTCGAACGTGCTGCGTCTCAGACACCCGAACCTGCGGGCACGGAGTCGGTCGCCTCCGTCCACAGATCCTGCTCGGCGCGATCCGCCTGGATCTGGCGGTACACGAGGAGCCCGCCGATGGCGGCCAGTGCGACCAGGAGAAGCTTCTTCACCGCGCGACCTCGTCTTTCGTTGACGTAGGAGACTTCTGACGCCCACTCTACACACCGACCGATACCGATCGGTGACCTACCCGAGCACCCGGCCCTCGCACAAAGCAATCGGCCCGGACGGTGAACCGTCCGGGCCGATCTGCACTGTGGGGCTAACAGGATTTGAACCTGTGGCCTCATCCTTATCAGGGATGCGCTCTAACCAACTGAGCTATAGCCCCGCCGCGCTCTGCGGTGTGTGTCCCGCGCGCTGACTCCTGAAGATTAGCGCACGTGGGGGCCAGTCCCAAAATCGCCCGGGACGGAGCCCCTGATGAGCACGGCTTCAGGCCCCCACGCAGGTCACTCGTCCTCCGCCAGCGTCAGCTCCACGCCGCCCACGAAACCGGCGGACAGGTTGTAGATGAACGCCCCCAGGGTCGCCAGCGCGGTCATCAGGACCACGTCGATCACGGCGATCACCGAGGTGAACATGAGCACCCGCGGCAGCGAGAGGAACGACTGCAGATCGAAGCCGTTGGACTCGTTCGAGCCCGTCGCCTCGCTGATCGTGCCGCCGACGGTCGAGAAGACGCCCATGGCGTCCATGACCATCCACAGCACCGACGCGGCCACGACCGTGCAGACGCCCAGCGCGATGGAGAGCAGGAAGCTCACCTTCATCACCGACCACGGATCGGCCTTGGCCACCCGCAGCCGCGCCTTGCGCGTACGGGGCGTGGTGCGCGCCCCGGTACGCGGCCGACGCACGGCGCCCGTGTTCTGACCGCCCGCACCGCCCACCACTCCGGCGGCCGGCGCCTGAGCGCCGTACGCCTGCGGCGGGTGGTACGGCCCGCTCGGCTGCTGCGCTCCCGCGCGCTCGCCGGGCAGCGGCCCGTTGTACGTCTCGTACGAGGGCCCCTGCCCTCGGGTGTCCGTCACCGCAACCCCCTGGGAGTCCGTGGCGGAACCACGGGCACCGTTCGCTCCAGCACCAGCAGAAGCTCCGGCAGCCGCCGATCCGGCGCCCGTGGCTCCACTCACGCTCTACTCCTCGTGCTCCCCGGCCGAGGGCTCGGTGCCCTCGGCTGCCTCGACCGCGGTCGCGGCCTCGACGCCATCGCCGATCTCGGCATCGGCCTCGACGACCTCTTCGGCCTCGCTGCCCGCCTCGGCGTTCCGCGCGATGCCGACGACGGCATCCCGCTTGCCCAGGTTGATCAGCTGGACGCCCATGGTGTCACGGCCGGTCTCCCTGACTTCGTTGACTCGCGTACGAATCACACCGCCGGACAGCGTGATGGCGAGGATCTCGTCCGTCTCCTCGACCACCAGCGCGCCCACGAGCGAACCACGGTCCTCCACGATCTTGGCGGCCTTGATACCGAGGCCACCGCGACCCTGGACGCGGTACTCGTCGACGTTGGTCCGCTTCGCGTACCCACCGTCGGTGGCGGTGAAGACGAACGTACCCGGCCGGACGACATTCATCGAGAGCAGCTCGTCGCCCTCGCGGAAACTCATCCCCTTGACTCCGGACGTCGCACGTCCCATCGGACGCAGCGCGTCGTCCGTAGCGGTGAACCGGATCGACTGCGCCTTCTTGCTGATGAGCAGCAGATCGTCCTCCGCCGACACCAGCTCGGCGCCGATCAGCTCGTCGTCGCTACCGTCCTCGGTCTCCCGGAGGTTGATCGCGATGACACCACCGGAACGCGGGGAGTCGTAGTCCTTCAGCGCGGTCTTCTTCACCAGACCGGCCTTCGTGGCCAGCACCAGGTACGGCGCCGCCTCGTAGTCGCGGATCGCCAGGATCTCGGCGATCTGCTCGTCCGGCTGGAAGGCCAGCAGGTTGGCGACGTGCTGGCCGCGCGCGTCCCGGCCGGCGTCCGGAAGCTCGTACGCCTTGGCCCGGTAGACCCGGCCCTTGTTGGTGAAGAAGAGCAGCCAGTGGTGGGTCGTGGACACGAAGAAGTGGTCGACGATGTCGTCCTGCTTCAGCTTCGTGCCGCGCACGCCCTTGCCGCCGCGCTTCTGCGAGCGGTAGTCCTCGGTCTTCGTCCGCTTCACATAGCCGCCACGCGTGATGGTGACGACGATGTCCTCCTCGGCGATCAGGTCCTCGATGGACATGTCACCGTCGAAGGGCACCAGCTTGGAGCGGCGGTCGTCGCCGAACTTCTCGACGAGCAGCGCCAGCTCCTCGCTGACGATCCGGCGCTGACGCTCCTCGGACGCGAGGATCGCGTTGTACTCGTTGATCTTCGCCTGGAGCTCGTCGTGCTCGGCGACGATCTTCTGGCGCTCCAGGGCGGCGAGCCGGCGCAGCTGCATCTCGAGGATGGCGTTGGCCTGGATCTCGTCGATCTGCAGCAGGCCCATCAGGCCCTCGCGCGCGACCTCGACCGTGTCGCTGCGCCGGATGAGCGCGATGACCTCGTCGATCGCGTCGAGCGCCTTGAGCAGACCGCGCAGGATGTGGGCGCGCTCCTCGGCCTTGCGCAGCCGGAAGCGGGTCCGGCGCACGATGACCTCGATCTGGTGCGTCACCCAGTGACGGATGAACGCGTCCAGGGAGAGCGTGCGCGGCACACCGTCGACGAGCGCCAGCATGTTCGCGCCGAAGTTCGTCTGCAGGTCGGTGTGCTTGTACAGGTTGTTGAGCACGACCTTGGCGACGGCATCGCGCTTGAGCACGATGACGAGCCGCTGGCCGGTACGGGACGAGGTCTCGTCGCGGACGTCGGCGATGCCGCCGATCTTGCCGTCCTTCACCAGGTCGGCGATCTTCTGCGCGAGGTTGTCCGGGTTGGTCTGGTACGGAAGCTCCGTGACCACCAGGCACTGGCGGTTCTGGATCTCCTCGACCTCGACGACCGCGCGCATCGTGATGGAGCCACGACCGGTGCGGTACGCCTCCTCGATGCCCTTGCGGCCCACGACCAGCGCGCCGGTCGGGAAGTCAGGGCCCTTGATCCGCTCGATGAGCGCGTCGAGCAGCTCCTCGTGCGTGGCCTCCGGGTGCTCCAGCGCCCACTGGGCACCGGCCGCGACCTCGCGCAGGTTGTGCGGCGGGATGTTGGTCGCCATACCGACCGCGATACCGGCCGAGCCGTTGACCAGCAGGTTCGGGAAGCGCGCCGGCAGGACCGTCGGCTCCTGGTTCCGGCCGTCGTAGTTGTCCTGGAAGTCGACGGTCTCCTCGTCGATGTCCCGGAGCATCTCCATGGCCAGCGGCATCATCTTGCACTCGGTGTACCGCATGGCGGCGGCCGGGTCGTTGCCCGGAGAACCGAAGTTGCCGTTGGAGTCCACCAGCGGCAGCCGCATCGACCACGGCTGGGCGAGGCGGACGAGCGCGTCGTAGATCGACGAGTCGCCGTGCGGGTGGTACGTACCCATGACGTCACCGACGACGCGGGCGCACTTGTAGAAGCCCTTCTCGGGCCGGTAGCCGCCGTCGTACATCGCGTACAGCACGCGCCGGTGGACGGGCTTGAGGCCGTCCCGCACGTCGGGCAGCGCACGCGACACGATGACGGACATCGCGTAGTCGAGGTACGAGCGCTGCATCTCGGTCTCGAGCCCGACGGGCTCGATCCGCAGCACCGGCTCTTCTTCTTCGGTCGTCACAGGGGTGTTCTCGTCGGCCATTGCTGGTCGTCAGTCCTTTCGTACGGTCAGCTGAGACCGACTCAGATGTCGAGGAAGCGAACGTCCTTGGCGTTGCGCTGGATGAAGGAGCGCCGTGCCTCGACGTCCTCACCCATCAGCACCGAGAACAGGTCGTCCGCCTGCGCCGCGTCGTCCAGGGTCACCTGACCGAGGACACGGTGGTCCTGGTCCATCGTGGTGACGCGCAGCTCCTCGGCGTTCATCTCGCCCAGACCCTTGAAGCGCTGGATCGAGTCCTCGCGGATCCGCTTGCCGTTCTGCTTGCCCAGCTCGACGAGCGCGTCGCGCTCACGGTCCGAGTACGCGTACTCGAAGTCGTCCCGGCCCCACTTGATCTTGTAGAGCGGCGGGCGGGAGAGGTAGACGTGACCGGCCTCGACCAGCGGACGCATGAAGCGGAAGAGGAAGGTCAGCAGCAGGGTGTTGATGTGCTGGCCGTCGACGTCGGCGTCCGCCATCAGAATGATCTTGTGATAGCGGAGCTTCTCGATGTCGAAGTCCTCGTGGACTCCGGTGCCGAAGGCCGAGATCAGCGCCTGGACCTCGGTGTTCTGCAGGATCTTGTCGATCCGCGCCTTCTCGACGTTCAGGATCTTGCCGCGGATCGGCAGGATGGCCTGGTACATCGGGTTACGACCGGACTTGGCCGAACCACCGGCGGAGTCACCCTCGACGATGAAGATCTCGCACTTGGTGGGGTCGTTCGACTGGCAGTCGCTCAGCTTGCCGGGCAGGGACGCCGACTCCAGCAGGCCCTTGCGGCGGGTCAGGTCGCGCGCCTTGCGGGCCGCCACGCGCGCGGTGGCCGCCTGGATCGACTTGCGGATGATGTCCGAGGCCTCGACGGGGTTGCGGTCGAACCAGTCGTTGAGGTGCTCGTGGACGATCTTCTGGACGAAGGTCTTGGCCTCCGTGTTGCCCAGCTTCGTCTTCGTCTGGCCCTCGAACTGCGGCTCACCCAGCTTGATGGAGATGATCGCCGTCAGGCCCTCGCGGATGTCCTCACCGGTGAGGTTGTCGTCCTTCTCGCGCAGGAGCTTCTTGTCGCGCGCGTACCGGTTCACCAGGCCCGTCAGCGCGGCGCGGAAGCCCTCTTCGTGCGTACCGCCCTCATGCGTGTGGATCGTGTTCGCGAAGGAGTACACACCCTCGCTGTACTGCGAGTTCCACTGCATCGCGATCTCGACCGAGAGCATCCGCTCCTTGTCCTCGGCCTCGACGTCGATGACGGTCGGGTGGATCAGCTCGCCCTTGCGCGAGTTGAGGTACTTCACGAAGTCGACGATGCCGCCCTCGTAGTGGTACTTCACCGTGCGCGCCGGCTGCTCCTCCGCCGCCTCGGCGTCGGGGTCGTCGGCGTTCATCGTCGCCTTGGCCGACTCGCGCTCGTCCGTCAGCGTCAGGGTGAGGCCCTTGTTGAGGAAGGCCATCTCCTGGAAGCGACGCGCAAGCGTCTCGAAGGAGTACTCGGTGGTCTCGAAGACGTCCGGGTCGGCCCAGAACGTCACGGTGGTGCCGGAGTCCTCGACCTCCTCGTGCTTGGCGAGGGGCGCGGTGGGCACACCGAGCTTGTAGTCCTGCGTCCAGCGGTGGCCGTCGCGCTTGATGTCGACGGAGAGCCGGGTGGACAGCGCGTTGACGACGGAGACACCCACACCGTGCAGACCGCCGGACACGGCGTAGCCGCCGCCGCCGAACTTGCCGCCCGCGTGCAGGACGGTGAGCACGACCTCGACGGCCGGCTTCTTCTCGACGGGGTGGAGGTCCACCGGGATGCCACGGCCGTTGTCGACGACCTTGACGCCGCCGTCGGCCAGGATCGTGACGTCGATCGTGTCCGCGTGACCCGCGAGGGCCTCGTCGACGGAGTTGTCGACGACCTCCTGCACGAGGTGGTGGAGTCCACGCTCACCGGTCGAGCCGATGTACATGCCGGGCCGCTTGCGGACCGCGTCCAGACCCTCGAGGACGGTGATAGCGCTGGCGTCGTACGACGCAGCGTTGGCGGACGGAGTGTTCTCGTTGGGGTTGCCGGAATCGGCCACGAAGCGCCCTTTCTGGCACAGCACAGGCCGTTCTCCGGGCATACGGGAGCGGCTGCGTCGTTCGACATGTTCCGCAGGGTGGCGGGATTGTCTACCAGTCTACCGGTAGCGCCGACACGAATGGGGGTTTGCCGGTACCTGAGTCCGCATGTGCCGCCCTGAGCGGGAGCGAGACGACTCCCCATATCCGGGGAGGGGCTCCAAAGGGCTCTGACGGCCACCCAGCGCTTCGGGCGGTGACACCCCGCTGTGGGCGGTCATGCGCACGGTTTTGTGGGCAATCGTTCCGCAGGGTGGAACGGGTGGGCACAAAACCCGAGGCCGGTGCCCTTTGCTTGGGCCTGCACCACAGGCGCCCCGCACCCACGGCCAACGTCAGCCGTACGTGTCCCCAGGCCCCACGGACCCGGGCGCCCGCAACGGCCCGTACCCCTTGCGCGGACCGCCCGGCCCCAAGACCTTGATCACCCGCACCGTCCCGTGCCCCAGGTCCTCGTTCAGCCGCGCCACCAACCTCGGCGCCAACAACCTCAGCTGCGTCGCCCACGCCGTCGAGTCGCACTGCACGGTGAGCACCCGCTCCTCCGGCGCCTCGTCGTACTTCAGCGGTACGCAATGGTTCGCCAGGTCCTCGCCCACGATCTGCGGCCAGCGCCCCATGACCCCGCCGACCGCCGCCGGCGTCTCCCAGCCGCGCTCGGTGATCAGCCGGTTGATCGCGGCGCCGAGCCCGACCGGGTCACGCCCGTCGGCGTGCGCACCCGAGCGCAGCCCACCGCCCCGCCGGGCCTGCTTCTTCTGCTGAGCCGCCGCGCCCCGCGCCTTCGCCTGCTCCTTGGCGGCGCGCAGCGCGACCCGCGCGAGATCCACACCCGACGGCTCGGGTGCCTTGGGGGCCGGGGAGCCCTGGGGATTCTCGTTCTCGCTCACGACCTCACGACCCTCACAGCCTGTCCACCGAGCCCCCCGCGACCCCGTACCGAACCCCCGCCAGCACCGCCGGCACGTCGTCGTCCACCGCCGCCGTCACCAGCACCTGCTCGCCCGGGGCCACCAGCTCCGCCAGCCGCTCCCGACGCCGCGCGTCCAGCTCGGCGAAGACGTCGTCGAGGACCAGGACGGGCTCGTTCCCCTCCGCCCGCAACAGGTCGTACGAGGCCAGCCGCAGCGCCAGCGCGTACGACCAGGACTCCCCGTGACTCGCGTACCCCTTCGCCGGCAGATCGCCGAGCTTGAGCAGCAGCTCGTCCCGGTGCGGCCCGACCAGCGTCACGCCCCGCTCGATCTCCTGCTTGCGCACCTCCGCGAGCGCGGCGATCAGCTGCTCGTACAGCTCCTCACGCGTGTGTCCGGGGCCCGGCGCGGACGGCCGGTACTCCAGCAGAATCGGTCCGCCACCCGGTGCCAGCTGCTCGTACGCCTTGTCCGCCAGCGGCTGCAGTACGGCGATCAGATCCAGCCGCTGGGCCAGCAGCTCGGCGCCCGCCCTCGCCAGATGCTGGTCCCACACATCCAGCGTCGACAGGTCCATGCCACGACCGCCGTGGCGCCGCGCCATGGCCGCGGACTTCAGCAGGGTGTTGCGCTGCTTCAGCACCCGCTCGTAGTCGGAGCGCACGCCCGCCATACGCGGCGCGCGCGCCGTGATCAGCTCGTCGAGGAAGCGCCGGCGCTCTCCGGGATCGCCCTTGACCAGCGCCAGATCCTCCGGAGCGAACAGCACCGTCCGTACGATCCCCAGGACGTCACGGGGCCTGACCTGCGAGGACCTGTTGATACGGGCGCGATTGGCCCGCCCCGGGTTGAGCTCCAGCTCGATCAGCTGGGAGCGCTCGCCCTGGGTGACCGCGGCGCGAATGATCGCCCGGTCCGCCCCCATCCGTACGAGCGGGGCGTCCGAGGCGACACGGTGGCTGCCGAGCGTGGCGAGATAGCCGACGGCCTCGACCAGATTGGTCTTGCCCTGGCCGTTCGCCCCCACGAAAGCGGTGACGCCCGGATCGAGCGGGACCTCGACCCGGGCGTAGGAGCGGAAGTCGGCCAGCGACAGATGCGTGACATGCATGGTGTGCGCCGACCTTCCCCCGGCTGCTGTGCACCGAGGGGTGCACAGCCTGTGGATTACTTCTTGGACTCGACCGCGTGGCCACCGAACTGGTTGCGCAGCGCGGCGATCATCTTCATCTGCGGGGAGTCGTCCTGGCGGGAGGCGAACCGCGCGAACAACGACGCGGTGATCGCGGGCAGCGGCACCGCGTTGTCGATCGCGGCCTCCACGGTCCAGCGGCCCTCGCCGGAGTCCTGCGCGTAGCCGCGGAGCTGCTCCAGGTGCTCGTCCTCGTCCAGCGCGTTGACCGCCAGGTCCAGCAGCCAGGAACGGATGACCGTGCCCTCCTGCCAGGAGCGGAAGACCTCGCGCACGTCGGTGACGGAGTCGACCTTCTCCAGGAGCTCCCAGCCCTCGGCGTACGCCTGCATCATCGCGTACTCGATGCCGTTGTGGACCATCTTCGCGAAGTGGCCCGCACCGACCTTGCCCGCGTGGACCGAGCCGAACTCGCCCTCGGGCTTGAGCGCGTCGAAGATCGGCTGAACCCGCGCCACGTGTTCGGCGTCGCCGCCGTACATCAGCGCGTAGCCGTTCTCCAGGCCCCAGACGCCGCCGGAGACGCCGCAGTCGACGAAGCCGATGCCCTTGGCGGCGAGCTCCTCGGCGTGCTTCTCGTCGTCGGTCCAGCGGGAGTTTCCGCCGTCCACGACGATGTCACCGGGGGAGAGCAGATTCGCCAGCTCGTCGATCGTGGACTGGGTCGCGGCACCGGCCGGGACCATCACCCACACGACGCGCGGACCCTTGAGCTTGCCCACAAGCTCTTCCAGGCTGTGGACATCGGCGAGGTCCGGGTTGCGGTCGTATCCGATGACGGTGTGGCCTGCGCGGCGGATGCGCTCACGCATGTTGCCGCCCATCTTGCCGAGACCGACGAGACCGAGCTCCATCAGAGATTCCTTAAGCGTCGTGTGCGGTTTACCCGGGTCCGAGCCTACGCCCGGACCCGGGTGCACACCTGTGGGGTCAGCCGCTCAGTCGACGGCCGTCCCGAAGGGTCATCCGGAGAGCCGCACCGGCATGATCAGGTACTTGTACGCCTCGTCCGCCTCGGCGTCCAGGGCCGGCTTGCCGCTCAGCAGCGCGGGCTTGGTGGACGTCGTGAACGAGAGCTGGGCGACCGGGGAATCGATCGCGCTCAGGCCGTCCAGCAGGAAGGTCGGGTTGAAGGCGATCGAGATGTCGTCGCCCTCCAGCTGAGCGTCCACACGCTCCACAGCCTGTGCGTCGTCGCTGGAGCCGGCCTCCAGGATCAGCACGCCCTGCTCGAAGCTGAGCCGGACCGGGGTGTTGCGCTCGGCCACCAGGGCCACACGCTTGACGGCCTCGACGAACGGGGCGGTCTCGATCACCGCGACCGAGTTGAACTCCGTGGGGAAGAGCGTCCGGTACTTCGGCAGGTCGCCCTCGAGCAGCCGCGTGGTGGTGCGGCGGCCCGCGCCCTCGAAACCGATCAGGCCCTCGCCCTTGCCGGAGCCCGACAGCGCAAGAGTGACCGTGTCACCGCTGGTCAGCGCCTTGGCGGTGTCCAGAAGGGTCTTGGCGGGCACCAGAGCGACGGCGGAGGCGTCCGGGGACTCCGGCTTCCACAGGAACTCGCGGACCGCGAAGCGGTAGCGGTCGGTGGAGGCCAGGGTGACCGTGTCGCCCTCGATCTCGATCCGCACACCGGTGAGGACGGGCAGCGTGTCGTCGCGGCCGGCGGCGATGGCCACCTGGGCGGCGGCGGAGGCGAAGACCTCACCGGGCACGGTGCCGGTCGCGGTGGGCATCTCCGGCAGCGCCGGGTACTCCTCCACAGGCAGGGTGTGGAGGGTGAAGCGGGAGGAGCCGCAGACCACGGTCGCCCGTACACCGTCTGTGGAGATCTCCACCGGGCGGTTCGGCAGGGCGCGGCAGATGTCGGCGAGCAGGCGGCCGGAGACCAGGACGGTGCCGTCCTCCTCGACCTCCGCCTCGACGGAGACCCGCGCCGAGACCTCGTAGTCGAAGCTCGAGAAGCTCAGCGCGCCGTCCTCGGCCTTCAGCAGAAGGCCCGCGAGTACGGGCGCCGGCGGACGGGCCGGGAGGCTGCGGGCCACCCAGGCCACCGCCTCCGCGAGTACATCGCGCTCCACCCGGATCTTCACCGGAACCGCCTCCTGCTGTTGCTGGCTCTTCGTCGACTGCGGGAACCAGTCTGACGTACGCCGCCGACACTCGGTGCGGCTCGGGGTCAAGTCGCGACGAGAGGTCGCCGAGGCTCCGGCACCGAGTTGTGCACAGGTCCCACTTCGAAGCGAATTCCGGGCTAACTCTATGTGGGAGTAGT
Source organism: Streptomyces sp. NPDC059875 (assembly GCF_042731085.1). Taxonomy (NCBI): domain Bacteria; kingdom Bacillati; phylum Actinomycetota; class Actinomycetes; order Kitasatosporales; family Streptomycetaceae; genus Streptomyces; species Streptomyces sp. NPDC059875. Next base: position 57,803 of record NZ_JBHWJZ010000006.1, read on the forward strand.
AGTAGGGCCTGTGGAAACCGTGGATAACGCCATCTGCGCAGGTCAACACCGGTTTTTTGTCCACTGCCCCTGTGGGTGGACCCGGTGGACAACTGAGGCGTTCTGTGGACACCCGAAAGTTCTGCACACCCGGTACACAGGCCACTGGGACTTCTCCCCAGCGATGTCCCCAGCTTTACCCACGTTCCCCACAGCCCAATCGTCTCCCTTGGTGTGACCGCTTTCACTCGACGCGGTGAGCCCGGGCGTTTCGTTGCCGAACAGTGGACAGCGGTGTGGAGAAGCTGTGGGCAACTGACGGCCCCCTGTGGGTTGGCGGTGGACAACGGAGGAACCCCCCTGTGGACGAGAGATTCGTCCACAACCTGTGGATCAAGGTTGCCAACAAATCCACACCCGCCTGACCTGGTGTGATGCCCCCTCAGCTGCCGAGCCTGTGGATGCGATCCGGATAACTTGGCAGTCCCCACCCTGTGGACGGAAGATCATCCCCCAATCTGTGGAGAACCGACTACCCGCGCCTCGTATTCGAACAGCGCGACCGCGCACAGGCGTGTGGGAGGCCTCGCGGAGGCGCCCGGCAGGCAGCCCACAGACGCCCGGCAGGCCCCTCGCAGGCCCCTCACAGGCGCCCGGGAAACGGAGAAGGGCGCCCCAGGAGGTGTCCCGGGGCGCCCTTCGGAGGGTGTGGGTGCGGCGCTCGGCCGCTCCCCCTCAGCCGTTCTTGATGCGGTTGGTCAGCTCGGTGACCTGGTTGTAGATCGAGCGCCGCTCGGCCATCAGCGCACGGATCTTCCGGTCCGCGTGCATCACCGTCGTGTGGTCGCGTCCGCCGAACTGCGCGCCGATCTTCGGCAGCGACAGGTCCGTGAGCTCCCTGCACAGGTACATGGCGATCTGGCGGGCCGTCACCAGGACCCGGCTGCGCGAGGACCCGCAGAGGTCCTCCACCGTGAGCCCGAAGTAGTCGGCGGTGGCCGCCATGATCGCGCCGGCCGTGATCTCCGGCGCCGAGTCCTCGCCGCCCGGGATGAGGTCCTTGAGGACGATCTCGGTCAGCCCCAGGTCCACCGGCTGTCGGTTGAGGCTCGCGAAGGCGGTGACGCGGATCAGCGCGCCCTCCAGCTCACGGATGTTCCGCGAGATGCGGGAGGCGATGAACTCCAGTACCTCCGGCGGCGCGTTGAGCTGCTCCTGCACCGCCTTCTTGCGGAGGATCGCGATGCGCGTCTCCAGCTCCGGCGGCTGTACGTCGGTGGTCAGGCCCCACTCGAAGCGGTTGCGCAGCCGGTCCTCCAGGGTCATCAGCTGCTTGGGCGGCCGGTCCGAGGAGAGCACGATCTGCTTGTTCGCGTTGTGGAGCGTGTTGAAGGTGTGGAAGAACTCCTCCTGCGTCGACTCCTTGCTCGCGAGGAACTGGATGTCGTCGACCAGCAGGATGTCCACGTCGCGGTAGCGCTTGCGGAAGGTGTCGCCCTTGCCGTCGCGGATCGAGTTGATGAACTCGTTGGTGAACTCCTCCGAGCTCACGTACCGCACACGCGTGCCCGGGTAGAGGCTCCGCGCGTAGTGCCCGATCGCGTGCAGCAGGTGGGTCTTGCCGAGGCCCGACTCCCCGTAGATGAAGAGCGGGTTGTACGCCTTGGCCGGCGCTTCGGCCACGGCGACCGCGGCGGCGTGCGCGAACCGGTTCGAGGAACCGATGACGAAGGTGTCGAAGAGGTATTTGGGGTTCAGCCGTGCGTGCTGCTCGCCGGGGGCACCGGACGCGGAACCCTGCCCGGAGCCGGCGCCGCCCCCGTGACCCGGTACGGGGCCGCCCGGGCGGGGACCCGGGCCGGTGCCGGGCCGCGGCGTGTCTGGCAGCTCGGCCCGTTCCGGCCGCTGCGGCTGGTCGTAGGCGGGCGGCCGCTCGTCGTAGCGCGGCTGCTGGGGCTGCTGCGGTCGCGGGCCCGTGTACGGGTCGCGCTCCTGGAACGAACCGAGCCGCGGCTGCTGCCAGGAGAGGTCCTCCTGGGTGCGCGGCCAGGAGCCCGGGTCGGGGCGCTGCTGCTGGTAGTCCGGGTAGGCGGGGCGCGCGGTGGGGAGACCGTCGTCGGGCATGGGCCGGTGGCCGTAGCCGTCGTACTTGTCGTAGGGCTCCGCCGGCGGCCGCTCGTCGTAGCGCGGCGGCTGCTGCTGGACCGGAGGTGCGAGGGGGGTCGGTTCGCCGACCGAGTCGTCGACGGTGATCGCGATCCGGATCGGGCGGCCGCACTCGCGGCTCAGGGTCTCGCTGATCAGCGGTGCCAGGCGTCCCTCGAGGACCCGCTTGCCCCATTCGTTGGGGACGGCGAGCAGTGCGGTGTCGGCCACCAGCGCGAGAGGCTGGCAGCGCTCGATCCACTGCTTGTCCTTGGGCTCGATGCCCTGCTGGCCTTCTCCGAGGAGCTGCTCGAGCACGCGTGGCCACACTGCGGCAAGATCGGCAGGTACGTCAGCCACAGGGCACGCTTTCTCGCAGGTCCCACGAATGTGTGGTTCTCGGGACGGTGGGGGGTCGATGTCCGTCCGGACAGGTGAGGACAGAACGGAAAAAGATTCAGGAGTCCAGCCACGGTAGTCGCGGCGGCTGACCTCGTTCAAGTCGTTGTCCACAGCCTGTGCACAATGGACCCCGGTGATCGGTCGGTTTGACCGGATGGCGTAGCCGCGCGTACCGTAACCAGGTCGAGTTGTCGATGGCTGCTGCCGCCTGCCTCCGATGGGCAAAGATCACGGTCTGTGATCGTGAAGCGGTGCACTCGGGCGTATTGCGAGCTACTCGTGGGCGCACGGTGACAGCCAGGCGATGTCCCGCCATCTACGAATCATTTCTGGAGCCCCCGAGTGAGCAAGCGCACCTTCCAGCCGAACAACCGTCGTCGCGCCAAGACCCACGGCTTCCGCCTGCGGATGCGTACGCGTGCCGGTCGCGCCATCCTGGCGAACCGCCGTTCCAAGGGTCGCTCGAGCCTGTCCGCCTGATCCGCTTAAACAGGTCATGACGTGCTGCCTACCGAGAATCGGCTGAGGCGGCGCGAGGACTTCGCAACCGCGGTACGCCGAGGGCGCCGGGCCGGTCGCCCGCTCCTCGTCGTCCACCTGAACAGCGGTGCAACGAACCCGCACGCGCCTGGGGAGAGCGCTTCCCCGGCACGTGCGGGTTTCGTCGTGAGCAAGGCCGTGGGCGGCGCCGTCGTACGCAACCAGGTGAAGCGACGCCTGCGCCATCTCGTCCGCGAACGGCTGTCCGAGCTGCCCCCCGGTAGCCTGGTGGTCGTACGGGCATTGCCCGGAGCCGGCGACGCCGATCACGCACAGCTGGCCCGAGACCTGGACACCGCTCTTCAGCGGCTCCTGGGAGGGGGCACGCGATGAAGTACCCGCTGCTGGCTCTCATCAAGCTGTACCAGTGGACGATCAGCCCGCTTCTCGGGCCCGTCTGCCGGTACTACCCGTCGTGTTCCCACTATGGATTCACGGCCATCGACCGGCATGGCGCGATCAAGGGCACTGCCCTGACCGCCTGGCGCATCCTGCGGTGCAATCCGTGGTCGCCCGGCGGCGTGGACCACGTGCCTCCGCGCAAGCGTCCTCGCTGGCACGAACTGCTGCGGAACGCGCTGCGTGGCGACAAGGGCGGGTCCACCGCCGAGACGAGCCCGGCCGCAGAGACCTCGCCCAATGCTCAAGGAGCCTGATTAGTGGACACGATTGCCAATTTTTTCAGCTTCATCACCACACCTGTCTCATGGGTGATCGTCCAGTTCCACAAGCTGTACGGGGCGATCTTCGGCCCTGACACGGGCTGGGCCTGGGGCCTGTCGATCGTGTCCCTCGTGGTGCTGATCCGTATCTGTCTGATCCCGCTCTTCGTGAAGCAGATCAAGTCGACGCGGAACATGCAGGCGCTCCAGCCGAAGATGAAGGCGATCCAGGAGCGCTACAAGAGCGACAAGCAGCGTCAGTCCGAAGAGATGATGAAGCTGTACAAGGAGACGGGCACCAACCCGCTCTCCTCGTGCCTTCCCATCCTGGCGCAGTCGCCGTTCTTCTTCGCCCTGTACTCGGTGCTCTCCCACATCGCCGAGGGCAAGGAGATCGGTGTCATCGACGGCCCGCTGCTCGCCAGCGCCCGTCAGGCACACATCTTCGGTGCCCCGCTCGCCGCCACCTTCACCGACAGCGCCGCCGAGGTCGCCGCTCTCGACGCCTCGCTGACCTCGGTCCGCATCGTCACCGCGGTCATGATCATCATGATGTCGGCCTCGCAGTTCTACACGCAGCGCCAGCTGATGATGAAGAACGTCGACCTCTCGGTGAAGACGCCGTACATGCAGCAGCAGAAGATGCTCATGTACATCTTCCCGGTGATCTTCGCCGTCATGGGCATCAACTTCCCCGTCGGTGTGCTCGTCTACTGGCTGACCACGAACGTGTGGACCATGGGCCAGCAGATGTACGTGATCAGCCAGAACCCCACCCCGGGCAGCAAGGCCCAGGACGCCTACCTCCAGCGCCTGCTGAAGAGCGTCGGGTCGCACGGTGAGGTCCGTGGCCGTCGTCGGAAGAACATCGTCAAGGCCATCGTCGCCAAGGGCGCCGACCGCAACGAGAACGAGCGTCGCTTCTTCTCGGGCCTGGCCAAGGCCGGCTTCGCGCCCCAGGCCGACGGCACCGTGATCAAGAGCGACACCGTCGCCGCCGAGGTCGAGGGCGGTGCCGCGGCCAAGCGTCAGCAGCCCAAGCGCCAGACCAAGGCGAAGCGTCAGGCCGCGGCCCAGCACTCCACGGCGAAGAGCGCCGAGGACGCCGAGGATTCCGACGCGTCCGGCGAGGAGCCCACCACCTCGCTGGAGAAGAAGCCGCAGGACGAGGCCAAGGACGAGGGCAAGGACTCGGCGCAGGGTGACAAGCCCGCGCGGCCGAGCCGGGCCAACTCCGGGGGTTCCCGTCAGGCCAAGTCCGGTCAGCGCAAGGGCCAGCAGCGCCCGAAGCACCCGTCGTCCAAGAAGTAGAAGGAGTCCATCCGTGACGGAAGGCACCATCTCCGCCGCCGCCGAGGGTGGCGACACCCTGACCCGCCTGGAGCAGGAGGGTGAGATCGCGGCTGATTACCTCGAGGGTCTGCTCGACATCGCCGACCTCGACGGTGACATCGACATGGACGTCGAGGCGGACCGGGCCGCGGTCTCGATCGTCAGCGACTCGAGCAGCCGCGACCTGCAGAAGCTCGTGGGTCGCGACGGCGAGGTGCTGGAGGCGCTCCAGGAGCTGACCCGCCTGGCCGTGCACCGGGAGACCGGTGACCGCAGCCGGCTGATGCTCGACATCGCCGGGTTCCGCGCCAAGAAGCGTGCGGAACTCGCCGAGATCGGTGCCAAGGCCGCGTCCGAGGTGAAGTCGACCGGTGAGCCGGTCAAGCTGGACCCGATGACGCCGTTCGAGCGCAAGGTCGTGCACGACGCGGTCGCCGCGGCCGGTCTGCGCAGTGAGTCCGAGGGCGAGGAGCCGCAGCGCTTCGTCGTCGTTCTCCCTGCCTGACCCCTCTCGCAGTGTCGGCCCCGTCTGCTCGCAGGCGGGGCCGATCTTGTCAGCCTGATAGTCAGCCACCACAGTGCGCTCGCACCTATGTGTGCGGTGCGGAAGGACGGTTCCCGTGACGGAGGCAGCGGAGCTCCCCCCTGCGCCCGAACAGGCGCGGACGGTATTCGGTGAGTACTTCCCGGAGGCCGTCCGGTACGCGGAGCTCCTCGCGGACGCGGGCGTGAAGCGTGGGCTGATCGGCCCGCGTGAGGTTCCCCGGCTGTGGGAGAGGCACCTGCTGAACTGCGCGGTGCTCTCCGAGGTGGTGCCCGAGGGCGTCACCGTGTGCGACGTCGGCTCGGGCGCCGGGCTGCCCGGCATCCCGCTGGCCCTCGTGCGGCCGGACCTGAAGATCACGCTCCTGGAGCCGCTGCTCCGTCGGACGAACTTCCTTCAGGAGGTCGTGGAGCTGCTGGGCCTGGACCATGTCACCGTGGTGCGCGGTCGCGCCGAGGAGATGCTCGGCAAGCTTCCGCCCGTGCACGTGGTGACCGCCCGTGCCGTGGCGCCGCTGGACCGGCTGGCCGGCTGGGGTGTCCCGCTGCTGCGTCCGTACGGAGAGATGCTGGCGCTCAAGGGCGACACGGCGGAGGAGGAGATCGACGGCGCTCGTGCCGCGCTCTCCAAGCTCGGTGTGGTGGCGGCCTCCGTGCTTCAGGTCGGCGAGGGCATCGTGGATCCCTTGTCGACCGTCGTACGGGTGGAGGTCGGCGAGAGCCCGGGTGGTGTGAGATTCGCCGCCAAGCGAGCCAAGGCCGCCCGTACGAGCAGGACGCGGCGTCGCCGCTGAGCCGTCAACGTGGCGCGACTGAGCCGTCAACGCCGCGCAACTGATCCTTACAAGCTGCCATACGTACGTATTTCGGAGTGTCGAGGGGTCCTGGGTGCGCGGCGAGTGCATCGTGTTTCACGTGAAACGTCGCTCACTGCTGCAGGGGATCATCAGCCGCGGCCGCGCGGCTGCCACGCCCCGGGACCGCAAACCCCTCGCGAAGCCCCTCGCGAGGGGGACGGGATTGTCCACAGAGGTGGATTCATCCACAGAACCACGGGCCTCGCTGGTTCACGACCCCGAAAGCATGGCAGGCTCTGTTCATCGCGAGCCTGAAGCCGAGGAGAGTGAATCCTTGCGGTCCGACGCCAACATCGCGGGACCGATGACCGATCCGGTCCCCGGTCCCCGAACCGAATCGGCGGGGGAGGATGTTTCACGTGAAACACCGCCCCCGATGGACGACACCCCCATTGGTCGTGCTGCCCAACTGGCAGTAGAGGCGCTGGGGCGTGCCGGCGAGGGTCTTCCCCGGCCTGCCCAGACACGCGTGATGGTGGTCGCCAATCAGAAGGGCGGCGTGGGCAAGACGACCACGACGGTCAACCTTGCCGCCTCCCTGGCGCTGCACGGGGCCCGGGTCCTGGTCATCGACCTCGACCCGCAGGGCAATGCCTCGACGGCACTGGGCATCGACCACCACGCCGAAGTTCCCTCGATCTATGACGTCCTGGTGGAGAGCAAGCCGCTCTCCGACGTGGTGCAGCCCGTCCAGGACGTCGAAGGTCTCTTCTGCGCCCCGGCCACCATCGATCTCGCCGGTGCGGAGATCGAGCTGGTGTCGCTGGTGGCGCGGGAGAGTCGACTGCAGCGAGCGATCCAGGCATACGAGCAGCCGCTGGATTACATCCTGATCGACTGCCCGCCCTCGCTCGGACTGCTGACGGTCAACGCCCTGGTGGCGGGGGCCGAGGTGCTGATCCCGATCCAGTGCGAGTACTACGCACTGGAGGGCCTGGGTCAGCTCCTGCGGAACGTCGACCTGGTGCGTGGGCATCTCAACCCCACGCTTCATGTCTCGACGATCCTGCTCACCATGTACGACGGCCGGACGAGGCTCGCCTCGCAGGTCGCCGACGAGGTGCGCACCCACTTCGGCGAGGAGGTGCTGCGGACCAGCATCCCGAGGTCCGTGCGTATCTCGGAGGCGCCGAGCTATGGACAGACCGTCCTCACCTACGACCCGGGCTCCAGTGGTTCGCTGTCGTATCTCGAGGCGGCCCGTGAGATCGCGCTGCGGGGCGTCGGGATCCACTACGACCCGCAGCACGCCCATGTGGGCCACCAGAACAGCCAGAGCAGCATGTCGGAGGGGATCCAGTGAGTGAGCGACGTAGGGGGTTGGGGCGTGGGCTCGGTGCGCTGATCCCCGCTGCTCCCCAGGAGCGGCAGGCGCCGGCTGTCGGTGTGGGGGCGGGCTCCGCTTCCCCGGGAGCCGTTCCGGCCCTGTCTTCGGAGCGCGGTGTGGCCGCCGCGAAGGTGGCGACGCTGCCGCAGAGCCCGCAGTCCCCGGATGCGATGACGCCGATGAGTCCCGTGCTCGAGGCCGAGCCGGTGGTGGAGCCGGAGTCCCCCGCCGGGGTGCACTTCGCCGAGCTGCCGCTGGGCTTCATCACGCCCAACCCGAAGCAGCCGCGTGAGGTCTTCGACGAGGACGCTCTGGCGGAGCTGGTCACCTCCATCAAGGAGGTCGGTCTGCTGCAGCCGGTCGTCGTACGGCAGCTGGGTGCCGAGCGCTACGAACTCATCATGGGTGAGCGTCGCTGGAGGGCGTGCCGTGAGGCCGGCCTGGAGCTGATCCCCGCGATCGTTCGTGCCACGGAGGACGAGAAGCTTCTCCTGGATGCCCTCCTGGAGAACCTGCACCGGGCGCAGCTGAACCCGCTGGAAGAGGCGGCCGCCTACGACCAGCTGCTCAAGGACTTCAACTGCACCCATGACCAGCTGGCCGACCGCATCGGGCGCTCGCGCCCGCAGGTCTCCAACACGCTGCGTCTGCTGCGCCTGTCGCCGCCGGTCCAGCGACGGGTCGCGGCCGGTGTTCTCTCGGCCGGTCATGCCCGCGCCCTGCTCTCCGTGGAGGACCCGGAGACGCAGGACAAGCTGGCGTACCGGATCGTGGCCGAGGGTCTCTCGGTGCGTGCCGTCGAGGAGATCGTGCAGCTGATGGGCTCGGAGCCCACGGCCACGACGAAGCCGAAGGGTCCGAGGGCGGGGGCGCGTGTCTCCCCGGCGCTGACCGATCTGGCTTCCCGGCTGTCCGATCGCTTCGAGACGCGCGTGAAGGTCGATCTTGGGAAGAGCAAGGGAAAGATCGTCGTCGAGTTCGCCTCGATAGACGATCTGGACCGGATTCTCTCGACCCTCGCTCCCGGTGAGGGGCGGGTCATGGACCAGGGGAACTCCGAGCAGAGCGAGGACGACGCCGAGAGCTGAGTTCTCTGGACGTCTCCATGTCCCCCAAGGGCGGGCCGTGTTCCGGTGAAGGCCGGAAGACGGCCCGCCCTTTGCCTGCGCGCGGTATCGCCCTGAACGCCCCATCGATACGATTCTGTGAGGGCGTATCCGTACTGCGATGGCCGTTGGGAAGCGAGGAACAGCCGTGGGGCGTCGGCTCGTACCGCTCACTCTGGACAACCTTCCGGACCTCCCCAAGCGGTGTCGCTCCTGCGTCTTCTGGGAGCTCGACCCCGTGAGCGGGGAGGCCGCGGTGAAGGCCGGCCGGCCGGAGTTGGAGAAGGAGGCGTGGATCTCCGCGGTGCTGCTGGAGTGGGGGTCCTGCGGCCGGGTGGTCTATGTGGACGAGGTCCCCGTCGGCTTCGTTCTCTACGCGCCCCCGGCGTATGTGCCGCGCTCGATGGCCTTCCCCACGAGCCCGGTCTCCGCGGACGCGGTGCAGCTGATGACGGCCTGGATCATGCCCGGGTATCAGGGGCAGGGGCTCGGCCGCGTGATGGTGCAGACCGTCGCCAAAGACCTGTTGCGGCGCGGCTTCAAGGCGATCGAGGCGTTCGGTGATGCCCGGTGGAAGGAGCCTGCCTGTGTGCTGCCGGCGGAGCATCTCACGGCTGTGGGCTTCAAGACCGTCCGGCCGCACCCCACGCATCCACGGCTGAGGCTGGAGCTCCGGACTACGCTGTCGTGGAAGGAAGACGTCGAGCTGGCGCTGGACCGGCTTCTGGGCGCCGTCCAGAAGGAGCCGGCGCTGCGGCCGCTCTGACGAACGACGACGGCCCGCCTCCATGCGGAGGCGGGCCGTGGGTGTTTCACGTGAAACAGAGGCGTCAGGCAGTGGCCTCGACGAAGCCCTCGAGGTCGCGGAGGATCGCGGCCTTCGGCTTGGCGCCGACGATGGTCTTCACGACCTCGCCGTTCTGGTAGACGTTCAGCGTCGGGATGGACATGACGCCGTACTTGGCGGCCGTGGCCGGGTTCTCGTCGATGTTGAGCTTCACGACCTCGATCTCGCCGTGCTCGGCGGCGATGGCCTCCAGCGACGGGGCGATCTGGCGGCACGGTCCGCACCACGCGGCCCAGAAGTCCACCAGGACGGGCTTGTCGCTCTTGAGGACGTCGTCCTCGAAGGAGGCATCGGTCACGTTCTTCAGGGCGCCGGCCACGGCGACCTCCTTAACTTCGCGGGGTGTGGGGTGGGGAAAGCCGGGTGCGGGTCAGACCGCGGGGGTCGTCGCCGGCTCGGAGACCTTCTCGCTGTCGGCAAGGGCGGCCAGGAAGCGCTCGGCGTCGAGAGCGGAGGAGCAGCCGGTGCCGGCGGCGGTGATCGCCTGGCGGTAGGTGTGGTCGACGACGTCACCGGCGCCGAAGACACCGGAGAGGTTCGTCCGCGTCGACGGGGCGTCGACCTTGAGGTAGCCCTCCGCGTCCAGCTCCAGCTGGCCCTTGAAGAGCTCGGTGCGCGGGTCGTGGCCCACGGCGATGAAGAGACCGGTCACCGGCAGCTCGCTGGTCTCGCCCGTCTTGGTGTTGCGCAGGGTCAGACCGGAGAGCTTCTGGTCCCCGTGGATCTCGGCGACCTCGCTGTCCCAGGCGAACTTGATCTTCGGGTCGGCGAAGGCGCGCTCCTGCATCGCCTTGGAGGCGCGCAGGGAGTCCCGGCGGTGGACGATCGTGACGGACTTGGCGAAGCGCGAAAGGAAGGTGGCCTCCTCCATCGCGGTGTCGCCGCCGCCGACGACGGCGATGTCCTGGTCCTTGAAGAAGAACCCGTCGCAGGTGGCGCACCAGGAGACACCGCGGCCGGAGAGCTCGTCCTCCTTGGGCAGGCCGAGCTTGCGGTGCTGGGAGCCGGTCGTGACGATGACGGCCTTCGCGCGGTGCACGGTGCCGGCGGTGTCGGTGACGGTCTTGATCTCTCCGGTCAGGTCCACGGCGACGACATCGTCGGGAACCAGCTCGGCGCCGAAGCGCTCCGCCTGGGCGCGCATGTTGTCCATCAGGTCCGGGCCCATGATGCCGTCACGGAAGCCGGGGAAGTTCTCCACGTCGGTCGTGTTCATCAGGGCGCCACCAGCGGTGACTGCTCCCTCGAAGACCAGCGGCTTCAGCGACGCACGCGCCGTGTAGAGCGCAGCGGTGTAACCCGCGGGCCCGGAGCCGATGATGATCACGTTACGGACGTCGCTCACGGGTTTCTTCCTCGTCTCTGCAGACTGCCACTGCCTACGGGGCGGTCGGTCGGTGACTCTCACCCCACCCAACGGATCCTAAGGGGCGAGCATTCCCGAGACCGCCGCGCGGCACGGCATCGAGGTCAGGAGCGGGGATACGCCTGCGTCATCAGAACCTCGGCCTTGGTCTGTCCGCCGCCTTCGGCGCAGGAGGCGTCCAGCACAAAGGCCTGCACGCGTGTGCCGTCGGTGCCCTGGGGCAGGACAACGAGATAGGCCGGGGTGCCCTGGTAGTTGCCCCTCTGGAAGGCGATGACCGTGTCGGTCCGGCCCGTACCGGCCTTGACGCAACTGGGCAGCGACTCGGCCATGCCTCGCTTCGGTGTGTCACCGCCGCTCTCGGCGGTCAACGACTCCGGGTGGCTCTCCTTGGGAGCCGTGAGGCTGTCTCCCTGATGCAGGAGCTCCTGGACCCGGGCATCGAGAGGCTGACCGTCGAACTGGCCCGCGGCGATTCCGCTGGCGGCACTGTCGGTCTTCTTGTCGCCCGACTCGCCACTGAGCGTCTGCACGCCTCCCTGGACGAAGAACAGGCTCATGCCGAGCGCTGCGGCACCGAAGACCGCGCCGAGCGCAGCGATCCGGCGGCGCCGGGTCTTGGGGCGGCCCGGACCCGTGGCGGCGCGAGGGCGGCCGGCAGGTCGCTCTGCGGCGGCGGGCTTCGGGCTGGGGTGCGTATCGGAGTGGGCGCTCGCTGTTTCACGTGAAACATGCGCGTCGACGTCCCGTGTGGTGGCGTCCAGGAGCGCTTCGGCGGCCAGGGCGGCATCGATGCGGCCGGCGATCTCGGCGGGCATCCGCGGCGGACCGGGGAGCGTGCCGAGCAGCCCCCGGATCTCCTCCAGAGAGGTCCGCACATCCGCGCACAGGGAGCAGCCGTCGAGGTGTCGTCGGACGGCCGCGGTGCGGGACGGAGAGAGCAGCCCCTCGGTGAGGTCGGAGATCTCCGAGACGTCCGGGTGCTGTGTTGTGTCGGCCCTGCCGGTCGTGGAAGTCACGCGCGCCCACCTCCGCCCTTCACAGCAGCCGGACCATTCGATCCGTTATCCGTTGGCCCCGACACCGGTGGGACGGATGCCCCCGGCGTCCGGTTCCTTCCCCCGTCGGAGGCTTCGTTACCCCCTGTATCGGCGCGCAGATGGATGAGCATCGGCAGGAGCCGGGCCCGCCCGCGTGCGCAGCGGCTCTTCACCGTTCCGGTGGGGACATCCAGGATGCGTGCGGCCTCTGCGACCGGGTAGCCCTGCATGTCGACCAGCACGAGGGCGGCCCGCTGGTCTGCGGGGAGCTTGGCGAGGGCTGCCAGCAGCTCACGGTGGAGGTCCTGGCGTTCGGCGGGGGCCTCGGCGGACTCGGCGGGTTCGAGGAGCTGCTCGAAGCGCGCCGGGTCGTCCATGGGTGAGGTCTTGCGGGAGGCGGTCTTGCGGGCGCGGTCGAGGCAGGCGTTCACGGTGATGCGGTGGAGCCAGGTCGTGACGGCCGACTGGCCGCGGAAGGTATGCGCGGCCCGGAACGCCGAGACGAGGGCGTCCTGGACGGCGTCAGCGGCCTCCTCGCGGTCCCCCAGCGTCCGCAGGGCCACGGCCCACAGCCGATCGCGGTGGCGCCGCACGAGCTCACCGAAGGCGTCGGGATCGCCGGCGACGTGGCGAGCCAGGAGTTCCTGGTCGCCGATGTCGCCGTATATCGCATCGTCCAACGGTGAGCCCCCTCCCCTTCGGCCGTCAGCTGGTGATCTTGATGTCCGAGATCTTGCCGCGGTAACCGCCGTCACCGCTGCTTGGCAGGTCGGTGAGCCAGACGAGAACGTAGCGGGTCTTCACGGGCTTGGTGGCGGCCAGCGCCACCTGGGTTCCGGACCGCGAGGTCACGGTGGTGAAGTCGTTGGGTGTCGTGGGCTGGGACGAGGCGTTCTCCGGTGCCGTCCGCAGCTGCACCGCAGTGGTGCCCTCGAAGGTGACGTCGACCTTGGAGACCTGCTGAACCGTGCCGAGGTCCAGCAGGATGCCCACGCCGTCCTTCAGCCTGCCGAAGTTCGAGTAGCCCTCGTACCTGGCCGTCTGCCAGGCCGTGGCGGGGTTGCCGTCGTAGGCATTCCCTATCAGGGACGGGGACTCCGAGCCGTCGCCGAGCGGGTCGAAGTCGTGCGCGCCGACGATCGCGACCGGCTTGCCCGTCTCGGGCGCCTTCTCGTCCTCGGTGTTCTCCGGCTGAGTCGTCTGCGGGGTCTCGGTGGTGCTCTTCTGGTCGAGCAGCCGGTCGGCGATCTGCCAGCTGCCCAGACCGAGCGCGGCGATGAGGAGCGCGGACACGGCCCACTTCAGGGCCCTTCCGGTACGGCTCTCCAGCGGTGCCGGGGGTGCGATCACGGGCTGGGTGGTCGTGACGCCCGGACGCTGCTGAGGGCGGCCGTAGGTGCCCTGCTGGTAGGTGGTGCGCTGGTATTCGGGTGGGGTGGGGAACTCGGGCTCCGGCGGGCGGATGCGGGGCATCGCCGCCACGGCCTTGGCGAGCTCGTCCGGGGTGGTGCAGGGCGGCTCCTGGCGGGAGGCGGTGGCTCCGTCGTTGGCCAGGGCGCGCATGGCGATCTCGGACAGGCCGCGGTGGACTCCGGCCCGTACCTGGTCGGGGGCGAGCAGGCCCACACCCTTGGGGAGGCCCGAGAGCCCGTAGGCATCGCTGTCGTACGGCCAGCGCTGGGTCAGCGCCGCGTACAGCAGGGCGCCGATCGCCTCGGTGTCGGTGCGCTGGGGGCGCTCGGCGCTGATACCGCGCAGCGCGGCGTTCACGGCGAGGCCGCGGATCCGGTACTGGCCGGTGGAGCTGCGCAGCACGGCGCTCGGGGTGAGGCGCAGGTGGGCGAGGCCTTCACGGTGTGCGGCGGCCATCGCCTGGGAGACCTGGCTGACGAGCTGATAGGCGTCGTGCGGCTCCAGTGGACCCGCGGCGAGCAGCGTCGTCAGCTCGGTGGAGTCGGGAAGCCACTCGTGCACCACGTACACGAGGTCGTTCTCCTCGACGGCGTCGAGGACCTGGACGAACCGGGGGTCTCCGAGCAGCGCTGCGGAACGGGCCGCGGCGAGGACCGAACGGGCCCGAGGGTGGTCGGCCGGCAGCAGATGGACTCCGACCGCACGCCGAAGTTTCTCGTCGACGGCACGCCAACTGCTGAAACCGTCCAGACGAGTGACGCACTCCTCCAGGCGGTATCGCCTGGCCAACTTGTGCCCGCTGTGCAGTTCGGGTGTCTCGATGGAGGGCTGTTCGCCGTTCTGCCGGTTACCGGCCTTGTCCTCGGTGACCGCGGCGGACTTCTCCGCCGTGTCCTGCGCTTCCGCCACCCCGTCGGTCGCGGCCTTCTCCGCCTTGGCGGTCAGCGGGTCGTCACCGCTGTTGTCGGCCACGTCGACGGCAGCCGTGCTACGTTCCGCCACCGTCGTTCCTGCCTCCCCATCCGTTGCGCCACATCCAACAGCCAAGCCAATTGTGCCCACAGTCGGCCGCTATGCACGACACGCGGCGGCCGACGATGGTTGCGCAGGGCCTGCCTGGCTATCGTCCCAGGCGCCCACGGACCATACCGACCATGGAGTTCAGCTCCTCGATCCGCATCCGCTTCGCCGCCACGAAGAAGACTCCGAGCAGCACCGCTCCGCCGACGAGCAGGGCCACCAACGAGCCGAGAGCGCCGTCGCCGACGACCTTCAGCAGCCCGAAGCCCACGGCGCCGGCCACGATCGCGGCGGGCAGTGAGGCCAGGCAGAGGCGGGCGTAGGTCCGCATGACGTGGGCGCCGTCCAGGTCGCCGCCGAGCCGGTTGCGCAGGCGACGCCAGGCGACGCCGACACCGACCGCGTAGGCCAGACCGTACGCGGCGGCCATGCCGACGACTGCCCACCGGGCGGGGAGCACGAAGTAACAGGCCGCCGAGGCAGCCGCGTTGACGGCGGCGACGATGACCGTGTTGTAGAACGGCGTCCGGGTGTCCTCGTACGCGTAGAAGCCGCGCAGGACGACGTACTGGACCGAGTACGGGATCAGGCCGAGGCCGAAGGCCATCAGGATGAAGCCCATGCCCTGGGCCGCCTGGATGCCGCTGGAGGCGTAGAGCAGGGTGCTCATCGGGACGCCGAGGGCGAGGAAGGCGAAGGAGACCGGGACGATCGCGACGGCGGAGTTCCGCAGACCATGCGAGATGTCGTCGCGGACGGCGCCGGGGTCGTTGTCGTGGGCGGCGCGGGAGATGCGGGGCAGCAGGGCCGCCATGACCGAGACGGTGATGATGGCCTGCGGCATACCCCAGATCAGCTGGGCGTTGGAGTACGCGAGGAAGCCGGCGCCGTCCCTGCCGGACTCCTCACCGGCCGCGGTGGCGAGCTGGGTCACGACCAGCACGCCCGCCTGGTTGGCCAGGACGAACAGCACGGTCCACTTGGCCAGTTTGACCGTCTTGCCGAGGCCGTGGCCCTTCCAGTCGAAGCGCGGGCGGAAGCGGAAGCCCGTCTCGCGGAGGTAGGGAATCATCGCCAGCGCCTGCACGACGAGGCCCAGCAGGGTGCCGATGCCCAGCAGACGGATGCCGTCGTCCGGGATGGTCTGGACACCCATGTGGGACTCGCCGGACGTGCCGTACACCCAGATGAACAGGCCGAACGTGACGATCATGACGATGTTGTTGAGGACCGGGGTCCACATCATCGCGCCGAACTTGCCGCGGGCGTTGAGGATCTGACCCATCACCACATGCACACCCATGAAGAAGATCGTGGGCAGGCAGTAGCGGGCGAAGGTGACGGCGACGCTGTTGGCCGCCGCGTCGTCGGCGATGGTGTTCGACATCAGCCGGATCAGCAGCGGAGCCGCGAAGACGGCGACGACCACGATCGCGCCGAGCGCCACCATGACCAGCGTCAGCAGCCGGTTGGCGTAGGCCTCGCCGCCGTCCTCGTCGTTCTTCATCGAGCGGACCAGCTGCGGCACGAAGACCGAGTTGAGACCGCCACCGACCGTCAGGATGTAGATCATCGTCGGCAGGGTGTAGGCGACGGTGAAGGTGTCACCGAGCAGCGCGGCGCCCAGGGCTCCGGTGATCACCAGGCTGCGGACGAAGCCGGTGAGACGGGAGACCAGCGTGCCGGCCGCCATCACCGCGCTCGACTTCAGCAGCCCGGAGGCGCGACCGGACTTCTTCGGGGCGGGGGCGGGCATCGGATTCGGCTCCGGAGCGGGCGAGGGCACCTGACCGGGGGTCTGCTGGTCCCGGTAGAGGTGCGCGAAGGCGTCCGGCTCGGGCTTCTCGTCGCCGGCTCGGGTCACCAGGTCGTCCACGCCGGTGAACTGGACCGTGCGGGCGTCGTCGCCGTAGGGCAGATGACGCGAGGGGCCGTCCGGCTCGGGCGCCGGGGTCTGTGCCCAGACCCGTGGGTCGGGGGCGTGCTGAGGCGCGGCCGGCTGCTGGTAGAGCGGCTGAGGCTCCTGGTAGGTGCCCGGTGGGGGCGGAGGGTGGGCGGCGCGGTCGTAGAGCGCCTCGGTCACCGGGTCCTGTGCCGACAGATCCTGCGCACGGTAGGGATCGTGGGTGTACGCGTCCTGGACGTAGGGGTCCTGGGCGTACTGGTTCTGGGCGTACGGGTCAGGGGCGGGCTGCTGCGGCGAAGGGACCGGCGTCTGGCCGGGTCCCGGGGGCGCCGCGGGCGTTCCACCGGACGGCTCGGTGCCGCCCGCGCCCTGGCCGCGGTCACCGTCGTACGGCGCGTTCATGGTTACCCCACCTCATCGTCCCCGGCCGACCGGCCACGACATCGCTCAACGGTCCACTTTCTCACCCGGGCCCGACGGGTCGCTGCTTTCGGGACCGGTGTCCGGTGTCGGGTCACTCGGCTGCTCGGGATCGTCGCCGTCCGCGGCTTCCGCTTCGGCGTTCCTGGCCGCCGCGCGCTTGCGCTGGGTGTACATCCGCGCGCCGGCGAGGACAAGGAGCAGGACACCACCGGCGATGACGAGCATCACGGTCGAAGTGATCTCGGAGACCCTCACCGTGAAGGTCATCGGCTGTCCGTACGGCGTGCCGTCCTCGGTGAACAGCTGAGCCGTCATCGGCACCGGGCCGTTGGCGTTGGCCGAAGCGGTGAACTTGACCGACTGGCTGTGCCCGCCGTCGATCCTGACCGGCAGTTCGGCGACCTCGCCGCCGTTGAGCTTCAGACGGGTCTTGTTGCCGGAGGTAAGCCGCAGTTCCAGGTGGTCCACGCCCTGCAGCAGCTTGTTCTGGACGGTCACCGGGATGGTGGCGCTGCGTCCGGAGAGCGTGAGATCGGACTTCTCGATCAGTTGAACCCCTTTGGAGAGGCTCTTCAGATACTGCTGCACCGTGATCCGGTAGAGCGACGCCGCGGGCGCCTGTCCGCGCCAGGACGTGGACATCTCGCGGCTGATCGCGTTGCCGAACGGGGTCACCACCCGGTCCGGCTGGGTCAGGATGACCTTGAAGTCGTCCAGCTGACCACGGGTGGCCTGCATGTCGCGGAAGGCCTGCACCGGCAGTTCCTGCTTGCGCAGCTCCTGCGGGTAGCGGGAGGAACCGGGCACCGTGGTGGCCGCGTCGGGGTCCGGCTTCGCCGTGGAGGCCGCGATGAGGTCCAGCGGCTCCGTCCAGCGCTTGGCCGACAGGCCGCGCAGTGCGCTCGCCATGGTCTGTGCCTGGGCTGTGGTCGGCATCCGCTGCGGAGCGACCACGATGCTGCGCTGCTGGTCGGGCTGTTCCAGCGTCACCGCGAGCGACTGGGCCAGGAACTCCTGGACGGCGCGCGTGGAGTTCCCGGCGGGGAGCATGTCGCCCTCGAACGCCGTCGACAGATAGGCGTCGCTGACGACGGCGGTGGTGCCGCCGCCGATGGGCCGCGCCGCCGTCGGGGTGTACGGGAGGTCGTCCTGGAAGCTGTCCGATCGGGCGATCACCTTGCGGGCACCGGCCGAGGTCGCGACATCCATGATCGAGGGGTCGACGGCTCCGTCGACGGGCCAGGAGAAGTCGGTGGACGGCTTCACGTGGAGGATGGTCTCCACGGTCGTCCCGGCCAGCTCCGTCGCGGGCTGGAGGTGGCTCACGGAGCCGGGGACGTCCTTGCCCCGGTGGGCGAGGGAGGCGATGTCGGGGTCGGCGAACGGCAGGGCGACGACGTTCCGCCCCACGACCGCCTTCTGCAGGGCATCCAGCCATCGCTCGGCGACGGCCTGGTTCCTGCCGGGCACGGTGTCCGTGCCGTTCTTGACCCGGTAGTTCTTCGTCATGGCGTCGACGGTGGCCAGCAGGTCCGGGTCGATCACCCAGGTGACGGGGAGTTCCTTGCCCAGCGTGACCATGTGGTCCAGGCGTCCGCCCGGAGCGAGCTCGGCGGCCAGCTCGTCGTTCTCGAAGACCGGAGTCTGCTGGTCGTCCGTGCCGGTCTCCGCCGACACATGGGCCGAGGAGATCAGCGGCCAGAGGTAGGTGAGCTGGGTCTTCTTCTCCGCGGCCTCGGGCTGGTACGGAAGGAAGGTCCGCTCGATCCCGAGGACCTGCTCCCCTGCCTGGGCCGGCGTCTGCCCCGAGAGCGAGACGCCCAGCTGGTAGACGCCCTCGTCCTCGAGCCCCAGCTTGTCCACCGGTACGGAGAGCTTGAACTCCGTGCTGAGTCCAGCTGCCAGCCGGGGGATCGTGACCTTGTAGCTGCCGCCCAAGGGCGCGGGATCGCTGCCCGGGCGGAAGCCGGTGCGGCTCGAGACGGCGTCGATCTCGCTGCGGCTGGTCATCCGGGGGCCGACCCTGACGTCCACCGTGGCATCGGTGACCGTCTGCTTGCTCTGGTTGGTCACCGTCCCGGAGACGGTAAGCGTGTCGCCCTCGACCGGTGCGCTCGGGGCGAGCGTGTCGAGAGACACATCGACGGTTCGGGAGCCGGCGCCGGTTTCGGCCGCTGCGGCTGCCGCCGTCGGTGCCGTGGCACCGTGCAGGAGTCCGGCCAGCAGAGGCGCCCCGGCGATCAGGGATGCCGTGCGCCGCAGCCAACGACGGGCAGGTGAGGGAAGGGTCCCCTGGATGTCTGCCGCCTCGGCCACGCGTTCGCCCGTCCTCGTCGTATCAGTGGTGTCGGTGGTTCCCCGTTGCTGTGTCCACGCATGGTAACGAGGCACGCTGTGGCCAAGTGCCGGGGACTGCTCCAGCTGATGTGGGGAGAGGTCCGGCCTGCGGGAAAACGAGGACGCTGCCGCGGGCCGGGGCACGTACCCTTTTCTGTTGTGCCGAACGCCAACGAAGACACCCCGACTGCACTGAGCCAGGTGCAACGCCGCGCGGTCAGCGAACTACTGCGCGTGTCCCCTGTCGCCGACGACCTCGCCGTCCGTTTCCAGGATGCAGGGTTCAGCCTCGCGCTGGTCGGAGGCTCGGTACGGGACGCGTTGCTCGGCAGGCTCGGCAACGACCTCGATTTCACCACCGACGCCCGCCCCGAGGACGTACTGAAGATCGTCCGCCCGTGGGCGGACGCCGTCTGGGAGGTCGGGATCGCCTTCGGCACGGTCGGCTGCCAGAAGAGCGGCTACCAGATCGAGGTGACGACGTACCGCTCCGAGGCGTACGACCGGACCTCGCGGAAGCCCGAGGTGTCCTACGGCGACTCCATCGAGGAGGACCTCGTCCGGCGTGACTTCACGGTCAACGCCATGGCCGTGGCCCTCCCGGAGAAGGAGTTCATCGACCCGCACGGCGGTCTCGACGACCTCGCCGCCCGCGTGCTGCGGACCCCCGGCACGCCGGAAGAGTCCTTCTCCGACGACCCGCTGCGCATGATGCGTGCCGCGCGCTTCGCCGCCCAGCTCGATTTCCAGGTGGCCCCCGAGGTCGTCGCGGCGATGACCGACATGGCCGGCCGCCTCGAGATCGTCTCCGCCGAGCGGGTGCGGGACGAGTTCAACAAGCTGGTGCTCTCCGCCCACCCGCGGAAGGGCCTCGGCCTGCTGGTCGACACCGGCCTCGCTGATCATGTTCTGCCCGAGTTGCCTGCCCTTCGGCTCGAAAGCGACGAGCATCACCGTCACAAGGACGTCTACGAGCACTCCCTGACCGTCCTGGACCAGGCGATCGACCTGGAGGAGGACGGGCCGGATCTCGTACTGCGGCTCGCGGCCCTGCTGCACGACATCGGCAAGCCGCGTACCCGCCGCTTCGAGAAGGACGGCCGGGTCTCGTTCCACCACCACGAGGTGGTCGGCGCGAAGATGACCAAGAAGCGGATGACGGCGCTGAAGTACTCCAACGAGATGATCAAGGATGTCTCGCGCCTCGTGGAGCTGCACCTCCGCTTCCACGGCTACGGGACCGGCGAGTGGACCGACTCGGCCGTGCGCCGCTATGTGCGCGACGCCGGCCCGCTGCTCTCGCGGCTGCACAAGCTGACTCGATCGGATTGCACGACGCGGAACAAGCGCAAGGCCGGGGCGCTCTCGCGCGCCTATGACGGCCTGGAGGAGCGGATCGCGCAGCTCCAGGAGCAGGAGGAGCTGGACGCGATCCGGCCCGACCTGGACGGCAACCAGATCCAGGAGATCCTGGGCATCCGACCCGGGCCGGCCGTCGGGCAGGCGTACAAGTTCCTGCTGGAGCTGCGCCTGGAGAACGGGCCGATGGAGCACGAGGCGGCTGTCGCGGCACTCAAGGAGTGGTGGGCGACTCAGAGCTGAGCCGGATCCGTCGATGTTTCACGTGAAACATCGACGGAACGGAGATCGGGAGGGGTGATGTTTCACGTGAAACATCACCCCTTCTTCCGTCCTCGCACCAGCATCAGCGCGGTCGAGGCGTAGAGAACGGCGACCAGCACGATGAGCGGGGCGGACCGGCCGTCCGGCGGGAGCATCAGCGCAGCGACCGCGGCGGCGCCGACGAAGGCGACGTTGAAGAGGACGTCGTAGAGCGCGAAGACTCGTCCGCGGTAGGCGTCGTCCACCGACGTCTGCACCACCGTGTCCGTCGCGATCTTGGCCCCCTGGGTGGTCAGCCCCAGCACGAAGGCCGCGATCAGCAGAGGGGTCTGCGCGAAGGGCAGTCCCAGCGCGAGCTCCAGAGCAGCGGCCGCCCCCGCACACACGGCCATCCAGCCAAAGGCGCCGAACCGCCCGATCGCCCAGGGGGAGAGAACGGCGGCCGCGAAGAAGCCCGCTCCGGAGATGGCGACGGCCAGCCCCAGCAGGGCGAGCCCCTCCGACTCCGTGGAACTCCAGGCGTAGCGGCAGAGCATCAGCACGGTCACCGTCAGGGCGCCGTAGCAGAAGCGCATCAGGCTCACCGCGGCCAGTGCGCGGACCACGGGCCGCCGCTCGGCCAGATGGCGCAGTCCGCCCATGAGGCCGCGGGCCGTCGAGGTCAGCGCGGCGCGCAGCCGGGGCTGGATCTCGTCCGGGTCGGGGCCGAGGAGCTCTCGGGGCATCCGTAGGGAGGCGAGGGCGGAGCAGAGATAGAGGAGCGCGCCCAGCACCACGACCGCGGCGTCGGACTCCTCGGAGATCAGTCGCACCCCGAAGGCCAGACCGCCGCCCGCCGTCGCGGCCACCGTGCCGGCGGTCGGCGAGAGGGAGTTGGCGACGACGAGTCGCTCGGCGTCCACGACCCGGGGCAGTGCGGCGGAGAGGCCCGCGAGGACGAAGCGGTTGACGGCGGTCACCGAGAGGGCCGAGGCGTAGAAGAGCCAGTCGGGTACGGAGATCAGCATCAGCACCGCTGTGCCGCAGGCCAGGAGTGTCCGCAGGAGATTCCCGTAGAGGAAGACCTGGCGTCGTTGCCAGCGGTCCAGGAGGACGCCGGCGAAGGGGCCGACGAGGGAGTACGGGAGCAGGAGGACGGCCATGGCGGAGGCGATGGCGGCAGGGGAGGTCTGCTTCTCGGGGGAGAAGACGACGTACGTGGCCAGCGCCACCTGGTAGACGCCGTCGGCGCACTGCGAGAGCAGACGGACGGCGAGGAGGCGGCGGAAGTTCGTCAGGCGCAGGAGTACGCGCAGATCACGTACGACGGACATGGCAGCAAGACTCACATACGAAGAGGGCCCCCGGGCGTCAGACCGGGGACCCTCGATCGATGAACTCGATCAGCGTCTTAGCGCTCGACCTCGCCCTTGATGAACTTCTCGACGTTGGCGAAGGCCTCGTCGTCGAAGTACTGCACCGGCGGGGACTTCATGAAGTACGAGGACGCGGAGAGGATCGGGCCACCGATGCCCCGGTCCTTGGCGATCTTCGCGGCGCGCAGGGCGTCGATGATGACACCGGCCGAGTTCGGGGAGTCCCAGACCTCGAGCTTGTACTCCAGGTTCAGCGGAACGTCACCGAAGGCGCGACCCTCCAGGCGGACGTACGCCCACTTGCGGTCGTCCAGCCAGGCCACGTAGTCCGACGGACCGATGTGGACGTTCTTCTCGCCCAGCTCGCGGTCGGGGATCTGCGAGGTGACGGCCTGCGTCTTCGAGATCTTCTTCGACTCGAGGCGGTCGCGCTCGAGCATGTTCTTGAAGTCCATGTTGCCGCCGACGTTGAGCTGCATGGTGCGCTCAAGACGGACACCGCGGTCCTCGAACAGCTTCGCCATCACGCGGTGCGTGATGGTGGCGCCGACCTGGGACTTGATGTCGTCACCGACGATCGGGACACCGGCCTCGGTGAACTTGTCCGCCCACTCCTTGGTGCCGGCGATGAAGACCGGGAGAGCGTTGACGAACGCGACCTTGGCGTCGATGGCGCACTGCGCGTAGAACTTCGCAGCCTCCTCGGAGCCCACGGGCAGGTAGCAGACCAGCACGTCGACCTGCTGGTCCTTGAGGACCTGGACGACGTCCACGGGAGCCTCGGCGGACTCCTCGATGGTCATGCGGTAGTACTTGCCGAGGCCGTCGAGGGTGTGGCCGCGCTGGACCGTGACGCCCGCGTTCGGGACGTCGCAGATCTTGATGGTGTTGTTCTCGCTGGCGCCGATGGCGTCGGAGAGGTCGAGGCCGACCTTCTTCGCATCGACGTCGAAGGCGGCGACGAACTCGACGTCACCGACGTGGTAGTCGCCGAACTGGACGTGCATCAGGCCGGGCACCTTGGTCGCCGGGTCGGCGTCCTTGTAGTACTCGACGCCCTGCACCAGCGAGGCGGCGCAGTTGCCCACGCCGACGATGGCTACGCGAACCGAACCCATTTCCGGTTGCTCCCTGTGTGATCGTGGAAGCCCTGCGGGGTGCAGGGTTTCACTTGGCGGTGTCGTCGGACGGATCCGGCCGGGTACTGCCCCCGTGCCGGGGCAGGCCGCCCGTTTCTCCAGAATCGTTGTCGTGCTGAGCGGTGCCCTCGGGGGCGTCGGAGCCGGATCGCTGATCCCGCCCCGCCCGCTCGCTCTCGATGAGCTCGTTCAGCCAGCGCACTTCACGCTCCACGGACTCCATGCCGTGGCGCTGCAGCTCAAGCGTGTAGTCGTCGAGGCGCTCGCGCGTGCGGGCCAGAGAGGCGCGCATCTTCTCCAGGCGCTCCTCCAGCCGACTGCGGCGGCCTTCCAGTACCCGCATCCGCACCTCGCGCTCGGTCTGACCGAAGAAGGCGAAGCGGGCGGCGAAGTGTTCGTCCTCCCAGGTGTCCGGACCGGTGTGGGAGAGGAGCTCTTCGAAGTGCTCCTTACCTTCGGCCGTCAACCGGTAGACGATCTTGGCGCGGCGCCCTGCGAGTGAAGCGGCGAGCGCGTCCTCGGGGGCACTTCCCGGCTCTTCGATCAACCAGCCGTTGGCGACCAGCGTCTTGAGGCAGGGATAGAGGGTCCCGTAGCTGAAGGCCCGGAAGATGCCCAGCGAGGTATTGAGCCGCTTCCGCAGCTCGTACCCGTGCATCGGGGCTTCGCGGAGCAAGCCGAGAACGGCGAACTCGAGGATTCCCGAGCGTCTGCTCATCCGCCGCCTCCTCCGCCTTCGGGTCCCTTATGCCGCACTGATGTATCGACTCGATACATCATGACGATAGAACGGCCGGTCTCCAGCGACAAGTGGGGCTGTAGTGACCGGCGTCACATCGTCAATTCACAGCAATTGACTTGCCTGATTTGGGGTGAACTTCGGCCCTAGGCAGGTTTTGACCGTGCGTAGTCTGTGCGGCATGCAGAGCACCGGGAACCGAGCGACGCCGCAAGGCGTCAGTGATGCGGGTGACCGGCTGCGGTACGGAGGAGTCTTCGATGAGACTCGGCCGTCCGCATTTCGGGGGGACCGGAACTCAACTGCCGCTTCCAGGCGCATGCGCCTGCCCGAGGAGTAGTCGTTCGATGAGCGAGCACCGTCGCAAATTGCCGCAGTCGCAGCCGCCGAGTGGCGGCCGCGCGGCGGCCCGACGCGCTGCCCAGCAGCCCATGGGCCGTAGGTCGGCCCAGGCGCGGGATGTCGGTACGGGATCCCCTTCGTCCGGGTACGGAGAGGAACGAACCTACGGAGGGCGGGCCGAGGCCCGTCGCGCGGCACAGCGCGGCGGCAGCCGTCGGCGCACCCCTGACGGAGGCGGCGGCGCCGGCGGCCACGGCGGTGGCCGGCGCGGCGGTGGAGGCGGCGGCCAGGGCGGTCCGGGCCGCGGCCGCGGTGGTGACCGTCCGCCGGGCAAGAAGAGGGTGATCGACTACCCGCGGTACGGCAAGTACGGCTGGCGCCGCTGGATGCCCTCGTGGAAGCTCGTCACCGGGCTCTGCCTGGTGTTCTTCGGCGGTGTGATGGGTGCGGCGACGATCGCGTACTCGCAGGTGGTGATCCCCGAGCCGGCCGATGCCGCCACGGCGCAGAACAACGTCTACTACTGGGCCGACGGCTCGCAGATGGCCGCGACCGGTGGTGAGGTCAACCGCCAGATCATCGGGATCGAGAAGATTCCGAAGCACATGCAGGACGCGGTGATCTCGGCCGAGAACAAGACGTTCAAGGAAGACTCGGGCATCGACCCGATGGGTATCGGCCGTGCCGTCTGGAACATGGCCAAGGGCGGGCAGACCCAGGGCGGCTCGACCATCACCCAGCAGTTCGTGAAGAACAACATGCTCAACGACCAGTCGCAGACCCTGACGCGAAAGGTCCAGGAGCTCTTCATCTCCATAAAGGTCGGCGCCGAGATGGAGAAGCCCGACATCATGGCGGGCTATCTGAACACCGCGTACTACGGTCGCGGTGCCTACGGCATCCAGGCCGCGGCCCGGACGTACTTCAACAAGGACGCCGACAAGCTCAACGTCAGCGAGTCCGCCTTCCTCGCCTCCCTGCTCAAGGGCGCGACCTACTACGACCCCGCGGGCTCCACCGACATCGACCCGAAGGCGACGGCGGAGGCGAACACGGACCGTGCCACCGAGCGGTGGAACTGGATCCTCGGCGAGATGGTCAACGACGGTCACCTCGACCCCGCGGAGCGGGCGAAGTACCCGACGTTCCCCAAGGTGCAGCCCCTGAAGAAGAACGCCCAGCTGACCGGCCAGATCGGCTATCTGGTCAGCACGGCCAAGGCCAACCTCGTCAACAACTCGGAGATCACCGAGAAGGATCTCGCCCTCGGCGGCTACCGGATCTACACGACCTTCGACAAGAAGAAGGTCAAGGCGCTCGAGGACTCGATCAAGAAGGTCTACGCCAAGCACATCGACCCGAAGGAGCGGCCGAAGACGGACACCCACGTCCAGTTCGGCGGCGCCTCGGTCGACCCCAAGACCGGTGAGATCGTCGCCATCTACGGCGGCACCGACGCCACCAAGCACTTCACCAACAACGCCGACCAGACGGGTGCGCAGGTCGGATCGACCTTCAAGCCGTTCGTCCTGGCCGCGGCCATGGAGTACGGCGTACGGGACAAGTCCGAGCCGCCCGTCCAGGACGAGACCACGCGCAAGATCGTCGACCCGAACAAGAGCCGCTACTCCGGCAAGAACAAGCTGAAGGTCAAGAACTACGACGGCACGGTCTGGCACGACGAGAACGGCAAGGAGTGGCTGCAGGTCAACGACGACGACGCGGACTACGGCCCCATGAGCCTCCGCGAGGCGATGATCCGCTCCGCCAACTCGCCCTACGTGCAGCTCGGCATGGACGTCGGGATCGACCAGGTCCGCGAGACGGCGGTGAAGGCAGGTCTGCGGGAGAGCTCCCTGGTGAAGGCCAACGTGCCGTCGTTCTCCCTCGGCATCTCCGACCCCAGCGCGATCCGGATGGCAGGCGCGTACGCGACCTTCGCGAACAACGGCGAGCAGATCGAGCCGTACTCCGTGAAGAAGATCGAGTCGAAGAAGGGGACGGTCTACGAGCACAAGGCGACGCCCAAGCGCGCCTTCTCGACGGCCATCGCCAGCAATGTCACCGACGTCCTGCGCGATGTCGTCGAGAACCCGAAGGGCACCGGCCGGAAGGCCGCCATCCCGGGTCGTGACGTCGCCGGCAAGACGGGTACCACCGACGGCAACAACTCCGCCTGGTTCGTCGGATACACCCCGAACCTGTCGACCGCGATCGACATGTACCGCTTCGACGACGACGCGAGCAACACCAAGCGCAAGTTCGAGTCCATGTTCGGCACGGGCAACCAGCCCAAGATCCACGGTTCGTCCTTCCCCTCGCAGATCTGGAAGGACTACATGACCGACGCGCTCGAGGACATGAAGGTCGAGTCCTTCCCGGAGCCGGAGGACCTCGACGCGGAGATCGTCTACGGCGGAGGCGCCTCCAGCCCGACGCCGACGCCTTCGCAGACCCCGTCGTCCACGCCGTCGTCCACGCCCTCGTCGACGCCTTCCTCGAAGCCCAGCAAGTCGCCGGACCCGGGCGAGAGCTGTGGCGTGTGGGACTGGGGCTGCACGAACGGCGGGCAGGACGGTGGCGCCAACTCGGGCAACGACAACGGCGGCGCCTCGGACGGCGGTGCGACCTCGACGCCGACGACACCCACGCCGACGAGCACCGACACCGCTGGAACCGGCAAGCCCAACGGTGGAACAGGCTGGCTGGGCGGCGGCTGATCCGCCCGCCGGGCCCCGCCCGGCACGGCCCTGAGGGCCGCCGTCCCCGACACGTACCCCAGGTACGTCGCCGGGGGCGGCGGCCCTCACCGTTTCTCGGGGGGACGTACGGCAGGATGTCCCCCATGCCGAGCCTCCACAAGACGAGTCCGCCTCAGGACCGGCCGCAGGACCCGCCGGTGGTGTGCCCCACCCGCCGCGACGAGGTCGCAGCGGCGGGCAGCGAACTGATCGGCGGGCCGATCGGCCGCCGGGCGCTGCTCGGCACCGGCCCCCTCACCCCCGTGCGGGTGATCGCACTGGTGGCCATCGGGATGTTTGCCCTCGGGATGGTGCAGAAGATCCCGTGCTACGACTGGGCCTGGTTCCGGGGCACCACGTCCCAGTACACCCACGCCTGCTACTCCGACATCCCGCACCTCTTCGCCGGGCGCGGGTTCGCCGAGGGCCTGGTGCCGTACTTCGACCGCCTGAGCGGCGACATAGAGTTCCTGGAGTACCCGGTCCTGACCGGTCTGTTCATGCAGGTCGCGGCCTGGCTGACGCCCGGTGGCAGCGATTTGATGCACCGTGAGCAGATCTACTGGATGGTCAACGCGGCCATGCTGATGGTCTGCGCCGCCGTCATGGCCGTCTGTGTGGCGCGCACCCACCGCCGTCGGCCCTGGGACGGGCTGCTCGTCGCCCTGGCCCCCGCGTTCGCGCTCACCGCCACCGTCAACTGGGATCTGCTGGCCGTCGCGCTGACCTCCGCCGCCGTGCTGATGTGGTCACGCGGACGTCCGCTCGCGGCCGGCATCCTCATCGGCCTCGCGACCGCCGCCAAGTTCTACCCGGTCCTGCTCCTCGGACCGCTGCTGCTGCTGTGCTGGCGGGCCTGGCGGTGGCGGGAGTACGGGGCGGCGCTGCTCGGTGCGGCGGGCGCCTGGCTCGCGGTGAATCTGCCGATCATGCTGCTCGCGCCCGAGGGGTGGAAGCAGTTCTACACCTTCAGCACCGAGCGGAACATCGACTTCGGATCGATCTGGCTGCTGATCAGCCAGCGCAGCGGAGAGCCGATCGCGCCGGGTACGGCGAACACCTTCGCGATACTGCTGATGCTGCTCGCCTGCGTGGGTCTCGGCGTCCTGACGCTCACCGCACCCCGCCGGCCCCGCTTCGTCCAGCTCGCGTTCCTGATCGTGGCCGCGTTCGTGCTGACCAACAAGGTGTACTCGCCGCAGTACGTCCTGTGGCTCGTCCCGCTGGCCGCGCTGGCCCGGCCGCGGTGGCGCGACTTCCTGATCTGGCAGGCCTGCGAGGTCATGTACTTCCTGGGCATCTGGATGTACCTGGCCTTCACCATGAGCGGCAACAAGCAGGGCCTGCCGACGGACGGCTACCACTTCGCGATCGTCCTGCACCTGCTCGGCACGCTCTACCTGTGCGCCGTGGTCGTGCGGGACATCCTGGCGCCCGAGCGGGACGTGGTGCGTCAGGACGGCTCGGACGACCCCTCAGGGGGCGTCCTGGACGGCGCGGAGGACGTCTTCGTACGGGGCAGGGCCGCGCACCCGGCCCGGCACGCCGCCATGGCCGTCGAGGGGCCGCGAGTGGAGTGGGGAGTCCCGCGGGAGTAGCGCGGGACCCCGGGTGGCTCAGCGCTCGACGAGGCGGTCGAACTGCGTGGTGGTGTGCCGCAGGTGGGCCACCAGTTCGTCGCCGACCTTCGGCTCCTGGGCGTCGGAGGGGACGAACAGGATCGACACCTGCATGTGCGGCGGCTCGGCGAACCAGCGCTGCTTGCCGGCCCAGACGAACGGCGAGAGGTTCCGGTTGACGGTCGCCAGACCGGCGCGGGCCACGCCCTTCGCACGCGGCATCACGCCGTGCATCGCCTTGGGGGCCTCCAGGCCCACTCCGTGCGACGTTCCACCGGCGACGACCACCAGCCAGCCGTCCGAGGCGGCCTTCTGCTGGCGGTAGCCGAAGCGGTCGCCCTTGGCGACCCGGGTGACGTCCAGGACGGCGCCGCGGTACTCGGTCGCCTCGTGGTCGCCCAGCCAGAGCCGGGTGCCGATCCGGGCGCGGAACCGGGTCTGCGGGAACTGCTGCTGGAGCCGGGCCTGCTCCTCGGCCCGCAGATGGCTCACGAACATGGTGTGCAGCGGCAGCCGGGCGGCCCGCAGCCGGTCCATCCAGGCGATGACCTCCTCGACCGCGTCGGTGCCGTCCGTGCGGTCCAGGGGCAGGTGGAGGGCGAAGCCCTCGAGCCGTACGTCCTCGATGGCGGCGTGCAGCCGGCCGAGGTCCTCCTCGAGGATGCCGTGGCGCTTCATCGAGCTCATGCACTCGATGACGACGCGCGCGCCGACGAGGGCGTGCACGCCGTCCACGGACGACACGGAGCGGATCACCCGGTCGGGCAGCGGCACCGGCTCCTCGCCCCGCCGGAAGGGGGTGAGGACGAGCAGGTCGCCGCCGAACCAGTCCTTGATCTTCGCGGCCTCGTACGTGGTGCCGACGGCGAGCATGTCCGAGCCGAAGCGGGCCGCCTCGTCGGCGAGCCGCTCATGGCCGAAGCCGTAGCCGTTGCCCTTGCAGACGGGGATCAGTCCGGGGAACTGGTCGATCACGGTCTTCTGGTGCGCCCGCCAGCGAGCGGTGTCGACGTAGAGGGAGAGCGCCATGGCCGGCCCGGAACCTTTCTGATGGCTGCGGTGTATCAAAGGTATGTACGAGACCTACGAGATTACGTACGAGACTACGCAACCGTCAGCGGCGCGACATGTAGATGTCGAGCGCCTTGTGCAGGAGCTTGTTGAGCGGGAAGTCCCATTCGCCGACGTACTCCACCGCCTCGCCGCCCGTGCCCACCTTGAACTGGATGAGGCCGAAGAGGTGGTCGGTCTCGTCCAGCGAGTCCGAAATGCCGCGCAGGTCGTAGACGGTCGCGCCCATCGCGTAGGCGTCACGCAGCATCCGCCACTGCATCGCGTTCGAGGGCCGGACCTCGCGGCCGATGTTGTCCGAGGCTCCGTAGGAGTACCAGACGTGGCCGCCGACCACGAGCATGGTGGCCGCGGACAGGTTCACCCCGTTGTGGCGCGCGAAGTACAGCCGCATCCGGTTGGGGTCCTCGTTGTTCAGGACGGTCCACATGCGCTGGAAGTACGAGAGCGGACGCGGGCGGAAGTGGTCGCGGACGGCCGTGATCTCGTACAGCCGCTGCCACTCGGCGAGGTCCTCGTAGCCGCCCTGGACGACCTCGACGCCGGCCTTGTCGGCCTTCTTGATGTTGCGGCGCCAGAGCTGGTTGAAGCCCTTGAGGACGTCGTCGAGGGAGCGGTTCCCGAGGGGCACCTGGAAGACGTAGCGGGGCTGGACGTCGCCGAAGCCGGCGCCGCCGTCCTCGCCCTGCTGCCAGCCCATCTTCCGCAGCCGGTCGGCGACTTCGAAGGCACGCGGCTCGATGTGCGTGGCCTCGACGTCCTTCAGGCGCTTCACGTCCGGGTCCTGGATTCCGGACTTGATGGCGGCGGAGTCCCAGCGCCGGATGACGACCGGGGGGCCCATCTTCACGGAGAAGGCGCCCTGCTGCTTGAGATGCGCGAGCATCGGCTGCAGCCAGTCGTCGAGGTTGGGGGCGTACCAGTTGATGACCGGGCCCTCGGGGAGATAGGCCAGGTAGCGCTTGATCTTCGGCAGCTGGCGGTAGAGCACGAGGCCCGCGCCGACGAGCTCGCCGGACTTGTCGAACCAACCCAGGTTCTCCGAGCGCCACTCGGTCTTCACATCAGCCCACGCCGGGACCTGGCAGTGGCTCGCCGCGGGCTGGCTCTGGATGAATGCCAGATGCTGCTCACGGCTGATGGTCCTCAGGGTCAGGCTCATGCGGGGCGCTCCTCGGCAGGTGTGTCCCCATCGGTACAGGGGCTCCGGCTCACGCGCCGAAGCCTACTGCGACCGGGGAGCGCCCTCATGGGCCGTGTGGCCCACGGCCGGCGGCCGACCCGGGATGTCTCAGGCGAGGCCCCCGTAGAACATGCCGAGATAGAAGCCCACCGCCGAGGCGCCGAGTCCGACGATCAGGACGAAGCGTTCCCTGGTGGTCACGGAGACGAACTGTCCGAATGCGCCGGTCACGATGCCGATCAGCCCGGCCCAGGAAGCCAGCACGTGCAGGTCGTGGAACTGCGCGGTGATGAAGGAGAGGACGCCCAGGAAGAGCGTCACCCCCATCAGGGTGTCCTGGAGCGGGTGGGGCTTGCCGTCGGTGGCGAGAAGGGAATGTCCGGGGTCGGGTCGCATTGCCTGAGCCATGGGGCACCTCCTGGCGTGCCTGCCGGGAAGGCGGCGCATCCTAGCGCCGCCGACATCCGATGTGTACAGATTGCGTCCCCCCACCACCGGATTTCAACCGGAAGCCGGTGTGCAGGTAGTCTGTACGGTCTGCACCGGTGTCTGCCCAGGTCCACCCAGGACCCCGACGGTCTCCTCGCTCGCCGAGGGGGTTTGTCAGTGGCGGCCGATACCGTTGCTTACGCATCACGACCCTCCTGCCACGGAACGACCGTGGCCGCTGAGTCCAAAGGAGGTGGGTTCCACATGCGTCACTACGAGGTGATGGTCATCCTCGACCCCGATCTCGAGGAGCGCGCTGTCTCCCCGCTGATCGAGAACTTCCTTTCTGTCGTCCGTGAGGGCAACGGAAAGGTCGAGAAGGTCGACACCTGGGGCCGTCGTCGTCTCGCCTACGAGATCAAGAAGAAGCCCGAGGGCATCTACTCGGTCATCGACCTGCAGGCCGAGCCTGCGGTCGTCAAGGAGCTCGACCGACAGATGAACCTGAACGAGTCGGTCCTCCGGACCAAGGTCCTCCGTCCCGAGACCCACTGAGCATCTAGCTCAGAGGTCATCGGGTTCGAGTAGCAGTAAGCAGCCAGAAGCAATCCCGCCGAGAGGTTCATCCAATGGCAGGCGAGACCGTCATCACGGTCGTCGGCAATCTTGTCGACGACCCCGAGCTGCGCTTCACCCCGTCCGGTGCGGCGGTCGCGAAGTTCCGTATCGCGTCCACCCCCCGCACCTTCGACCGTCAGACCAATGAGTGGAAGGACGGCGAGAGCCTGTTCCTGACCTGCTCGGTCTGGCGTCAGGCGGCGGAGAACGTCGCCGAGTCGCTTCAGCGAGGCATGCGCGTCGTCGTGCAGGGCCGGCTGAAGCAGCGGTCGTACGAGGACCGCGAGGGCGTCAAGCGCACGGTCTACGAGCTGGACGTCGAGGAAGTCGGCCCCAGCCTCAAGAACGCCACGGCCAAGGTCACCAAGACCACCGGTCGCGGTGGCCAGGGTGGCTACGGCGGCGGGGGCGGCCAGCAGGGCGGCGGCAGCTGGGGCGGAAGCTCCGGTGGTGGCCAGCAGGGTGGCGGCGGTGCTCCCGCCGACGACCCGTGGGCGACCAGCGCGCCGGCCGGTGGCGGCCAGCAGCAGGGCGGCGGAAGCGGCGGCTGGGGTGGAAACTCCAGCAGCGGCGGCGGCTACTCGGACGAGCCTCCCTTCTAGGGCACTCCCCTCGAAGAGAGCTCGTACCCAAACTTCTTGATCACACAGGAGAAACACCATGGCGAAGCCGCCTGTGCGCAAGCCTAAGAAGAAGGTCTGCGCGTTCTGCAAGGACAAGACCGCGTACGTGGACTACAAGGACACGAACATGCTGCGGAAGTTCATTTCCGACCGCGGCAAGATCCGTGCCCGCCGCGTGACCGGCAACTGCACGCAGCACCAGCGTGACGTCGCCACGGCCGTCAAGAACAGCCGTGAGATGGCGCTGCTGCCCTACACGTCCACCGCGCGATAAGGGAAGGGTGACCGAAAAATGAAGATCATCCTGACCCACGAGGTCTCTGGCCTCGGTGCCGCCGGCGATGTCGTCGACGTCAAGGACGGATACGCTCGCAACTACCTGGTCCCGCGTGGTTTCGCGATCCGCTGGACCAAGGGTGGCGAGAAGGACGTGGCGCAGATCCGCCGCGCCCGCAAGATCCACGAGATCGCGACCATCGAGCAGGCCAACGAGATCAAGGCCCAGCTCGAGGGCGTGAAGGTGCGTCTGGCCGTTCGCTCCGGCGACGCCGGCCGCCTCTTCGGCTCCGTGACCCCGGCCGACATCGCCACGGCGATCAAGTCCGCGGGTGGCCCCGACGTCGACAAGCGTCGCGTCGAGCTCGGTTCGCCGATCAAGACCCTGGGCTCGCACCAGGTGTCCGTGCGTCTGCACCCCGAGGTTGCCGCGAAGCTCGGCGTCGAGGTCGTCGCCGCGTAACGCTGCTCTCAGCAGTACGGAAGGGGCGCCCCCCCCCGGGGCGGGCCGGCCCCCCGGTACACGGAAAAAAAAAAAACGGGGGGGGCCGTGTAGATCAACCCGCCCGAGCGGGGGGGCCCCCCCACAG
>NZ_JBHWJZ010000006.1:91405-326336 GCF_042731085.1 Streptomyces sp. NPDC059875
CCCCTTGGGTCGCCGGCCGCTTCTGTTGTTTATACCCCCCGGGGTCCGGAGGGGCCCCCCCCCGGGGGGGCGGCCCTTCCGCCGTTTCACGTGAAACATCTCAGCGGGTGGCTCCTGTGACGATCCACCGGCCGGAGCGGGAGCGCAGCCAGAGCGTCAGCATCCGGACGATCATCATCAGCGTCATCGCCCACCACAGCGCGGTCAGTCCACCACCCATGGCGGGGACCAGGAGCGCGACCGGGGCGAAGACGGCCAGGGTGAGCAGCATCGCCCAGGCCAGGTAGGGGCCGTCGCCCGCGCCCATCAGGACGCCGTCCAGGACGAAGACCACGCCGGAGATCGGCTGGGACACCGCGACGACCAGCAGGGCCGGGAGCAGGGTGTTCTGGACCGCCGTGTCGCTGGTGAAGAGTGGGATGAAGAGCGGGCGGGCTACGACGATCAGTAGGCCCAGCATGATGCCGGAGACCACACCCCACTGGACCATGCGCCGGCAGACCTGCCGTGCCCCTTCGGCGTCGTCGGCGCCGAGGTACCGGCCGATGATGGCCTGTCCCGCGATGGCGATCGCGTCGAGAGCGAAGGCCATCAGGCTCCACAAGGCCAGGATGATCTGGTGGGCGGCGACCTCGGCATCGCCGAGCCGGGCGGCGACGGCCGTGGCGATCATCAGGACCGCGCGCAGGGAGAGCGTACGGACCAGGAGCGGGACGCCCGCCTGGGCGCTGGCGCGTATGCCGGCCGCGTCCGGGCGCAGTGAGGCGCCGTGGCGCCGGGCGCCGCGGACGACCACGACGAGATAGGCGGCTGCCATGCCGCATTGGGCGATGACCGTGCCCCAGGCGGAACCGGCGATGCCCATGCCGGCGCCGTACACCAGGCCCACGTTGAGGAGCGCGTTGGCCGCGAAGCCGCCGATGGCCACGTACAGCGGTGTGCGGGTGTCCTGGAGGCCGCGCAGGACACCCGTGGCGGCCAGGACGACGAGCATCGCCGGGATGCCGAGGCTGGAGATGCGCAGATAGGTGATGGCGTAGGGGGCGGCGGTGTCGGAGGCACCGAAGACGTCGACCAGCCAGGGAGCGGTGGGCAGCGTGAGCACGACGACGGCTCCGCCCAGCAGGAGCGCGAGCCAGATGCCGTCCATGCCCTGGCGGATGGCGGCCGGGAGGTCCCCGGCTCCCACACGACGGGCGACGGCGGCCGTGGTGGCGTAGGCGAGGAAGACGAAGACGCTGACGGCGGTGGCGAGCAGGGCTGCCGCGATGGCAAGACCGGCGAGCTGTGGAGTGCCGAGGTGGCCGACAATGGCGCTGTCGACCATGAGGAAGAGCGGCTCGGCGACGAGCGCACCGAAGGCCGGGACGGCGAGCGAGATGATCTCTCGGTCGTGCTGCCGGCGGGCGACCTTGGGGGTCGGGGGAGCCTGGGTCATGGGGCCCAATCTAATCTTCCACAGGTAAGAGATGCAATGCCCTAAGGGTCCTTACAAGTGGCGTGCTCCGGCCTTCGGGTGTGCGCCGTTTGTTCTGATCTTGATCCGGAGCAAGAAGTTTTTCTCCCCCACAGCCCGTGGATGGAAAAAGGCCAGGTCAGGGCGGTGGAGCGGGGCCGGCTATGAGTTTGTCCACATGGCTGTCCCCCGGTCCGTGCACAGGTTCTGTGGAGTTCTCCACAGCATCTGGTGCTTCACCCACAGGCCCTGTGGATAACCAGATTGGCTGACGGTGCCCGCGGGCCTACCGTGGTCCGGCGCCCGACGCGCCAGAAGCGGAGTCAAAGCCTCTTGTTTGTCCGAGCCGTGGCGTAAGAAAGAGTGGCACGGCTAGGTCCGCGGAGCGGACGGGAGGAGGTGGCTGGATGAGCATTCCCGAGCCCTTGGACGACCCCTGGGCCGACAGCGGACCGAGTGACCGGCTGCCCGTCGCACGACCCCGCGGCGAGGGCCGTGGGCGCGGACGTGGCCGTGAGGACCAGCACGACCGAGGCGGCGACAGCGGCCCCTGGGACAGCGGTCTCTCCGGCTTCGAGCGGGTGCCCCCGCAGGATCTCGACGCCGAGCAGTCCGTCCTCGGCGGCATGCTGCTCTCCAAGGACGCCATCGCCGACGTCGTGGAGATCATCAAGGGCCACGACTTCTACAAGCCGGCCCACGAGACGGTCTATGCGGCCATCCTCGACCTGTACGCCAAGGGCGAGCCCGCCGACCCCATCACGGTCGGCGCCGAGCTCACCAAGCGCGGCGAGATCACCCGCGTCGGCGGAGCCTCGTATCTGCACACGCTCGTCCAGTCGGTGCCGACGGCGGCCAACGCCGCGTACTACGCGGAGATCGTCCACGAGCGCGCCGTCCTGCGTCGGCTCGTGGAGGCCGGCACCAAGATCACGCAGATGGGATACGCGGCCGACGGCGATGTCGACGAGATCGTGAACTCGGCCCAGGCCGAGATCTACGCGGTCACCGAGCAGCGCACCACCGAGGACTATCTGCCGCTCGGCGACATCATGGAGGGCGCGCTCGACGAGATCGAGGCGATCGGCTCCCGCAGCGGCGAGATGACCGGTGTGCCGACGGGCTTCACCGACCTCGACCAGCTCACCAACGGACTCCACCCGGGCCAGATGATCATCATCGCGGCCCGTCCCGCCATGGGTAAGTCGACCCTCGCCCTCGACTTCGCCCGGGCCTGCTCCATCAAGCACAACCTGCCGAGCGTCATCTTCTCCCTCGAAATGGGCCGCAACGAGATCGCGATGCGCCTTCTCTCCGCGGAAGCCCGGGTCGCGCTGCACCACATGCGCTCCGGAACCATGACGGACGAGGACTGGACCCGGCTGGCCCGCCGGATGCCGGACGTCTCGCAGGCCCCGCTCTACATCGACGACTCCCCGAACCTGTCGATGATGGAGATCCGCGCCAAGTGCCGTCGGCTCAAGCAGCGCGCCGGTCTCAAGCTCGTGGTCATCGACTACCTCCAGCTGATGCAGTCGGGCGGCTCCAAGCGGTCCGAGAGCCGACAGCAGGAGGTCTCGGACATGTCGCGAAACCTGAAGCTTCTGGCCAAGGAGCTCGAGCTGCCGGTGATCGCGCTCTCACAGCTGAACCGTGGCCCCGAGCAGCGCACCGACAAGAAGCCGATGGTCTCCGACCTGCGTGAATCCGGCTCGATCGAGCAGGACGCGGACATGGTGATCCTGCTGCACCGTGAGGACGCGTACGAGAAGGAGTCCCCGCGCGCGGGCGAGGCGGACATCATCGTGGGCAAGCACCGAAACGGCCCGACGGCGACGATCACGGTGGCCTTCCAGGGTCACTACTCCCGCTTCGTCGACATGGCGCAGACCTGATCCCTCAGGACGAGTCTCCGTAGCGGGTGGCAATCGCGGCGGCGCGGTCGCGCAGGGAGGCGCGCAACGACTGCGGGGCCAGGGCTTCCGCGTCCGTGCTGAGCTGCCACAGCGCCCATTCGGCGTGTCGGGAATCTTGGAAGGTCACCTCCAGCCGCAGCCAGCAGTCCGCGTCGGGTTCTTCTGCGCGGACGGCCAGCGCGGTGTCCAGCAGGTCCTCCCGCCGCGTCGGGTTCACCCGTACCAGCACGGTGATGTGGTCGCCGCCGGAGAGAAACCGTGCGGAGCGTTCACGCCAGATCCGGTCCAGGTCGACCCGGTTCGGTCGCTGTGCCGCTTCGGGGAGTTCCTCGGCGGCCAAGATCCGGGACAGCCGGTAGGTACGGTCCGCGCCCGATCTCGTGGCCAGCAAGTAGCCCTGGTCGCGTACGGTGACCAGGCCGATCGGGTCCACCGTGCGCCACTTCGGGGTCTGGTCCACAGCCGCGTAGTGGATGCGCAGCTTGTGTCCGGCGAGCACCGCGCGCCGGACCTCGATCATCGTGGTGTCGGGTACCTGCTCAGTGACCAGCCGGCGTGAGAGCAGGTCGGTCTCCGGGTCGACGAGAAAGCGCTGGGCCGCGTCGCTCGCGGTGGCCCGGTGGCCCTCGGGCAGCGCGTCGACCACCTTCCGCATGGCCGAAGCGAGCGCCGAGCCGAGCCCCAACACCGCCTCGCCGCGCCCTGATCCGGCGGTCAGCAGGGCGAGGGCCTCGTCGTGGTTCAGCCCGATGAGCTCGGTCTGGAAACCGGGCAACAGCGCGAAACCGCCGTGCCTGCCACGCTCGGCGTAGACCGGGACGCCGGCCG
Organism: Streptomyces sp. NPDC059875; assembly: GCF_042731085.1. NCBI lineage: Bacteria > Bacillati > Actinomycetota > Actinomycetes > Kitasatosporales > Streptomycetaceae > Streptomyces > Streptomyces sp. NPDC059875. The sequence goes on from NZ_JBHWJZ010000006.1 coordinate 95,606, forward strand.
TGGACAGCGCCTCGATGTCGCGCAGCACGGTGCGAGTGGATACCTCCAGCTCGCGGGCCAGCGTGTCCGCTGTCAGTCGACCGCGCTGACGCAGCAGCAGGACCAGTGAGACCAAGCGGTCGGCGCGCACGCGAGAACGTTAACGGAATACATGACTGAGGGTGTCGTGATTCGTTGGGAGGCTCGTTGATGCGACGTCACAGCCGGCGGCTATCGAGCTGGTGGACGTGCGCACTCCCGACGAATCGAATGGAGCTGATGTGGCAGTGGAACGAACGGCGGTCAACCCGGTGACGTGGTCGGTGGAGATGGGATTCAACCAGGGCGAGGTCGTCTCCGGGCACACACGAACCCTGTACATCTCGGGGCAGACGGCGATGAGCGGCGACGGCAAGCCCCAGCATGACGGTGACATGGCGGCGCAGTTGGCGCTGAGCATCGACAATCTGGAGGCCGTGCTCGGCGAGGCCGACATGTCTCTCACGAACCTCGTCCGGCTCAACGTGTACACGACCGACGTCGATCTGCTTTTCCAGCACTACGGCGTGCTGGCGGGGCGGTTGGGTGCCGCCGGGGTGGCGCCGACCACCACGATGCTCGGGGTGACGCGACTGGCGATCCCCGGCCAGATGGTCGAGCTTGAGGGGACCGCCGTCGCGTGATCCGGCCTCGTCGCGCCTGCGGGACCGTGCGCGCAGCACGCGTTCGTCCGCCGCGGGTGAAATACGGTCGACTCCGGCGATGTGACGGCGTTGGATCGACGCATGACCTCACCCTTCGACGTTCTGCTTCCCAGCACCGAACGAGCCCTCTTGCACCGCGTAGCCGTCGCCCAGTCCGAGGGGAGGTCGCCTTCGTTCGTCGGGGCGGTGGCCCGTGACGGGGCGATGGTGTGGAGCGGGTCGCGCAGCTGTGTCGACGGACATGCCCCGGACGCCGACACGCAGTACCGGATCGGCTCCCTCACCAAGGTGTTCACCGCCGTTCTGGTGATGCGGCTCCGTGACGAGGGGCTTCTGGATCTGAACGACCTCTTGGAGAAACACCTTTCGGGTACGAGGGTGGGCGAGGTGACCATCGCCCAGCTCCTCGGGCACAGTGCCGGGCTCGCGGCCGAGACGCCGGCGCCGTGGTGGGAACGGACACCCGGGACCGTCCGGCCCGAGCTGGCCGACGTCCTGGGCGACGCCCCTCTCGTTCACCCTGCGGGTCGTCGGCATCACTACTCCAACCCCGGCTACACACTGCTCGGTTCGCTGATCGAGCAGGTCCGGGGAGTGTCGTGGGAGGAAGCGCTGCGTGGCGAGATCCTGGAGCCTCTGGGGCTGACGCGTACGAGCGTGCAGCCGGTGGCTCCCCATGCCGGGGGCTGGGCTGTGCATCCCTGGGCCGATGTGATGCTGCCCGAACCGTCCGAGCACCTGGGGGTGATGGCGCCGGCCGGACAGCTCTGGTCGACGGCCGAGGACCTCTGCCGCTTCGCCGGATTCCTCGCTCAGGGCGACGACCGAGTGCTCAGCGCGGCTTCCGTCGAGGAGATGCGTACGCCGGCGGCGCCGCCCGGCGCCGGCGATTGGGAGGGTGGCTACGGTCTTGGCCTCCAACTGGTGCGCAAGGACGGCCGGACGCTGATCGGTCACACCGGCTCGCTGCCCGGTTTCGTCGCCTGCCTCTGGGTGAGCGTCGAGGACGGGCTTGGGGCGGTGGCGCTTGCCAACGCGACCTCGGGGCCGCTGACGTCGGTGGTGGCCGCGGACCTCGTACGGATCGTGGCGGAGGCCGAGCCCAGGTTCCCCGAGCCGTGGCGGCCGTTGCCCGAGGCCGAGGTCGACCAGGAGCTGTTGGAGCTGACCGGGCCCTGGTACTGGGGAACGTACGCGTACGGGCTGCGGTTGGGGTCGGACCGGAGTGTGGTCCTCGAACCGCTGCGCGGCGCCGGACGACGGGCGACCTTCCGGGCGCTGCCGGGCGGTGGGTGGATCGGGCTGAACGGCTACTACGAGGGGGAGACGCTGCGCGTGGTGCGGCGGGCGGACGGCTCGATGAGCCATCTTGATCTTGCTTCCTTCGTCTTCACCCGGGAGCCGTACGAGCAGGGCGAGGCGGTGCCCGGCGGAGTCGACGAGGCGGGCTGGCGCGGGCTCTGACCCCGTTGTTTCACGTGAAACACCTCAGAGGCCGGCGGGGCGCAGAATGCGCCCCGGACCAGTCCGGCTAGGCCGGAACGGGCAGCCCTTCGACGACGCGGACCAGGGGGGTCAGCTCCGGATTCTTCGCCGCCTCGTCAAGTGCCTCGCGCAACGCCCCGTCGTTGGTGGGCCGTGCCTCTTCGAGCAGCTTCAGGCCGGCTTCGGTGACATCGGTGTAGATGCCGCGTCGGTCGGTGGCGCAGAGGTAGCGCGTGAGCAGGCCGCGGTCCTCCAGGCGGGTCACCAGCCGGGTGGTGGCGCTCTGGCTGAGTACGACGGCGTCCGCGACCTGCTTCATCTGGAGGTGCCCGCCGGGACCGCTGTGCTGGCGGCTGAGCACATCGAGCAGCGAGTACTCGCGCATGCTCAGGCTGTGCTTGGCCTCCAGCGCGCGCTCGATGTGGGATTCGATCCTGCCGTGCAGCAGCGAGAGGGCACACCAGCCCTGGGAGAGGGCGGTGAGTGCGGGGTCGGTCGCGGTCATGGTCTCTCCTTGGTCCGGAGCGGCTTCTCCCAGAGTAGACGATGACTGCAATAGCCCGCGTGTGCAATTACTCGGGGCTTATCCCGCTGCCACCGTGAGGGGCGCGAATCGGCGGCTCCAGTCGCCCGGCAGCCCGGCCGGCGAGCGCACCATGACCGCGTTGAACGCGATCGGGGTGAGGCCGTTCGTCTTGAGCCAGCGCAGCAAGGACGTGTGGCGCACATCGATGTCCGTGCGCAGGGGGCGATCCGTGGTGGCGGCCAGGGAGGCGACGAGGGCCTGCGCGGTCGCTGTGTCCCGGGCGATCAGGGGGCCGATGACATGGGTGTCCATGTTCGGCCAGGCCGCCGCGAAGCCGGTGATCTCTCCGTCCGCCTCGGTGACGTGGAGCTGGTCCGCGAAGGCGGGCAGGCGCGTGATCATGTGGGTGCGATCCAGCCCGAAGATCTCGGCGTCCAGGCGCAGGATCGCCTGAAGGTCGTCCGCCGTGGCGGGGCGGGTCGGGATGTCCGGGGCCGGTTCCGTCGGAGTGAAGCGGCCCTTGACCATCTCCGCGCGGCCCGTCTCGACGAAGCCGAGCTGCTCGTAGAGAGGCTGCCCGTTCGGGGTCGCGTGCAGCGTGAGCGGGGTGTCCCCGGCCTCCTCCAGCACATGGAGCATCAGCCGACGCCCCACGCCCTGGCGGGCGTACCGCTCGGCGACCAGCACCATGCCGATCGCGGCCAGTCCAGGCCCGTACGAGGTGACCACGCAGGCGGCGACCAGCCCCTTGCCTGCCGGATCGTCGATGCCGTACCCGGTCCCGGCGGTGAGCAGCAGGCTCCACTTGTGTTCCTCGCGAAGCCAGCCCCGGTCCTCGGAGAGGTCGGCGCAGGCGGTGAGGTCCTCCACGGTGAGACTTCTGATGGGGAGCTGGTCGAGCGGGGCGAGCGAGGTCGGCATGGATCTCAGGCTGTCTGACGAACTGATCGTCCGTCCACCGCTTTATGAGAACGTGCCCGGCAGCCCCTTCGGGTCAGCCCCCACGGCTTCAGCACCGAGATCGCGGTCATGAAGAGATAGGCCGTCGTCGACACCGCCGGCGCCGCCACCAGACTGGCGTCCGGCACCCCGGCTGCCGCCGCATGCTCGATCTCCGGGCGCAGGGCGAAGACGGTCGCGGCCGCGGTGGCCAGGGTGATCCAGAACTTGATCCAGACCCAGCGATGCCGGGCGAGACCCCAGGGCGTGCCCAACGACAGCACCAGACCACTCACCAGCGTCGTCACGGCGACCGGAGCAAGGAGCCAGTCGGCGAAGACCTTCATCGCGCGATACGAGGCTGCTGTCAGAGAGGGATCGCCCGTCGTCCAGGCCGTGATGCCGAGCGTCAGCAGTCCTGCGCTGAGCCCGAGCCACGCCACGGAGACGGCGACATGGACGACGAGGAGAGCCCGCCGAGCGGGACGCTTGAGATGTTTCACGTGAAACACCGTGCCGTCCGGCCCGGTGTTCCCGCGTCTGACCGTGGGAGTAACCGCACGTACTAGCCTCGGCGTACATGACGACTCTCCCGGGCCGAGGCAGGCTTCATCTCTTCGATCTCGACGGCACCCTGATCCGAGGGTCTGCCGCGGCCGTGGAGATCTCCCGGCAGTTGGGCCTCACCGATGAGATCGCCGCCCTGGAGCGGGGTTTTCTGCTGCACGGGCTGACACCGGACGAGTTCGCCGTCCAGGCCCGCGAGCTCTGGTCCGGTCTGACCTCGGAGCACGTCGCCGCCGCGTTCGAGGGAGCGCCCTGGCTGGCCGGTATCCGTGAGGTCTGGGCGGACATCCGGGCCCAGGGAGGCCGCTGTGCGGTCATCTCGCTCTCGCCGGACTTCTTCGTCGAGCGCCTTCTCGACTGGGGGGTCGACTCGGCGCACGGTTCCCGGTGGCCGTCGGTTCCGTTCACAGCGCCCATCCATCGCCCGGGGATCCTCGATGCCGCGGCGAAGGTGAGCATCGCGCGGCGACTCTGCACGGAGTACGGGTGGGGGTTCGAGGACTGCGTCGCCTACGGCGACTCGATGTCCGACGCGGAGCTCTTCGCCGCCGTTCCCCTGACGGTGGCGGTGAACGCGGATCGCCATCTGGCCGGACTCTCCCGCCATGCCTACGTGGGAGGCGATCTGCGCGAGGCGTACGAACTGGTTCGAAAGAGCGCAGCCTAGCCGCACTCCCGAGGCTAATGCCCGAGAATTCCACTTTCTGTCCGAACCGTTGGTCGAACCTGCCAAGCTGCGGCGACAAGAGCCGCTTGCGCGAGGCGAGGCACACGATGGACGCTCCGACCCCCCTGTCGGCCGCTGAGGACGACGCACCACCCCGAATACCCACGGAACCCTCTCCCGACGCGGTCCTCATCCGCCGCACCCTGGCAGAGATCGCCCCCGTGGCCGACAAGGTGACCTCGTACTTCTACGCGTTGCTCTTCATCCGCCACCCCGAACTGCGCTCGATGTTCCCCGCGGCCATGGACACCCAGCGGGACCGGCTCCTCAAGGCGCTGCTGACGGCGGCCGAGCACATGGACAACGCCTCCGTGCTCACCGAGTACCTCCAGAACCTGGGTCGCGGGCACCGCAAGTACGGCACGCAGTCGGCCCACTATCCGGCCGTCGGCGAGGCCCTGATCGGGGCGCTGATCCGGTACGCCACGGTCACATGGGACGAGGAGACCGAGGCCGCCTGGGTGCGCACGTACACGACGATCTCCCAGATCATGATCGACGCGGCGGCCGAGAGCGAGCGACAGGCGCCGGCCTGGTGGCAGGCCGAGGTCGTCTCGCACGATCTGCGGACCTCGGACATCGCGGTGATCACGCTCCGCCCCGACCAGCCGTATCCCTTTCTCGCCGGGCAGTACACGACGCTCGAGACGCCGTGGTGGCCGCGCGTGTGGCGGCACTACTCCTTCGCCTCCGCGCCCCGCCCCGACGGACTGCTCTCCCTGCACGTCAAAGCCGTCCCGGCCGGCTGGGTCTCCAACGCCCTGGTCCACCACGCGCGCCCCGGCGACGTCCTGCGCCTCGGGCCGCCGGCCGGGTCCATGACGGTCGACCACTCCACGGACAACGGACTGCTCTGCCTGGGGGGCGGCACCGGGATAGCCCCCATCAAGGCGCTGGTCGAGGATGTCGCCGAACACGGGGACCGGCGCCCGATGGAGGTGTTCTACGGGGCGCGCAGCGGCCATGACCTGTACGACATCGACACGATGATGCGGCTCCAGCAGACCTTCCCCTGGCTTTCGGTGCGGCCGATCACTGAGGACCAGGACCAGGGCCAGCTGCCGGACGCCGTGCGCCAGTACGGCCCGTGGAACGAGTACGAGGCCTATCTCTCGGGGCCGCCCGGGATGATCCGCCGCGGGGTGGACACCCTGCGGGGGATCGGCATCCCAGCCGAGCGGATCCGCCACGACTCCCTGGCGGAACTCACGTCCTAGCCCAGGTCGGGGGCGTGCATCGCGCGGACGCCCTCGATATTGCCGTCCAGGTAGTGACGCAGGGACAGCGGTACGAGATGGACGGCGGCGATACCGACCCGGGTGAACGGCACCCGGACGATCTCGTACTCGCCGACCGGTTCCTCGATCTCGGGTCCGTGACGCAGCGAGGGGTCCATCGACTCGAGCCGGCAGACGAAGAAGTGCTGGACCTTCACCCCCGAGACTCCGCCGTCGACGATGTGCTCCACGGTGTCGACGAAGCAGGGGACCACATCGGTGATCTTGGCGCCGAGTTCCTCGTGGACCTCGCGGTGGAGGGCCTCGACGACGGTGGTGTCCGAGGGCTCGACCCCGCCGCCGGGTGTCAGCCAGTAGGGATCCACCCCCGGCTTGGTGCGCTTGATGAGGATGAGGTCGTTTCCATCGAGCAGGATGGCGCGTGCGGTGCGCTTGACCACAGGACGTTCGGTCATGGGAAGAAAATGGCCCGCCACGGGTGTCCTGAAACTCACCAGTCGCCGGAGACCCGCAGGAGCCAGTCGTGAGCCCGCGCGATGTGGGGCAGTGCGAGCGTGCCGGCGCGGACGACCAGGAAGTACGTCCGCAGCGGGGGAACCGGCGGATCGAGCAGCGCCACGACACGTCCCTGCTCCAAGGCCTCCTCGCACAGATAGCGCGGCAGTACGGCAAGACCGGCTCCCGAGGCCGCCGACTCCAGGACGGCCCGCAGGTCGGGCGCTATGACGGTGGCGGCCGCGGCCGGCTTGGTCTCGAAGACGGCCGCCCAGTAGCGGGAGACGAACGGCAGCGACTCGTGCACCTCCACCACCGGCAGGTGTTCCAGGACGACGGCGCCCTTGCGCAGCAGCACCTCGGGAGCGAGCCGGGCGGCCCACCGCGGGGCGGCGACCAGGACGTGTTCCTCGTCGCAGAGCGGGGTGGAGGTGAGCAGGCCGCCGCGCGGGCGGGCGGTGGCGATGGCCAGATCGTGGTGGCCCGCGGCGAGGCCGTCGAGGATCTCCTCGGTGTTCCCCGGGAAGGAGGCGCGTACGGCAAGACCCTGGGCGACGAGGGGCGTGAGGGCGGGCAGCGCGCGCACCGAGGTGAACTCGGGGGGCCCGGCGAGGTGGAGGGTACGAACGCCGCTCTCCTCGTCCAGGCCCGTCTCGGCGATCTCGACGAGCGCGTCCAGATGCGGTGCGGCGCGGTGGGCCAGCTCGTCGCCGATGGTGGTGGGGGTGACCCCACGGGCCTGTCTGAGGAAGAGCGGGCGCCCCAGCTGACGCTCCAGGGTGCGGATCTGGCTGGTGACCGCGGGCTGCGAGAGCCCGAGCAGCGCCGCGGCGCGGGTGAAGGAGCCGGCCCGGTGCACCGTGACGAATGTGCGCAGCAGGGCGAGATCCATGTCCGCCCCCTCCCGGCCGTGCGGCCGTTCGACTCAGGCGGTCGGCTGACGGCGCCTCAGGACCGTCCAACTATAAATAAGTCGATAGGTCTCTGTCGCTACCGTGATTGGACACTGACGCAGAGTCAACTAGCCTTGGTCAGGCGGTTCTCCGCGTGTGGAACCGGGGCGTTCCGAGCCATGAGGGGGGAGGCTCGGAACGCCCGTTCCGTGCGTCAGCCGACGGCCTTCTCGGCCTCGTCGAGCGCGCGCAGCACATCCGCGATCAGGTCCTCCGGGTCCTCAGCGCCGACGGAGAAGCGGATGAAACCCTCCGGGACGGAGTCGCCGCCCCACCGTCCACGCCGCTCGGCCGTCGAGCGGACACCACCGAAGCTGGTGGCGTCGTCCACGAGGCGCAGCCCGTCGAGGAACCGCTCCGCCCAGGCCCGGTCGGGAAGGACGAAGGACACCACGGGCCCGAAGCGCCGCATCTGCCGTGACGCCACCGCGTGCGAGGGGTCGCCGGGCAGCCCCGGATACCGCAGCCCGGCCACGTCGGCGCGCCGGCCCAGCGCCTCCGCGAGGGCGAGGGCCGAGGTGCACTGCCGGTCGATGCGGAGCTGGAGCGTGGCCAGGGAGCGGTGCGCGAGCCAGGCCTCCATCGGTCCGGGGATCGCGCCCACGATCTTGCGCCAGCGCCGTACCTCCGCGGCCCGCTGCGGATCACGGCAGCTGACATGGCCGAGCAGGATGTCGCCGTGCCCGGTCATGCCCTTGGTGTCGCTCGCGACGGAGAAGTCCGCGCCGAGCTCAAGGGGCCGCTGACCGAGCGGGGTGGCCAGGGTGTTGTCGACGGCGACGAGCGCCCCGACCTCGTGCGCCGCCCGCACCAGGCGACGGATGTCGCAGACGTCGAGCCCGGGGTTGGAGGGCGTCTCGATCCACAGCAGCCGCGCCCCGTCCAGTACGGACAGCTGGGCGTCGCCGCCGGTCGGCGCGGTGCGGACCTCGATCCCGTACGCCCTGAGCTGCTCGTGGACCAGCGGCAGCGCCTGATAGCCGTCGTCCGGCATGACGACCGCGTCGCCCGCCTTGAGCTGGGAGAAGAGGACGGCGGAGATGGCGGCCATGCCCGAGGCGAAGACGAGCGTCTCGACGCCCGGCTCCCCCGGTGCCTCCAGCTCGCCGATGGCGCGTTCCAGATGGGTCCAGGTGGGGTTCTCGTCCCGCCCGTACGTATAGGGGCCGGTGGGGTCGCCCGGCAGGTGGAAGTGGGCGGCGAACACCGGCCCCGGAAGGGTCGGTTCGTACTTGACCGGCTCGGGAAGTCCGGCACGCACCGCCCGCGTCCCGTCGCCGATCCCGCCGTCACGGAGCCGACCGTCGCCGATCCCGCCGCCGTCCTCGCCGGGCCCGCCCTCTCGTGCGTCCGTGCTCATACCGCTCGTTCCTCCGCACTCTCGCGTACCGCGGCGAGCAGCCCCTCGCTCGCGGCCTCCACCATCTCCAGGCACTCCTCGAAGTCCGCCGCCGAGCCGTAGTACGGGTCGGGCACGTCGAGATCGCCGGCCGCCGGGTCGTACGAGCGAAGCAGCCGCACCTTCGCCGCGTCGTCGGGGGTCGGGGCGAGCCGGCGCAGTTCGCGCAGATGCCCCTCGTCGAGGGCGATCACGAGATCGAGCGTCGGGAACCACGAGGCGCGGAACTGGCGGGCCGTGTGGGCGGAGTCGTAGCCGTGGTCCTCCAGGACCGCGACCGTGCGGGGATCGGCGGAGTGGCCCTCGTGCCAGCCCCCGGTCCCCGCGCTGTCGACCTCCACCGCGCTCGCCAGGTCGGCCTCCTCCACGCGGGCGCGGAAGACGGACTCGGCCATCGGCGAGCGGCAGATGTTGCCGGTGCAGACGAAACAGATGCGGTACGTCATCGTCCGCACTCAGTCCCCGTCGGGGAGAACGACGTTGAGCGCCCAGGACACGACGGAGATGATCAGGCCGCCGAGGACGGCGGTCCAGAAGCCCTCGACGTGGAAGCTGAGGTCGAGCTGGTCGGCCAGCCAGGAGGTCAGCAACAGCATCAGGGCGTTGACCACGAGGGTGATCAGGCCGAGCGTGAGGATGAACACGGGAAGAGTGAGCAGCTTCACGACCGGCTTGACCAAGAAGTTCACCAGCCCGAAAACCAGGGCGACAAGGATGAGCGTCCAGGCCTTCTTGCCGGTGCTGTCACCGGTCAGGGTGATGTCCTGGAGCAGCCAGATGGCGACTCCCAGGGCGCCCGCGTTCGCGAGCGTCTTGACTACGAAATTCTTCATGTGTCTGATCGTGGCAGACACGGTCGGGCCAAAAACAGGGGCGGACGCACGATGAAGGCATTCCGGCTGGACGAGCTGGAGGCGGAGCGCGCCGCCAACGACGGCGCGTACCTCCAGTTCCTGCGGGAGCGGAACATGTCGGTTGGCCTGTACGCCCTCGACGCGGGCTCGCTCGACCCCCAGCAGCCGCACGGCCAGGACGAGGTGTACTTCGTCGTGAGCGGCCGTGCCGCGATCACGGTCGGGATGGAGACGACACAGGTCGCGCGCGGCAGCGTGGTCTACGTGCCCGCCGGGGTGGCCCACAAGTTCCACCACATCACCGAGGACCTGCGGGTCATGGTGGTCTTCTCCCCGCCGGAGTCCTGACTTCCCCTAGGGGGCGGATCAGGGGAGATCAAGGGCCACGAGGCCCCCGCGAGCCCCGGTACCGCCCCTAGCATCGATGGTGTTCGGCGCAGAGCGCGCGGAACGGACTCTTCGGGAGATGAGGTAAGCGCTATGGCCGTACGAGAGATTCTCGCGGGGATGCCCTGGTGGGTGAAGTGGGTGGCCATACCCGTCATCGCCCTGCTCGTCTTCGGTGGACTGATCACCAGCATCGCGATGTTCGTGATCGGTCTGCTCTTCAAGGTGCTGGTCTTCGTCGCCCTCGTCGGGGGACTGATCTACGTCGTACGGAAGTTCACCTCCGCGTCGGCCTCGCGCGAGGATTGGTAGCACAAGCTACCCGCCGGTATGGACCAGCTGCTCGGTGTTAGCCCGGCCGAGGGACGCGGTGGTTGAAACCGCGTGCATGCCCTGGGCCTGCCATTAGAGTGGCAAATCTCTGCCGCCCCGGGGAAAACCGGCGTAGATCTCCGCGCTGACCAGCGGTTCTTCACCTGTCCCGGGCGGGTCCGCCACCGGACCCCACCGGTTCCCAGGCCGCGGCGGGCGCGCGGGGGCGGCCCCCGCGGGCGGGTGCATGGCACCCGTCGTCACGCCTGGGGGTGACCTTTGGCCACGGCTACGCAGTCCGCCGTTCCTACCTTGATCGGCTCGGTGCAGCGGGCACTGAGACTTCTGGAAGCCGTGGGCTCCCACGAGGACGGAGCCCCCGCCAAACAGCTCGCGCGCGAAGCCGGACTCCCGCTTCCCACCGCGTACCACCTGCTCCGCACCCTGACGCACGAGGGCTATCTGCGCCGCGAGAAGGGTGTGTTCGTGTTCGGCGACGCGGCGGGCCGGTTGGCCGGCGGCGGAGTCGTGCAGAATCGTCGCACCAAGATCGAAGACTCCCTCGCGCACTGGCGCGACGAGATCGGTGTCCCCGTCTACTTCGCGATCTACCGCGAGGGCGAGATCGAGCTCGCCGCCGTCGCCGACACCCCCGCCGCCCCCGCCGTGGACGAGTGGGCCGACTTCCGCGAGACCGGTCACGCCCACGCGATCGGCCAGTGCCTGCTCAGTCAACTCGATCTGAAGAGCCGTCAAGACCACCTCGATCGCCATCCGGTGGAAGCGATCACTCCGTACACGGTGCGTAACCGGCGGGCGCTTTTGGAGCGTTTGGGCGGTATGGGGCGAATGGAGCCTCTGGTGGAGCGCCAGGAATATGCGCTCGGCACAGTTTGCGCCGCCATCCCGATCACCGCCGGGTCCACGGCGGCCGCCATGGCGATTTCCCTCCCCCTTCACCAGGAAGAACGGTTGCTGCCCGCAGTCGATCGGCTACGCAACGAGATCGGAAGGCTCCTCAGCTCCTTTGCGTTCTCTATCAGTATCTGAAAAATCACTCCTTGTGATCTGCTATCGCTTCCAGCACGATTGCGTCAAGAGGGCCATGGGGGATCATTCCTGGCCGTTTTGATCACAGCTTTCAGCAGCCGTGTTTACACAACTGCTTCATCTACTGCGGGGTACATGATGCGAGAGTCGGTTCAGGCCGAGGTCCTGATGAGCTTCCTCGTCTCGGAGGAGCTCTCCTTCAGGATCCCGGTGGAACTCCGGTACGAGACCCGGGATCCCTACGCGGTGCGGATGACCTTCCATCTCCCCGGAGACGCGCCCGTGACCTGGGCGTTCGGACGGGAGCTGCTGCTGGACGGGATCAACCGGCCGAGCGGGGACGGCGATGTGCACATTGCGCCGACCGATCCCGAGGCCCTTTCGGACGTCTCCATCCGACTCCAGGTCGGCAGCGACCGGGCCCTGTTCCGGGCCAGCGCTCCGCCTCTCGTCGCCTTCCTCGACCGTACGGACAAGTTGGTTCCGCTTGGTCAGGAACGGACATTGGGCGACTTCGAGGACAATCTGGAAGCCGCGCTCGGCCGGATTCTGGCAGAGGAGAACGCGGGCTGAGCGCCACCCCCGGCGCCCCGTCGAAGAGGGGCCCGGGGCCGATCACTTCGCCCGGCGACGGCGTCCACCCCTGGATGAACGCTTCTCCGGAGCCAGGTCGCCCGGCCGGTCGGCGGAGACGACAAGGGCGGCCAGCGCCGTGGTGACCGGTACCGCGGCGACCAGCCCGATCGATCCCACGAGCGTCCGGACGATCTCCTCCGCGACCAGCTCGCTGTTGGCCACTGTCCCCACGCTGCTCTGCGCGATGGAGAAGAGCAGCAACAGCGGCAGCGCCGCACCGGCGTAGGCGAGAACCAGCGTGTTCACCACGGACGCGATGTGGTCGCGGCCGATCCGGATCCCGGCCCGGTACAGCGCGCGGGGCCCCATCCGCGGATCGGCCTGGTGCAGCTCCCACACCGACGAGGTCTGGGTCACCGTCACATCGTCGAGGACACCCAGCGAACCGATGACGATGCCCGCGAGCAGCAGACCGGACATGTCGATGTCCGGGTAGAGGCCATGGATCAGACCGGTGTTGTCGTCCGTGTTCCCGCTGAGCGATGCCCAGCCGATGAAGAGCGAGCCGAGCAGCCCGATCAGCAGCAGCGAGATCAGGGTTCCGAGAACCGCGACCGAGGTGCGGGCCGACAGGCCGTGGCACATGTAGAGCGCGATCAGCATGATCGCGCTCGATCCGACCACCGCGACCACCAGCGGATTCGAGCCCTGGAGAATCGCCGGCAGGATGAAGAACGTCAGGATCAGGAAGCTCACCGCGAGCGAGATCAGCGCCATCACCCCGCGCATCCGTCCGATGAGCACGACCACGAGCGCGAAGATCAGGGCGAGGACCGCCAGCGGAACCTTGCGGTTCACATCCGTCACCGAGTACTGCAGATCGCGCGGGGCATCGGGGGCGTAGGCCACCACCACGCCCTGCCCCTGGTCCAGTTGGCGCGGTGCGTCCGGCTGCACGATCTCCGTGAACGTACGGCCCTTGTCGGGTCCGCTGGTGACCTCGATCGTCGCCTTCTCGCACTGCCCCTGCTGGGCGTTGACGGCCTCGCGGCCCTCGGGCGTCGAGGTGTCCCCGGTCGGCGGGACCTGGGCGGCGTTCACGTCCGCGCAGTCGACCTGCTCGACCGAGACGACCTTGCCCTGGTACGTCTGCCGGTCGAAGCCGACACCGGTCCGCTCGTGCTCCGGGGCGCCGCCCGGCCACAGGACGACGAGACCGACCGCCACGGCCGTGGCGAACGGGATCAGGACCGCGGCGATGACCCTGCGCAGATGCCGGGAGACAGGCGCGGCCGGCCCGTGACTGTGGGTGTGGCCGTGCCCGTGGCCCGCGTCGCCATGTCCGTCGTGGCCGTCGGGTTCTGGGGTCTGCTGCGAGGAAGTCACCGACCGATCATCGCAAGAACGGTGGGGGCCCACTGTTCAGCACGGCCGGATTGACGCTAGCGTGGTGGCACCTTTGCACACGCGGGAGCTCGGAGCACCGGGCTGAGAGGGCGCTGATCACCGTACGCGCGTACTGACGTACGTACGGGAGGAGGCTGCGCCGACCGCCGAACCTGTTACCGGGTAATGCCGGCGTAGGGAGATCGGTCTCATGACCATTCAGGATGCACGCACGCCTGCCACCAGCCAGGACGAGCGCAAGCCGGGCTGGCACAAGGGGTACATCGAGGGCTCGCGCCCCGACCTCCGAGTGCCCGTCCGACAGGTGCACCTCACCAACGGCAAGGACGTGACGCTCTACGACACGTCCGGTCCGTACACCGACCCCACCATCGACACCGACGTACGGCGGGGCCTTCCGCCGCTGCGGGAGAACTGGATCATCGGCCGCGGCGACACCGAGGAGTACGCGGGCCGGCCCGTCCGTCCCGAGGACGACGGCATCAAGCACACCTCGCCGCGCGGGGGCCTGAAGAACCTCGACGCCGTCTTCCCCGGCCGGCCGCGCCAGCCCCGCCGGGGCCGCGGCGGCGCGGCCGTGACGCAGCTCGCGTACGCCCGCCGGGGCGAGATCACCCCGGAGATGGAGTACGTCGCGATCCGCGAGAACGTCTCCCCCGAGGTCGTACGGGAGGAGATCGCGGCGGGTCGCGCGGTGCTCCCGGCGAACGTCAACCACCCGGAGATCGAGCCGATGATCATCGGCAAGCGGTTCCTGGTGAAGGTCAACGCCAACATCGGCAACTCCGCCGTCACCTCCTCCATCGAGGAGGAGGTGGAGAAGATGACGTGGGCGACCAAGTGGGGCGCCGACACGGTCATGGACCTGTCCACCGGTCGCAACATCCACACCACCCGCGAGTGGGTGCTGCGCAACTCCCCCGTGCCGATCGGCACCGTGCCGCTGTACCAGGCCCTGGAGAAGGTCGACGGCAAGGCCGAGGAGCTGACCTGGGAGATCTACAAGGACACGGTCATCGAGCAGGCCGAGCAGGGCGTCGACTACATGACGGTGCACGCCGGCGTGCTCCTGCCGTACGTGCCGCTGACCGCCCGCCGCAAGACCGGCATCGTCTCGCGCGGCGGCTCGATCATGGCCGCCTGGTGCCTGGCGCACCACAAGGAGAACTTCCTCTACACGAACTTCGAGGAGCTCTGCGAGATCCTCGCGACGTACGACGTCACGTACTCGCTGGGCGACGGTCTGCGCCCCGGCTCGATCGCGGACGCCAACGACGCGGCGCAGTTCGCGGAGCTGAAGACGCTCGGCGAGCTCAACACGATCGCCAAGCGCCACAACGTGCAGACGATGATCGAGGGCCCGGGCCACGTCCCGATGCACAAGATCAAGGAGAACATCGACCTCCAGCAGGAGATCTGCGAGGAGGCGCCGTTCTACACCCTCGGCCCGCTGACCACGGACGTCGCGCCGGCGTACGACCACATCACCTCGGGCATCGGCGCCGCGATGATCGCCTGGTGGGGCACGGCGATGCTCTGCTACGTCACGCCCAAGGAGCACCTGGGTCTGCCCAACCGCGACGACGTGAAGACCGGTGTCATCACGTACAAGATCGCGGCGCACGCGGCCGACCTGGCCAAGGGGCACCCGGGGGCGCAGGAGTGGGACGACGCGCTGTCGGACGCGCGGTTCGAGTTCCGCTGGGAGGACCAGTTCAACCTGGCCCTCGACCCCGACACCGCCCGTGAGTTCCACGACGAGACGCTGCCGGCGGAGCCCGCGAAGACCGCGCACTTCTGCTCGATGTGCGGTCCGAAGTTCTGCTCGATGAAGATCTCGCAGGACATCCGGCGCGAGCACGGCGGCGACCTGCAGACGGACGAGATCGAGGCCGGGATGGCGGAGAAGTCCAAGGAGTTCGCCGCGGCCGGCAACCGCGTGTACCTCCCGCTGGCGGACTGACCAGCGGGAAAGCGACCGACCGGCGACACTCGGGGGAGTCGCCGGTCGTCCGCGTTCCGGGGCGCTGCGCGTCCCGTATGGCGCTCACCGTGGAAGCCCGTACGCCGGCTCACCGAGGAAGCCCCGCCCGCCGCTCGCCGAGGAAGCCTCGTACAGCCGGCTCACCGTGGGAGCAGCGAGCCGTCCTCCGCGACCGCCAGGGCCGCCTGCGGTCCGCCGGGGGAGCACCTGGGGCCGTTGGGATGGGTGGGCTTCGGGGTGAGGGTGGTCTGTCGGTCGACCAGTGTGACGCCGCTCTGATCCGTGAGGACCAGAGTCACGCGTACCGGCTTCGTGGGGAGGCCGGGTACGAGCGCGAAGTCGGGCCACCCGGCAGGCTCGGCCGGGCGTTCCGTCTCGATGGACGGTCCTCCCGCGGCGGGGCTCTCCGTCGTCATCGTCGGGTCCCCCGGCGACGTCGCCTCACGGAGCCGCAGGATCCGCTGGTGACATGTGTCGTCCCAGCAGGCCGTGAGGCGTGCGCCGACCGCCTTCTTCGCCAGTTCAGGAGCGATGTCCACGCGGAGACCTGCCGGCGAGTCGATCAAGGTGCAGCGATGGGTGTCGCCCGCGAACGCCCCACAGGCGGTCAGCAGTGCCACGGCAGCTGCCAGGGCCGCCACGGCGCCCGCGGACCGAGCGGACCGAGAGGTGTCCTTCTTGCTCGCCTCGATCATTCCGGTCGGTGCTCCGGAGGGCCGAAATCCGGGCTGGTGAAGTCCGGGCTGCTGAACTTCGGACGGGTGCCCGACGCGCCCTCGTTCGGGCTCGAGAAGTCCGGTCCGCTGTAGCCGATCTTCGGCATGCGGTCCGTACGCTCCGAGCGCTGCGGAGGCAGCGGCGCGGCCGACTGGGCGGCGGGGTCGGTCAGGGCTTCCCGCAGGAACGGCAGGATGCCCCGTTCCAGCACGGCGCGGCGCCAGGCGTCGCGGGCCCGGGACAGCTCGTCGTCCTGCTCGCCCTCGGCGGCGCCCGCGGCCACTTCCGTGGAGCGGTTGCGCAGCGCCGTCAGGAGGAGGCCGGCGGCCGCGCAGAGCAGTCCGGCGGCGGCCACGCCACCGAAGAACCAGCCCGCCGTCAGCAGCGTGTCGGCGAACCCGAGCGTGGGGGCCAGCACCTTCAGCACGGCCCCGACCAGCAGGAAGATCACCGCGGCCGTGCCCGCGAGCACCGGTGCCAGGACCGTGACGACCGCGACGATGCCTGCGCCCGGGCTGCCGCCCGCGCCTTCGCCGTCCGCCGTGAGGACGGCGTCCATCACGCTCGTTCCGCTCGATGAGCGGCCCTCCGCGCGGACCTTGACGAAGTGGTCGTACTCCACCGCGGCCGCGGCGGTGATCAGCGCTGTCGCGCTCAGCGCCATCGCGCGCAGCTGTTCGTGCGTGAGCCGCTTCCCGATCTCGGCGAGATCCGGACGGTCGCGCGCCTGGCGCAGTGCGTCGTCGAGGATGCGCTCGTACTCGGCACGGTCCTCGGTCAGCAGGTGCGGAGCCACGTTCATGTGCATCCCCCGATGCTCCGTAAGGCCGGATTGACCGTGGTAAACGGGCAGTTGGGCGGAAACGGAGGAGAGCCTGCTACGGATGATCCGATGGTATTGCGGTTACGGCACAGGGTGACAGGGGGTTTCCCGAAATCGACTTCCCCGGATGCGCAGGGTTATGCGTCAGCCATGCAGCGGGAGTTGGACGACCAGCAGCTTTCCGGCCATGGTCACACCGCCGTCCATGGCGATCGCCAGACCGTCCGCGTACACGTGCGGACCGTCGACGATCGGCCCGGATCCGTCCTCGCCGTCCTCGGTGCCGACCTGTCCGAGGAGGTACGGGATGGGGCTGTGGCCGTGCACGACCCGGCGGCCGCCATAGGTGCCGAGCAGCTCCTGGACGGCCTGGGGGCCTGCGTCGTCGCGGAACGCGAAGCGCTTGGTGAACTTCCGGAACAGGTCCCAGACCTCGTCGGCGTCGTTCCGGTTGAGGATCTCGTGGACCGTGTCGTTGACGTCCTCGATGGTGCTGCCGTACTCGAGGTAGGCGGTGGTGTCGGAGTGCATCAGGAGGTGCCCGTCCTCCTCCACCACGGCGTCGAGCCGGGACATCCACTGGAGGTGGACGTCCTGGAGGCGGTCCATGTCGTGCTTCTGGCCGCCGTTGAGCAGCCAGGCGGCCTGGAAGGTGGCGGTGCCCGCGCCGGAGTTGACCGGGGTGTCGGCGAAGCGCTTGGCGCCGATCAGGAGCAGCTCGTGGTTGCCCATCAGGGCCTTGCAGTAGCCGCCGGCGGCCGCGGCCTCCGCGGACAGGCGCATGACGAGATCGATGACGCCGATGCCGTCGGGGCCGCGGTCGGTGAAGTCGCCGAGGAACCAGAGGCGGGCGTTGCCGGCGGCCCAGGCGCCGTTCTCGTCGATGAGGCCCTGCTCGCGCAGGGCGGCGATGAGCTCGTCGAGATAGCCGTGGACGTCGCCGACCACGAAGAGCGGGCCGGGGCCGTCGCCGGCCGGGGCGGGCGCGGGGGCCGGGACCGGGTCGACGCGGACCTGCACCGTGTCACCCCGATTGATGACGGGGAGGTCGCGCTCGGTGGGGGTGTAGCCCTCGGGCAGGTCCTCGTCGGGGAACGCGTTGCCGGGGTGGCCGGTCGCGACGGCGACGATGGAGGACATGCCGCCGGCGAGGGGGAGATGGAGGGTGGGGTCGAGCGGCCCGACGGGGGCGCCGGCGTCGACCAGCCGGACGGGTGCACCGAGGTCGGGAAAGGCACCGGGCTCGAGGGGAGCGCCGGGTTCGACCGGGGAGCCCGGTTCGGTGAAGGTGCCCGGTTCGAGCGGGGCGCCGGGTTCGGTGAAGGTGCCCGGTTCGAGCGGGGCGCCGGGTTCGGCGAAGGCGCCCGGTTCGAGGCGAGCGCCGGGTTCGGTGAAGGCGCCCGGTTCGAGGCGAGCGCCGGGTTCGGTGAAGGCGCCGGTCGAGCCGTCCGGGGTTCCGGGGGGAGGCTCGGTGGCATGGCCCTGCACGGGCACGCGGGCGTACGGCGGTACGCGGAAGTCACGCAATGTCGCCGTCCGCACCACGGGTTCCTGCCCGGCCCCCTGAGTCATCGACCCCTCCACCACCGTCGCGATGCCCTGCACATCGCGGACCGGCCTGGTCGGGGTGGTCCGCGGTGTCGTGCGCCCATCATAGGAATGAGGGTCCGCCTGTGTGACGCACCAGGGGTGGTGAATCCGGGTCCACTCCGGGTTCACCGGTTGTTTCGCCCGAATTGAGAAGGTCCAGGCCAGGGTCGGGACCGGGCCGGGCTGGGTTTGGGCCCTGCCCGGGCCGGATTCCGGCGCGTACTGGTCGGTGTCTAGTCCTTCGAAGGTGACCGGGGCGGGCTGACCGTCGTGCGCGGCGAACGCCTCTGGGAGGACGTCCGGACGATGAGCTCGGTCGGTATGACCTGCTCGACCGGTCCGTCGGTGTCGATCCCCTCGATGGCGTCGATGAGGAGCTGGACGACGGCCGTGCCGATCCGGCGGGGCTTGAGCGAGAGCGTCGTGATGGGTGGTTCGGTGTTGGCGTACACGGTCGACTCGCTGCAGCAGACCAGCAGCAGGTCCTCCGGGACGCGCAGTCCGTAGCGGCGGGCTGCCGCCAGCAGATCGGTCCCGTTGGGGTCGAAGAGTCCGTAGACGGCGTCGGGTCGGTCGGGGCGGGCGAGCAGCCGGTCGGCCGCGACGGCGCCCGCGCACGGATCGTGCGCCGGATAGCACTCGTAGACGGGGTCCTGTCCGACCCGCTCGCACCAGTTGAGGTACGCGGTGGTGGACAGGCGGGTGTACGTGTCGGTGGTGGTGCCGGTGAGGAGGCCGATGCGGCGGGCGCCGGCGTCGGCGAGGTGGTCGAGGAGGTCGAGTACGGCGGCTTCGTGGTCGTTGTCGACCCAGGCGGTCACCGGGAGGGTGCCGGCGGGGCGTCCGTCGGAGACGACGGGCAGGCCCTGGCGGACGAGTTCGGTGACGACCGGGTCGTGGTCGGAGGGGTCGATGACGACGGTGCCGTCGAGGGCGACGTTCGACCAGACGTCATGGCGGGAGGTGGCGGGCAGGATGACCAGGGCGTAGCCGCGCGCGAGCGCGGCGGATGTGGCGGCTCTGGCCATCTCCGCGAAGTACGCGAATTCGGTGAAGGTGAAAGGTTCATCCCCGTAGGTCGTCACGGTCAGGCCGATGAGGCCCGACTTGCCGGTACGGAGCGTGCGGGCCGCCGCGGATGGGCGATAGCCCAGCCGGTCTGCGACCTCGCGGACGTGGCGGCGGGTGGCGTCCGGGAGCCGGCCCTTGCCGTTGAGCGCGTCGGAGACAGTCGTAATGGAGACCCCGGCGGCGGCGGCCACATCCCGGATGCCCGCTCGCCCCTGCCGGCTTCCCCGGGTCTGTGCCCGGCTCACCTGGTGCTTCCCTGCTGCTGTCATGGCGAGCCGATAGTAGGGCGAGGGCGGGTGGTTGGGCCGGTCGCATATTCACTCGTTGACAGGCACGTTTCTGCATGATCAAGACCGCCCAATTGCCTGGGAAAGCAAGGGAGTTAGGGGTGCTCTTGTGTGATCCAGGGTTGTCGACCCGCATGGGCCTGCCAAGGAGACGATGTCTCGAAGAGGTCTCAACTCACCTCTACGGGGGATGCGCGCCACGGCGCCCGCCACCGGCGCACGCCACCCGAGCCCGCGCTCCCTCCGTCGTCCACAGCTTGTCCCACCCGTTGTCCACAGCCCATTCGCAGCGGAGGCGAATCCTCATAAGGTGAGGAGTATTGGTGGTACGGACGGTCGAGGAGGACCACAGTGAGCTCAGTGAGCGAGACCGGCGGGACGAGCGCGGGCAGCCCGAAGCTGCGCGCCGTGCTGGACGGCATCCCCACCTACAAGCCGGGCAAGCCGGCCGCCGCGGGCGGTGCGGTCGCCTTCAAGCTGTCCTCCAACGAGAACCCGTATCCGCCGCTGCCGGGCGTGATGGAGAGCACGCTGGCCGCCGCCTCGAACTTCAACCGGTACCCGGACATGGCCTGCACCGGTCTGATGGAGGAGCTCGCCGACCGTTTCGGCGTCCCCGTCTCGCACCTGGCCACCGGCACCGGCTCGGTCGGCGTCGCGCAGTCGCTGCTCCAGTCGACCTCGGGCCCGGGCGACGAGGTCATCTACGCCTGGCGGTCCTTCGAGGCGTACCCGATCATCACGCAGATCAGCGGGGCCACCTCGGTGCAGGTGCCGCTGACCGACGGCGAGGTGCACGATCTCGACGCGATGGCCGAGGCGATCACCGACCGGACCCGGCTGATCTTCGTCTGCAACCCGAACAACCCCACGGGCACGGCGGTGCGCCGGGCCGAGCTGGAGCGCTTCCTCGACCGGGTGCCCTCCGACGTCCTGGTGGTGATCGACGAGGCGTACCGCGAGTTCGTCCGCGACGCCGACATCCCGGACGGCATCGAGCTGTACCGGAACCGTCCGAACGTCGCCGTGCTGCGGACGTTCTCCAAGGCGTACGGCCTCGCCGGGCTGCGGGTCGGCTTCGCGATCGCCCATGAGCCGGTGGCGGCGGCGCTGCGCAAGACGGCGGTGCCGTTCGGCGTGAGTCAGCTGGCGCAGGACGCGGCGGTGGCCTCGCTGCGGGCAGAGGACGAACTGCTCGGGCGGGTGGGCTCGTTGGTGGCCGAGCGCGAGCGGGTCCATGCGGGGCTCGTGGCCCAGGGCTGGACCGTGCCGGACACCCAGGCGAACTTCGTCTGGCTGCGGCTCGGTGAGCGGACGATGGACTTCGCGGCGGAGTGCGAGCGGCACGGCGTGGTGGTGCGTCCGTTCGCGGGTGAGGGCGTGCGCGTCACGATCGGTGAGTGCGAGGCGAACGACCTGTTCCTGAAGACGGCGGAGGGCTTCCGCAAGGAAGGCTGATCAGTCTGGTGGCAGTGGGTCGAGGGCGGCCGGTCAGCCCTCGACGCGCTCGACGCGGATCGGGTCGCCGTCCCTGACGGTGGCCAGGACGCGCGGATCGCCGTCGAGCGAGCCCAGGAGGTTGCACGGGCTCGCCAGCCGGCATTCGGAGCCCCGGGATATCGGGGTGGGGCCGTAGGGGAGCGCGAGTGCGTCGCCCTCGGTCCAGAAGGCGACCGTGCCCGGCTCCACCACCTGCTGCGCGTCGGCCTCGACCGCGGTGGAGACCGGAGTGTCGAAGTAGACCTCCTCGCCCCACGTCCGGGCGGTGGAGGAGATCGGGAGAGCCCCCACGAGCGCCTTGCTCGTGGGGGTTTCGTCGAGGGTGGCCGTGGTGTGTCCGGCCGGCCAGGAGATACGAATCCGAAGGGTCATGCCCCCGATTCAACAATATGTTGAAGGTCGGGGGAAGGGGTGACCTTCGAGTAGGGGTACCCCGGTCTTACGTACGGATTTCGTATGAGCCATAATGCTTGTGAATGTGAACGCGTTCACAAGCGTGTCCCTGTTCCTCCCTAAATGGGTGGGATTAAGGGGGCAAACTGCCGACGTGACCACGCGATGTAAGGAGAAGACGTGGACCTAGCTCTGGCGCCGGAGACTCTGGCGCGATGGCAGTTCGGCATCACCACCGTCTACCACTTCCTCTTCGTCCCCCTGACGATCTCCCTCGCCGCTCTCACCGCCGGGCTGCAGACCGCCTGGGTGCGTACGGAGAAGGAGAAGTACCTCAAGGCGACGAAGTTCTGGGGCAAGCTCTTCCTGATCAACATCGCGATGGGGGTCGTCACCGGCATCGTGCAGGAGTTCCAGTTCGGCATGAACTGGTCCGACTACTCGCGCTTCGTCGGCGACATCTTCGGCGCCCCGCTGGCCTTCGAGGCGCTGATCGCGTTCTTCTTCGAGTCCACGTTCATCGGCCTGTGGATCTTCGGCTGGGACAAGCTCCCCAAGAAGATCCACCTGGCCTGCATGTGGATGGTGTCGATCGGCACCATCCTCTCCGCGTACTTCATCCTGGCGGCCAACTCCTGGATGCAGCACCCGGTCGGCTACCGCATCAACGAGGAGCGGGGCCGGGCCGAGCTCACCGACTTCTGGCTCGTGCTCACCCAGAACACCGCCCTCACCCAGTTCTTCCACACCATGACGGCCGCGTTCCTGGTCGGAGGCGCGTTCATGGTGGGCATCTCCGCCTTCCACCTGGCGCGCAAGAAGCACGTCCCGGTGATGCGCACCTCCCTGCGGCTCGGCCTGATCACACTGATCATCGCCGGGCTCGGCACGGCCATCAGCGGTGACCTGCTCGGCAAGGTCATGTTCAAGCAGCAGCCGATGAAGATGGCCGCCGCCGAGGCGCTCTGGGACGGCGAAGCGCCGGCGCCGTTCTCGGTCTTCGCGTACGGCGACGTCGACAAGGGCCACAACACGGTGGCCATAGAGATCCCGGGACTGCTGTCCTTCCTGGCGAACGACGACTTCAGCTCGTACGTCCCGGGCATCAACGACATCAACAAGGCCGAGCAGGAGCAGTTCGGCCCCGGCGACTACCGCCCGAACATCCCGGTCGCCTACTGGGGCTTCCGCTGGATGATCGGCTTCGGCATGGCCTCGCTGGCCATCGGCATGGTCGGCCTCTGGCTGACCCGCAAGAAGTTCATGCTGTCGCCGGGGATGCGGACCGGTGAGGACGAGGTGCCGAATCTGGTCCTGTTCAAGCGGAAGGCGCTCAGCCCCCGCCTGGCCAAGTGGTACTGGATCGTCGCCCTCTGGACGATGGCCTTCCCGCTGATCGCCAACTCCTGGGGCTGGATCTTCACCGAGATGGGCCGCCAGCCCTGGGTCGTCTACGGCGTGCTGCGCACCAGGGACGCGGTCTCCCCCGGTGTCTCACAGGGCGAGGTCCTGGCTTCGATGACCGTCTTCACCCTGCTCTACGCCGTGCTCGCGGTGATCGAGGTCAAGCTGCTGGTCAAGTACGTCAAGGCCGGACCGCCCGAGCTCACCGAGGACGACCTCAACCCGCCCACCAAGATCGGCGGGCACGACCGTGACCCCGACCGGCCCATGGCCTTCTCGTACTGAGGCACAGGAGATCGAGGCATGGAACTCCACAACGTCTGGTTCGTACTCATCGCCGTCCTCTGGATCGGCTACTTCTTCCTCGAGGGCTTCGACTTCGGTGTCGGCGTCCTGACCAAGCTGCTCGCCCGCGGCCGCGCCGAGAAGCGGGTCCTGATCAACACCATCGGTCCCGTCTGGGACGGCAACGAGGTGTGGCTGCTGACCGCCGGCGGCGCGACCTTCGCGGCGTTCCCCGAGTGGTACGCGACGCTCTTCTCCGGCTTCTACCTGCCGTTGCTGATCATCCTGGTCTGTCTGATCGTGCGCGGTGTCGCCTTCGAGTACCGGGCGAAGCGGCCCGAGGAGAACTGGCAGCGCAACTGGGAGGAGGCCATCTTCTGGACCTCCCTGATCCCCGCCGTGCTGTGGGGCGTCGCCTTCGGCAACATCGTGCGCGGTGTGAAGATCGACGGAGAGATGGAGTACGTCGGCACCTTCTGGGACCTGCTCAACCCGTACGCGATCCTCGGCGGCCTGGTCACGCTCGCCCTCTTCACCTTCCACGGGGCGGTCTTCGCGGCCCTGAAGACGGTCGGGGACATCCGGGCCCGGGCCCGGGCGCTCGCGCTGAAGCTGGGTCTTGTCACGGCCGCCCTCGCGCTCGGCTTCCTGATCTGGACCCAGGCGGACAAGGGCGACGGCGGGAGCCTGGTCGCCATGCTCGTCGCCGTGGTGGCGCTGGTCGGGGCGATCGCTGCGATCAAGGTGGGGCGCGAGGGCTGGTCGTTCGCGCTCTCGGGCATCACGATCGCCGCGGCCGTGGCGATGCTCTTCCTGACGCTCTTCCCCAATGTGATGCCGTCTTCACTCAACCCCGAGTGGAGCCTTACGGTGACGAACGCGTCGTCGAGCCCGTACACGCTGAAGATCATGACGTGGTGTGCGGCGATCGCGACACCCCTGGTGCTGCTCTACCAGGGCTGGACCTACTGGGTGTTCCGTAAGCGGATCGGCACCCAGCACATCGCCGACGCCGCTCACTAGTCGCTCACTAGTAGGGAATGTTTCACGTGAAACCGATCGATCCGCGTCTGCTCCGGTACGCCAGGGCCACCCGTCTCTTCCTGACGGCCGTGGTGGTTCTCGGCCTGGCCGGGGCGGCGCTGGTCGTCGCCCAGGCGATGCTCATCGCCGAGGTGGTGGTGGGGGCCTTCCAGAAGGGCCTGTCGGTTTCCGACCTGACCACGCCGCTACTGCTGCTCGCCGGAGTCGCGGTGGGGCGGGGGCTGGTCTCCTGGCTGACCGAGCTGGCCGCCCACCGAGCGAGCGCGGCGGTCAAGTCCGAACTGCGGGGCCGAGTGCTGGCGCAGGCGGCCGCGCTGGGACCGGGGTGGCTCAGCGGACAGAAGGCCGGCTCGCTGGCCGCGCTGGCGACCCGCGGAGTGGACGCGCTCGACGACTACTTCTCGCGCTATCTGCCGCAGTTGGGGCTCGCGGTGGTGGTTCCCGTGGCGGTCCTGGCGAGGATCGTCACCGAGGACTGGATCTCGGCGGCGGTCATCGTCGTGACCCTGCCGCTCATCCCGCTCTTCATGATCCTGATCGGCTGGTACACCCAGGCCCGGATGGACCGGCAGTGGAAGTTGCTGTCCCGGCTCTCGGGACACTTCCTCGATGTGGTGGCCGGGCTGCCGACCCTCAAGGTGTTCGGACGGGCCAAGGCGCAGGCCGAGTCGATCCGCGCCATCACGTCGGAGTACCGACAGGCGACGATGAAGACGCTGCGCATCGCGTTCCTGTCGTCCTTCGCCCTGGAGTTGCTGTCGACGCTGTCGGTGGCGCTGGTCGCGGTCGGCATCGGCATGCGGCTGGTCCACGGAGACCTCGACCTGTACACCGGTCTGGTCATCCTGGTGCTGGCGCCCGAGGCCTATCTGCCGATCCGGCAGGTGGGGGCGCAGTACCACGCGGCTGCGGAGGGGCTGGCCGCCGCGGAGGAGATCTTCGAGGTCCTGGAGACCTCGGTGACGGAGCATGGCACGGGCGCGGTTCCGTCCTCGCCGCGCATCGCGCTGGAGAACGTGACCGTGCGGCACGCGGGGCGCACGGAACCCTCGTTGGACGCGGCCTCGCTCGTCGTGGAGCCGGGCGAGACGGTGGCCCTGGTGGGCCCGAGCGGGGTGGGCAAGTCGACGCTGCTCGATGTGGTGCTCGGGTTCACCGCGCCGGAGGCGGGCGGCTCCGTCCGCGTCGGGGGCGTGGAGCTCGGTGCGCTGGACGTGGAGGAGTGGCGGTCGCGGATCGCCTGGGTGCCGCAGCGTCCGTACCTCTTCGCGGGCACCATCGCCGAGAACGTCCGCCTGGCCCGGCCGGACGCCTCCGACGAGGCGGTTCGCGAGGCGCTCCGAAACGCCGGGGCCGACGCGTTCGTGGCGGACCTCCCGGAGGGCGTCGAGACGCTGCTGGGCGAGGAGGGCGTGGGCCTCTCCGCGGGCCAGCGTCAACGCCTCGCCCTGGCCCGGGCGTTCCTCGCCGACCGGCCACTGCTTCTTCTGGACGAGCCCACGGCCGCGCTGGACGGCGAGACGGAGGCGGCCGTCGTCGACGCGGTGCGCCGTCTCGCCGCCGGCCGTACGGTGCTTCTGGTCGTCCACCGCCCGGCGCTGCTCGCGGTCGCCGACCGCGTCGTGACCCTGGCACCCGCCGCCTCCCCCTCCGGGGACGGCGCGGCGCCGCAGTCGGGCGGACGCCCCGCACCCGGTGGCGCGGGCGCGGTGTCGGCTGCGGTGCACGCCACGCCCGGCGGCCCGGGCGCGACCGTCGACCCCGCCGATCTCGTCGCGGCCGGCGAGCGCGAGACGCTCGCCGGGGCGCCGTCCGGTGCGGACCGCCTGGACGCAGCGGGTGGGCAGACGCCCGCACCCGCCGGTCCCGGAGCGGGCGGCGCGCGCGGCGCGGCGACGAGTCCCGGCGGGAGCGCCGTCTTTCGGCGCGTACGCGCCATGGCCGGCGAGCTCCGGGGACGGATGGGGCTCGCCCTGCTGCTCGGAAGCCTGGCACTGGGCTCCGCCGTCGGGCTCATGGCCGTGTCCGGGTGGCTCATCTCGCGGGCATCCGAACAGCCGCCCGTGCTCTATCTGATGGTGGCCGTCACCGCCACGCGGGCCTTCGGCATCGGGCGGGCGGTGTTCCGGTACGCCGAGCGGATCGTGTCCCACGACGCCGTGCTGCGGATGCTCGCGGAACTGCGGGTCTCGGTCTACCAACGCCTGGAGCGCATCGCCCCCGCCGGGCTGCGCCGCACCCGCCGAGGCGACCTGCTCTCCCGACTCGTCCAGGACGTCGACGCCCTCCAGGACTACTGGCTGCGCTGGCTCCTGCCCGCGGGCGCCGCGCTCGTCGTCGGCGCAGGCTCCGTCGGGTTCACCACCTGGCTGCTGCCCGAGGCAGGCGCCGTGCTCGCCGTGGGTCTGCTGACCGCGGGTGCGGCCGTCCCGCTGCTGAGCGGCGCCCTCGCGCGCCGCGCCGAACAACGGCTGGCACCCGCCCGCGGCGCGCTGGCCGTCACGGTCCTCGACCTGCTGCGCGGCTGCGCCGAACTGACGGTCGCCGGAGCGCTGAAGGGCCGTATCGAGCGGGCCAGGGCCGCCGACCGTACGCTCACCGCCATCGCCTCCCGCCAGGCCGCCGCCACCGCGCTCGGAGCCGGTCTTTCCGCACTCGCCTGCGGAGTGACGGTCGCCGCCGCCGCGTTCGTCGGCGTCCAGGCCGTCCGTGACGGACGCCTCGACGGCGTGACGCTCGCCGTCGTCGTCCTCACCCCCCTCGCCGCCTTCGAAGCCGTCACCGGCCTCCCGCTCGCCGTCCAGTACCGCCAGCGCGTCAAGCGCAGCGCCGAGCGGGTGTACGAAGTGCTCGACGCCCCCGCACCCGTACACGAGCCCGCACAGCCCGCCACACCCCCGCAGAGCCCCTTCCCGCTGGAGGTCGCCGGCCTCTCCGCCCGCCACGCGGGGCAGGAGCGGGAGGCCCTCAGCGGCTTCACGCTCACCCTGGAGGCCGGACGCCGGGTCGCCGTCGTCGGCGCCTCCGGATCGGGAAAGACCACCCTCGCCCACGTGCTGCTGCGCTTCCTGGACGCCGACGCCGGCTCGTACCGGCTCGGGGGGACGGAGGCGGCGGAGCTCAACGGCGACGACGTCCGCCGCTTCGTCGGACTCTGCGCCCAGGACGCCCACACGTTCGACAGCACCATCCGCGAGAACCTGCGCCTGGCGCGCATCGGCGCAGAAGACGACGAACTGCGCGCCGCGCTCGGCCGCGCCCGGCTCCTCGACTGGGTGGACGGGCTGCCGGACGGCCTCGACACCCAGGTCGGCGAGCACGGCTCACGGCTCTCCGGCGGTCAGCGGCAGCGCCTCGCGCTCGCCAGGGCGCTCCTCGCCGACTTCCCCGTCCTCGTCCTCGACGAACCGGCCGAGCACCTCGACCTGGCCACGGCGGACGCGCTCACCGACGACCTGCTGCTGGCCACCGAAGGCCGCACCACCGTCCTGATCACCCACCGGCTGCGCGGCCTCGACGCCGTCGACGAGGTGCTGGTCCTGGACGAGGGCCGCACCGTGCAGCGCGGGCCCTACGCCGAGCTCGCGCAGGCCGAAGGCCCCTTGCGCCGGATGCTGGAGCAGGAACGGGAGAGCGATCTCCTGCTCGCCCCGGAGAGAACGACGGGCCACCCGACTTTTCTCGCCAAATAGGACTTACTAGGCTCAAGGCCATGACCGCCGCCGTGCCCGACGTCCCCGACCCCCTGGAAGCCGCGACCCAGGCCACCCGCAGCCTCCAGGGCCTGTCCACGGAGCTCACGGCACGGGTGCCACAGCTCCTCGAGGCCATGCGCTCCGTCGGCACGGGACTCGAACTCCACTCGACCCTCGACCGGATCTGCGAGACAGCCGCCGAACTCGCCGACGCACGCTACGCCGCGATCGGTGTCGTCGACGAGGAAGGCGAGGGGCTCTCCGACTTCGTCACCTACGGGGTCGACGAGGACGTCGCGCGCCGGATCGGGCGGCGCCCCGACGGCCACGCGGGGCTGCTCGGCGCGCTGATCCGCGACCCCGAGACGATCCGGCTGGCCGACCTGTCCACCGACCCGCGCGCCGCCGGTTTCCCGCCGGGACACCCTCCGATGCGGACCTTCCTCGGCGTCCCCATCCGCGTCCAGGGGGAGATCTTCGGCAACCTCTACCTCGCCGAGAAGAACGGCGGCGGCGAGTTCAGCGACTACGACGTCCACATGGTCCGCGTCCTCGCCACCGAGGCCGGGATCGCCATCGGCAACGCCCGCCTCTACGAAGCCGCCCGCCAGCGCGAGCGCTGGATCGACGGCTCGGTGGCCGTCACCACCGCCCTGCTCTCCGGCGGCGACGCGGACGACGCCCTCGCCGTGGTCGCCGAACAGGCCCGCCGACTCGCCGACGCGGCCGCCGGGATCGTGCTGCTGCCCGCCCAGGACGGCGGCCTGGAGATCGTCGCCGTCTCCGCCGACCGGCCGAGCAAGTCGCTGGGCGTGGTGATCCCACCCGAGAGCACCGTGGTGGAGCGGCTGCTGGAGGGCGAGGCGGTCTTCGTGGACGACGCCTCCGGCGACCCGCGCATGATCAGCCGACTGGCGGGCCAGTACGGACCGAGCATGCTGCTGCCCCTGCACAGCGGCGGCAAGGTGCTCGGCGCGCTCGCCATGCCCCGCACACGGGGCGGTCGCCCGTTCACCGAGACGGAGCGGACCCTGGCCACCCAGTTCGCCTCCCAGGCCGCGCTCGCGCTGATGATGGCCGACGCGCAGCGCGACCGGGAGCGGCTCGCCGTCTACGAGGACCGCGACCGGATCGCCCGCGACCTGCACGACCTCGTCATCCAGCGGCTGTTCGCCACCGGGATGATGCTGGAGAGCGCCCAGCGCAAGTCGATCGTGCCGGCGGTGCGCGAGGGCGTCGGCAAGGCCGTGGATGAACTGGACGTGACCATCCAGGAGATCCGTACCGCGATCTTCGCGCTCCAGCAGGGACCCGCCGAGGCCCCGTCCGGGCTGCGCACCCGCGTCCTGCGGGAGATCAACATGGCGGCCGTGCCCCTGGGCTTCAAGCCCGCGCACCGCTTCCTCGGCGCGATCGACTCGACCGTCGGCGACCTCACCGGCAAGAACCTCATCGCGGCTCTGCGCGAAGCCCTCTCCAACGCCTTCCGGCACGCGGAGGCCACCCGGATCGAGGTCGTCGTCGACGCGGGAGCCGCACTGCCCGACGGCACCGCCGGGGTCCGGCTCTCCGTCGCGGACGACGGGGTCGGCATCCCGGAGGGCGGCCGGCGCAGCGGACTGCGCAATCTGACCCGGCGCGCCGAGTCCCTGGGCGGATCGAGCTGGTGCGGTCCGGGGATCGGAGAGGACGGCGGGGGTACGACGGTGGTGTGGCAGGCCCCGCTGTAGCCGCCGGGCCCGTCAGGCGTCGTCGACGGTGCCCGCGAGGATCCGTTCGATGACGACGGCCACGCCGTCCTCGTTGTTGGCGACCGTATGGCCGGAGGCGGCGGCGATCACGTCCGGGTGGGCGTTGCCCATCGCGTACGAGCGGCCCGCCCAGCTGAGCATCTCGATGTCGTTGGGCATGTCGCCGAAGGCGACGACCTCGTCGGCGGAGATGCCCCGCTCGGCGCAGAAGAGAGCCAGGGTGGACGCCTTGGAGACGCCGAGGCCGCTGATCTCGAGGAGCGCGGTCGGGCTGGAGCGGGTGAACGAGGCCAGATCCCCGGCGGCCGCCCGGGCCGTGGACAGGAAGGCGTCGGGGTCGAGATCCGGGTGCTGGGCGAGCAGCTTGAGCACCGGGGCGGCGGCCCCGGGCTCCTCCTCGAAGAGGAGCTTCTCCGCGGTGGCGACGGTCGCGCCCGGGTCGAGGAAGAAGGGCGGGTACTGCGGCTCGTAGTGGATGCCGGTGGTGAGCTCGACCGCGAACGAGGTGCCCGGAGCGGCGGCGCGCAGTGTCGTCACGACATCGAGCGCGACGTCCCGCTCCAGCGGGCGCACCTTCAGGAACGTTCCGCCCGCGTGCAGATCGACGATGGCCGCGCCGTTGGCGCAGATCGCCATGCCGTGGCCGTGGACGTGGTCGCTGACCACGTCCATCCAGCGGGCCGGACGGCCGGTGACGAAGAAGACCTCGATCCCGGCCCGCTCGGCGGCGGCGAGCGCCGCGACCGTGCGCTCCGAGACGGACTTGTCGTCACGCAGCAGGGTGCCGTCGAGGTCGGTGGCGATCAGCCGGGGGGCCGGGGCGGCAGGGCGCGGGGAGTGGGGTGAGGTCACCGATCCATTCTTCCGTACCGCGTGCACGGGCGTGCGAGGGGGCGCACATCTGAGAGGGACGATTCTGTCCGTTCCCGTCGCACCTGCCCCGGCCGCCACGGCGACCGCCGCCCCGGCCGCCACGGCGCGTCCGCCGCTCCGGTCTCCTTCGCGGCACCGGGCTCCGGCGCCGCTCCGGCTCCCGGGTCAGCCGAGCTGTGCGACGGCCTCGGTGGCGATCTTCTCGAAGACGGCCTGGTCGGCCGCGAAGCCCGAGTCGGGGACGGGCCAGTGGATCACGATCTCGGTGAAGCCGAGCTCCTGATGACGGCCGGCGAAGTCGACGAAGGCATCCAAGGACTCCAGCGGCCGCGCGCGGTCCGGGGTGAAGCCGGTGAGCAGCACCTTGTCCAGCTCGGCCACGTCCCGGCCGAGGTCCGCGCACGCCTTGCCGAGCTTCTCGGCCTGGCCGCGGATCGCCTCGAACGACTGCTCGGGCGTGCCCTCCTCGAACAGCTTCGGGTCGCCGGTGGTCACCCACGCCTGCCCGTGGCGCGCGGCGAGCTTCAGGCCGCGCGGGCCGGTGGCCGCCACGGCGAACGGCAGCCGCGGGCGCTGGACGCAGCCGGGGATGTTGTGGGCCTCGTGCGCGGAGTAGTGGGTGCCCCGCTCCGTCACCACGTCCTCGGTGAGCAGCCGGTCGAGGAGTGGCAGGAACTCGCCGAACCGGTCGGCCCGCTCCTTCGGGGTCCATGCCTCCTGGCCGAGCACGGTGGCGTCGAAGCCGTTGCCGCCCGCGCCGATGCCGAGCGTGACCCTGCCGCCCGAGATGTCGTCCAGGGAGATGAGCTCCTTGGCGAGCGTCACGGGGTGCCGGAAGTTCGGCGAGGTGACCAGGGTGCCCAGGCGCAGCCGCTCGGTGGCCGTCGCGGCGGCGGTGAGCGTGGGCAGCGCGCCGAACCAGGGGCCCTCGCGGAAGTTCCGCCAGGACAGGTGGTCGTAGGTGTAGCCGGCGTGGAAGCCGAGCTCCTCGGCCCGCCGCCAGCGCTCGCGTCCGCCGTCGTGCCAGCGGTGGACGGGAAGGATCACGGTACTCAGGCGCAAGGTCATGCACTCGAGCCTACGACGGTCTCGGGGGACTCTCCCGTCGCCCGGTGGCGGAGGGCGGTGCCCGCGGGGTGGCCGGGCAGCCGCCGGCGGCGGGCGGCGTACGTGGCCCGGGTCAGCGGACCCGCCGGCTCAGCCAGGTGCTGAGCGAGCCGTCCAGGACGAGTTCCTTGTACGTCTCGTCGCCGGGGAGGGGGACGACCAGCCACCAGCCGGGAGGGAAGAACCTGCCCTTCACATGGGCGAGCCCGCCGTGGACGGAGCGCAGGAAGGCGGGGACGGAGTCGCGGGGGATGTCCTCGAACGCCACCCCGTCGACGGTGATCTTCGCGTCGTCCTCGGGGAAGAGCTGGACGCTGACCGGGGGCGAGCCGCCGAGCTCGACGAACGCCTCGTGCGGAAGCGAACCGTCCGGGTCGAGGACGGTGAAGACGCCGGAGGACGTGCGGCGGGAGGTCTGGTCCGCACCGATGTCGTCGGTGACGGTCATCTCCAGGTTGTACTCGTGGGCGATCTCGCGGATCGCGGCGACGGCCGACTCGGTGGTGGGCAGGTGCGGGTGTCCCATGGCAACGATCATGCCTCGCCGCCGGCCCGGCTGGATCGGCCGTGAGGTCGAGATCTCGGCCGGGGAGGCTCAGCCGGGAAAGCGGAGGAACTCCGGGGGGACGGTGTCCGTCAGCCAGACGCCGTTGGCGCTGACGTGGAAGACGTACCCGGCCCGGTGCATCGCCCCGGCGTCGACGCTCAGGACCACCGGGCGGCCGCGGCGAGCGCCGACCCGGGTCGCGGTCTCGCGGTCGGGGGAGAGATGGACGTGGTGGCGGGCCATGGGGCGCAGGCCCTCGGCCCGGATGGCGTCCAGGCGGGCGGCGACCGTACCGTGGTAGAGGAACGCGGGCGGCTCGGCGGGCGGAAGGTCCAGGTCCACCGTGACGGTGTGGCCCTGACTGGCCCGGATCCGTGTTCCCTCGATCGCGAAGCGCTTCTTGTCGTTGGCGGCGACGACATGGTCCAGCTCGGCGCGGCTGATCGGGAATCCGTGCGCGGCCGCCGCCCGCAGGAGGGTGTCGATCTCGGTCCAGCCGTTGGCGTCGAGGACCAGTCCGATCCGCTCGGGCTGATGGCGCAGATGCTTCGAGAGGTACTTCGACACCTTCACGGTGCGTCTCTCGTCCATCGGTCTGTTCATGGCGACAGGATGCCGGAGGGTCGCCGGGCGGGCCATTGAATTGCAGCACGGATGTTTGATCCACAGCCAACTGGAGTTATCCACAGGGGAATTGACGATTCTGTGGACAACAGGCCTGCGATTTAAGGGGTATTGGGCTATTTAGCTGTCTTCCATGGCATTTGAGGCGAGCGTGTCCAATCTTCTTGTCTGTACCTCACGTTCGGTCGCGGCCGTGATGAACGCCGCCACGTTCTCCGCGCCAACCAGCCGCTGAACGGCCCGGATCGTTCCGGACGGAAGCGCCACCGGACGGGGCTCGTCGTCCCGCGCCGGCGGAGGGTCGGGTGACAGGTGGTGCTGCAGATGCCGGGTGGCGAACAGGCGCATCGCACGCGCGAGTTCGGCATCGACGGTCTGCTGGGCGAGCGGCCGCAGCCTGCGCACCATCGTCGCCGCCGCGGCCGCGTCGGCGTCCGTCGGCGGCCGGTGCTCCAGATACCGTGCGAAGACGTGCTCGGTGGTGAACTCCAGGAAGCGCGAGGCGATGTGCTCGACCTGGACGCGAAGTTCCCGCAGATGACCAGAGATTGCGGAGAGCGGCACGCCAGCCTCGTACAACTCCGCCGCCACCGCCAGCTCTTGGGGGCTCGGCACCAGGAACTCGTCGTCCCGGTCCGTCACCCGCTCCAGGACCCCGAGCTCGATCGCCTCCCGGATCGCGTCCTCGTCGGGCTTGCCGCCGAACGTGGCGTCCAGCTCCTCGCGGGAGATCCGGTCGGCCTTCTCGTCCGTCCAGGGACCGTCGACCTCGGCGACCAGACCCAACACGCCGCCCAGCCCGCGCCCCGCGTCCCAGGCCTCCAGGAGCTCCTTGATGGAGGCCAGGGTGTACCCGCGGTCCAGCAGATCGGCGATCTGCCGCAGCCGGGCCAGATGCGTGTCCCCGTACACGTTGGACCTGCCCCGGCGCTCCGGCCGGGGCAACAGGCCGCGGTCCTGGTAGGCACGGATCGTCCGGACCGTGGCACCGCTGTGGTGGGCCAGGTCCTCGATCCGGTACTCCGTCGACTGCTCCGACAAACCCGCTCCCACCCGCTCGCTCCGGCTACCCGATCGCGGCGCGACCCACCGCGCCTGCGGCGGCCCTCGCCGCGGGAGAGGACGCGAGGTACTCCACGGCCTTGCGCAGGGACCCCTCCTGCGAGGGATGGTACGACCGCCGGAAGTAGCGGGGTACGGCCGCGCCCAGCTCGCGCCAGCTCGGCAGCAGCCCCTTGGCGACCGCCTGGTTGTGCGCGCGCAGCGAATACCGCAGCCGGCCCGCCAGGCGGGGATCGTGCCGGATCAGGTACGAGGCGCCCCACGCCCACAGCCACAGGAGTACGGGTGCGGTGACGGCCATGCCCTCGATACGGCGGGCATAGCGCGCCGCCCCCGTGCCCCCGCAGTGCTGGTACATGTCGAAGGCGACCGCCCGGTGCTCGACCTCCTCCGCGCCGTGCCAGCGCAGCAGATCCAGCATGACCGGGTCGCACTCCGCCCGGTCGAGCGCCTCGGCGTGCAGCACCCAGTTCCCCAGCACCGCGGTGAACTGCTCGATCGCCGCGATGAGGGAGAGCCGGAAGCGCAGCCACTCCTGGGTCGGTATCGGCACGCCCCACGGCGGGGTCTCGCCGAGGAGCTTCTCGAAGAGGAAGTCCACGTGCCGGGTGTACGCCGAGGTGTCCAACCGTTGGGCGGCCAGGTGGTCCAGCACAGAGGCGTGCTGGACGCTGTGGGTGGCCTCCTGGCCCATGAAGCCCTTGACGTCCTTGAGCAGCGCCGGGTCGCGGACCAGCGGCAGGGCCTCCTTGAAGACCTTGACGAACCACCGCTCCCCGGCGGGCAGGAGCAGATGGAGGACGTTGATCACATGGGTGGCGGTCGGCTCGTCCGGTATCCAGTGCAGCGGGGTGGACTCCCAGTCGAAGGAGACCCGCCGCGGCGCGATCACATGGTGCTCCGTGTGCTCCTCGTTGCTCATGCCGGTGGCTCCAGTCGGGCTATCGCCCGCAGGGCCCTGGGGGCGAATCGGGACATGAAGTGGGCGCCGCGCGCCTCCGGAGTGACGGGGACGACGGCCTGGTTGCGTACGACGGCCCGCAGAATCGCGTCCGCGACCTTCTCCGGCGGGTAGTTGCGCAGGCCGTAGAGGCGGGAGGCCTCCTTCTGTCGGCGCTTCTGTTCCTCGTCGGCGGCCCCGGCGAACCGGGCCGTGGCGGTGATGTTGGTGTTCACGATTCCGGGGCAGATCGCCGAGACCCCGATGCCCTGGCCCGCCATTTCGGCGCGCAGGCACTCGCTCAGCATGAGCACGGCCGCCTTGGACGTGCTGTACGCGGGCAGGGCGCGGGAGGGCTGGAAGGCCGCGGCGGAGGCGGTGTTGACGATGTGGCCGCCCTGGCCGCGTTCGGCCATCTGTCCTCCGAAGATCCGGCAGCCGTGGATGACGCCCCAGAGATTGACGTCCAGGACCTTCTTCCACTCCTCGGTGGTCGTCTCGAAGAACGAGCCGGACAGACCGATCCCGGCGTTGTTGACCAGGACGTCGACGATTCCGTACTCGCTCGCCACCTTCGAGGCGAGCTTCTCCATGGCCTGCTCGTCGCTGACGTCGACGGTCTCGCCCCAGGCCTCGGGCGCGCCGATCAGCCGCGACATCTCCGCCGTCCGTGCCGCGCCCTCGCCGTCCCGGTCGACGGCGACGATCCGCGCGCCCGCCTCGGCGAAGGCGAAGGCGGTGGCTCGGCCGATACCGCTCGCGGCGCCGGTCACCAGGACCAGCTGGCCGCCGAACCGCTCGGCGTACTCCGGCTTCGCCTGGCTCTTCGTCGCCGGCGCGGGCGCCTTCATCGACGGGTCCTCGTTGCGGTCCACGAACTCGGTGATCCAGGCGGCGAGTTGGTCGGGCCTGGTGCGCGGCACCCAGTGCTTGGCCGGCAGGGAGCGCCGGGTCAGTTCCGGTACCCAGGTGGCGAGGTCGTCGTAGAGCCGCTCCGAGAGGAAGGCGTCACCGGTCGGCGTGATCAGCTGGACCGGGGCGTGTGCGTACGCGTCGGCGCGCGGACGGCCCAGTCGCGCGCGGACGTTGTCCCGGTAGAGCCAGGCGCCGTGCGCCGCGTCGTTGGGCAGGGAGGGCGTCGGGTAGTCGCCGGCCGGGACCTTCTCGATGCGCTGGAGCAGCTTCGGCCACTGCTTGCCGAGCGGGCCGCGCCACGCGAGCTCGGGCAGGACGGGGGTGTGCAGCATGTACACGTACCAGGACTTGGCCCCCTGGCCGAGGAGCTGGCCGACCCGGCGCGGGGTGGGCCGGGTCATCCGCTGCTTGATCCAGTGCCCGAAGTGGTCCAGGGACGGGCCCGACATCGAGGTGAAGGAGGCGATCCGGCCCTCGGTGCGCGGGACGGTCACGAACTCCCAGGACTGCACCGAACCCCAGTCGTGCCCCACCAGGTGGACGGGCCGGTCCGGGCTCACCGCGTCGGCGACCGCCAGGAAGTCGTCCGTCAGCTTCTCCAGGGTGAATCCGCCACGCAGCGGGGCCGGCGCGGTGGACCGGCCGTGGCCGCGGACGTCGTACAGCACCACGTGGAACCGCTCGGCGAGCCGGTGCGCGACCTCGGACCAGACCTCCTTGGAGTCCGGATAGCCGTGCACGAGCAGTACGGTCGGCCGGCTCTCGTCGCCCAGCTCGGCCACGCACAGTTCGATCCCGCCCGTACGGACCCAGCGCTCCCGCGCCCCCGTCAGCCCCGCCATCACGCCGCTCCTTCGTTCCAGCGCCGCACGTGCGGCAGATCGTCGTCCAGCCAGAACGCGCTCTGTTCGGGGTCCTTGGAGTCGGTGACGACCAGGATCTCCTCGAACTTCGCGCCCGTACCCCGGAATCCGAGGTGCGGCTCGACCGCCCACAGCCCCGGCCGGGGCGGGTGGTCGGAGAACTTGTACGGAGACCAGAGCGGCGACCAGCCGTCGCGGTGGCCGTGGATCGCGTCGCTCGCCAGCCCCTTCAGCGACTGGGTGCCGAAGCCGAAGAGCGTGGGCGACCAGCGGCGCTCCTTCACCCGGTCGATCTTGTGCGCGATCACGCCGAAGGGATACGCGCGGTGCCGGTTGGCGTACCCCTGGCGGACCATGAGCCGGTCCACGTTCTCGTAGATCTCCCGCAGCGAGCGGCGCTCGCGCACCTCGCTCAGGATCAGCTCGCGGTGCGCCTTCAGATCGGCGAGGAGCTTGTCGTGGACCGGGTTGAGACCCAGGCAGCCGGAGTAGCCGATGTCCGAGGTGTAGCCCTTGTGCACCGGGGCCATGTCGAGGATGAACGGCATCCCCGCCTCGAGGCGCCGGTTCGTGGGGAAGAACTGCAGGGGGATCTTGAAGTCGACGAAGGCCGTACGGTCGCCGAACCAGGCGAAGGGCCGGTGGAACCAGTCCCGCACACCCCGCTCGTACAGCCAGTCGCGCTGCATCTTCGCGGCCTCGCGCTCGGTCACGCCCGGCTTGAGCTGCGCCGCGACGGCTTCCGCGCACTCGAAGGAGAGGCGCTGCACTTCCCTGAACCCCCGCAGTTCCGCGGTCAGTTCGCTCGTCACTGCTGAGGTCATGCCACCCGTCCGTCCCGTGAGCGTATGCGTGCGCTACGCGGTCGTAACTTGACACTGATGAATGTGACAATGCCCGGCGGCTGCGTCAAGGGGTGTGCAGGACGCCTGTGGAAAACTCGGTGCCGGTGGCCGGCGAACGACTTTGGTCTCGGCTCCCCTACGGGTTCGTACACCTGGAGTCGGATACGGAACGAGCCGTTGGGCTGACGACTCCTGTGGTCTGCGCCACTACCTTCGAAGCGTGACTGTGATCGCCACCGAAAGCCTCAGCAAGCGGTTCCCCCGGGTGACCGCTCTCGACCGGCTCTCCCTGGACATCGGGCCCGGTGTGACCGGACTGGTGGGTGCCAACGGAGCCGGCAAGTCCACGATGATCAAAATTCTGCTGGGCCTGTCCCCCGCCACGGAAGGCCGAGCCGAAGTGCTCGGCCTGGACGTCGCCACCTCCGGCGCCCAGATCCGTGAGCGCGTGGGGTACATGCCCGAGCACGACTGCCTCCCGCCGGACGTCTCGGCGACCGAGCTCGTCGTCCACATGGCGCGGATGTCGGGCCTGCCCGCCACCGCCGCCCGTGAGCGGACGGCCGACACCCTGCGCCATGTCGGTCTGTACGAGGAGCGGTACCGCCCCATCGGCGGCTACTCGACCGGCATGAAGCAGCGGGTGAAGCTGGCCCAGGCGCTGGTCCACGACCCGCAGCTGGTCCTCCTCGACGAGCCCACCAACGGCCTCGACCCGGTGGGCCGGGACGAGATGCTCGGACTGATCCGACGGATCTGGACCGACTTCGGCATCTCCGTCCTCGTCACCTCCCACCTCCTCGGCGAGCTCGAGCGCACCTGCGACCACGTCGTCGTCATCGACGGCGGACAGCTGCTGCGCTCCAGCTCCACCAGCGACTTCACGCAGATCACCACGACCCTCGCGGTCGAGGTCACCGACTCCGACACCCACCCCGACGGCGCTCACGCCGTGCGTACCGCGCTCGCCGCGGCGGGCGTCACGCTCCACGAGGGTGTCGAGGACGGGCTGCCGGGCGCGGGCCACATCCTCCTCGTGGAGGCCGCGGGCGAGGAGACGTACGACCTCGTCCGCGACACGGTCGCCGACCTCGGCCTCGGACTCGTACGGATGGAGCAGCGGCGGCACCACATCGCCGAGGTCTTCCGCCCCGACGCCCAGCAGCAGGAGGAGGTGCCGGCGCGATGAGCTCCCAGGCCCCCGAGACCACTCGGATCCACAACATCGGCTACCGCAACTACGACGGGCCGCGCCTCGGCCGCGCGTACGCGCGCCGCGCGCTGTTCTCGCAGTCGCTGCGCGGCGCGTACGGACTGGGCCGCAGCGCCAAGTCCAAGGTGCTGCCGATGATCCTCTTCGCGGTGATGTGCGTTCCCGCGCTGATCATCGTGGCGGTGGCGGTCGTCACCAAGGCGTCGAAGCTGCCGGTCGACTACACGGCCTACGCGATCTACCTCCAGCTGGTGATCTGCATCTACCTGGCCGCCCAGGCCCCCCAGTCCGTCTCCCGAGACCTGAGGTTCCGGACGGTGCCGCTGTACTTCTCGCGCCCGATCGAGCGGATCGACTACGTCCTGGCGAAGTTCGGGGCGATGGCCTCGGCGCTGTTCATCCTCACCGCCGCGCCGCTGTTGATCCTCTTCGTCGGCTCGCTGCTCGCGAAGCTGGACTTCGCCGACCAGGCCGAGGGCTTCGGCCAGGGTCTGGTCTCCGTGGCGCTGCTCTCTCTGCTGTTCGGCGGCATCGGCCTGGTCATGGCCGCGCTCACGCCGCGCCGCGGCTTCGGCGTCGCCGCCGTCATCGCCACGCTGGTGATCTCCTACGGCGCGGTCTCCACGCTCCAGGGCATCGCCTACGGCACGGAC
The DNA here is from genome assembly GCF_042731085.1 of Streptomyces sp. NPDC059875. Classification (NCBI taxonomy): domain Bacteria; kingdom Bacillati; phylum Actinomycetota; class Actinomycetes; order Kitasatosporales; family Streptomycetaceae; genus Streptomyces; species Streptomyces sp. NPDC059875. Next base: position 135,390 of record NZ_JBHWJZ010000006.1, read on the forward strand.
AACCTCGACGCCATCCAGTGGATGGGCCTGTTCTCGCCGATCACGCTGATCGACGGGGTGCAGACCGCCTTCCTCGGCGCCACCACCTCCTTCCCCGGAGGGGACGGAGTGGGACCGGGCGCCGGAGTCGGCGTGGTGTACCTGCTGGTCGTCCTCGCGCTCATCGCCGGCTCGTACGGAGTCCTGATGCGCCGCTACCGAAAGGTCGGGCTGTGACAACCCTGAACATCGACCACGCCTCTCGGTGGTTCGGCAACGTCGTCGCCGTCAACGACGTCACCATGACGATTGGCCCTGGTGTCACCGGCCTCCTCGGCCCCAACGGCGCCGGGAAGTCCACCCTCATCAACATGATGGGCGGCTTCCTCGCCCCCTCCACCGGCACGGTCACCCTCGACGGCGAGGCGATCTGGCGCAACGAGTCCGTCTACCGGAAGATCGGCGTCGTCCCCGAGCGGGAAGCGATGTACGACTTCCTCACCGGACGCGAATTCGTCGTCGCCAACGCCGAGTTGCACGGACTGGGTGCCAAGGAGGCCCAGCAGGCGCTCGCCACGGTCGAGATGGAGTACGCGCAGGACCGCAAGATCGCCACGTACAGCAAGGGCATGCGGCAGCGCGTGAAGATGGCGTCGGCCCTCGTCCACGATCCGTCCGTGCTCCTGCTCGACGAGCCGTTCAACGGCATGGACCCCCGCCAGCGCATGCAGTTGATGGACCTGTTGCGGCGGATGGGCTCCGCGGGCCGCACGGTGCTGTTCTCCTCGCACATCCTGGAGGAGGTCGAGCAGCTCGCCTCGCACATCGAGGTCATCGTGGCCGGGCGTCACGCGGCCTCCGGCGACTTCCGCAAGATCCGCCGGCTGATGACGGACCGGCCGCACCGCTATCTCGTTCGCTCCAGCGACGACCGGGCGCTCGCGGCCGCGCTCATCGCGGACCCGTCCACGGCCGGCATCGAGGTCGACCTCGCCGAAGGCGCCCTGCGCATCCAGGCGGTGGACTTCGGGCGGTTCACGGAACTGCTGCCCCGGGTCGCCCGGGAGCAGGGGATCCGGCTGCTGACGGTCTCGCCGTCGGACGAGTCCCTCGAATCCGTCTTCTCGTACCTCGTAGCGGCGTGAAAGGAGCCTGACCGATGTACAACCCCACAGTCGCCCGGCTCACCTACCGGGCCCTGCTCGGCCGCCGGCGGGCGCTGATCCTCTTCGCGCTCCCCGCGCTCCTGCTGGTGATCGCCGCAGCCGTACGGGCGTTCAACGGCGCCGACGACCAGATCGCGGCCGACGTCCTCGGCGGCTTCGCGCTCGCCACCATGGTGCCGCTGATCGGCGTCATCGCCGGAACGGGCGCGATCGGCCCGGAGATCGACGACGGTTCGATCGTCTACCTGCTGAGCAAGCCGGTGAAGCGGCCCACGATCATCTTCACCAAGCTGATCGTGGCCATCGCCGTGACCATGGTGTTCTCGGCGGTGCCCACCTTCATCGCGGGCATGATCCTCAACGGCAACGGGCAGCAGGTGGCGGTGGCGTACACCGTCGCGGCGCTGGTCGCCTCCATCGCGTACAGCGCGCTGTTCCTGCTGCTCGGCACGGTCAGCCGCCACGCGGTGGTCATCGGGCTGGTCTACGCGCTGGTCTGGGAGGCCCTGTTCGGCTCCCTGATCTCCGGGGCGAAGACCCTCAGCGTGCAGCAGTGGGCGCTCGCGGTCGCCCAGAAGGTCAGCGGCGAGGGGCTGGTCACCTCGGACGTGAGCCTGGGGACGGCGGTGGCGCTGCTGGTCGGCGTGACGGTCGCCGCGACCTGGTACGCGGGCCAGAAGCTGCGGACGCTGAAGCTGGCCGGCGAGGAGTAGAAGCCCGGGGGCGGACGCCGAGGCCAGGGACCCAGCAGGCTCAGACCTTCCGGTCCCTGGCCGCCGGCCTCGGCGTCGACGACAGGCGGCGGCTCGGACCCGATGGTCACAGCGCCCCGCCCGCCGGTTTCTCGTCCGCATGGGCCTCACCCGTCAGCGTCGCGACCGTCTCCAGGGGCACCCGCAGGAGCTCCCGTGCCCCCGCCTCCGCCGCCTCCGCGTCGCCCGCCTCGATCGCCGCGAGCAGCGCCTCGTGCGCGTCGATGTCGACGGGCGGCATCTCCCGGTCACCCAGGGCCTCCACCAGCGCCTCGTGCACCTGGGTGGAGAAGAAGCGGTACATCTCGGTGAAGGCAGCGTTGTGCGTGGCTCCGACGACGGCCAGGTGGAAGGCCATGTCCGCGTCCGCGTCCCGGCCGCCCTCCTCGCGCAGCGTCGTCAGCGCCGCCCGCAGCCGCAGCAGGTCGTGCGTGTCCCGCCGTACCGCCGCGAGGCGCGCCGCCTCCGCCTCCAGCGCCATCCGCAGCTCCAGGACGTCCCCCGCACCCGCATGGCGCATTCCACGCAGGACGGCGGCCGGATCGGCGGTCGACCTGACAAAGGTGCCGTTGCCCTGCCGGGACTCCAGGAGACCCGCGTGGACCAGCACCCGTACCGCCTCGCGGACCGTGTTGCGCCCCACGCCCAGCTGCTCGGCGAGCTCGTGCTCGGTCGGAATGCGGTCCCCGACCTCCCACTCGCCCTCCGCCAGCTGGTCGCGCAGCTGCTCCACCACGGAGTCCACCAGCGAGGTCCGCCCCGCCGCCTTCAGCGCCATCACCACTCCACGAAAGATATTCGCCCGGTTGCCCAGTCATCCTACAACTGACCGTGCGAGAGGCACCGGACTACTGTGGGCCCGTACGCGGACACGAACACCCTCACCACCTTCGGGAGTCAGTCATGTCAGACCGCTTCGACGTCGTCGTACTCGGAGCTGGCCCCGGCGGCTACGTCGCCGCCATCCGCGCCGCCCAGCTGGGCAAGCGGGTCGCGGTCGTCGAAGAGAAGTACTGGGGCGGTGTCTGCCTGAACGTCGGCTGCATCCCCACCAAGGCGCTCCTGCGCAACGCGGAGCTCGCCCACATCTTCAACCACGAGGCGAAGACCTTCGGCATCAAGGTCGACGGCACGGTCTCCTTCGACTACGGCGAGGCGTTCCGCCGCAGCCGCACCGTCGCGGACGGCCGCGTCAAGGGCGTCCACTTCCTGATGAAGAAGAACAACATCACGGAGTTCGACGGCCGCGGCACCTTCGTCGACGCGCACACCATGCAGGTCGCCAAGTCCGACGGCACCACGCAGACGATCACCTTCGACAACTGCATCATCGCCACCGGCGCCACCCCGCGCCTGCTGCCCGGCACGGCCCGCAGCGAGCGCGTGGTGACCTTCGAGGAGCAGATCGTCGCCGAGGACGTGCCGCAGTCGATCATCATCGCCGGCGCCGGCGCGATCGGCATCGAGTTCGCGTACGTGCTCCACAACTACGGCGTGAAGGTCACCATCGTCGAGTTCCTGGACCGGATCGCGCCGCTGGAGGACGCGGACGTCTCCAAGGAGCTGGCCAAGCAGTACCGCAAGCTCGGCATCGACGTCCTCACCTCGACCCGCGTCGAGACGATCGACGAGTCCGGCCCGCAGGTCCGCGTCACCGTCACCGGCAAGGACGGCGCGCAGAAGGTCCTGGAGGCCGACAAGGTCCTCCAGGCCATCGGCTTCGCCCCCAACGTCTCCGGCTACGGCCTGGAGAACACCGGCGTGGCGCTCACCGACCGCGGCGCCATCGACGTCGACGGCCGCTGCCGCACGTCCGTGCCGCACATCTACGCCATCGGCGACGTGACCGCGAAGCTGATGCTCGCGCACACCGCCGAGTCCATGGGTGTCGTCGCCGCCGAGACCATCGGGGACGCCGAGACCATGGAGCTCGACTACCCGATGATCCCGCGCGCCACCTACTGCCAGCCGCAGATCGCCAGCTTCGGCTGGACCGAGGCGCAGGCGCGGGAGAAGGGCTACGACGTCAAGGTCGCCAAGTTCCCCTTCACCGCCAACGGCAAGGCGCACGGCCTCGGCGACTCCACCGGCTTCGTGAAGATCATCGCCGACGCGCAGTACGGCGAGATCATCGGCGCCCACCTGATCGGCCCCGACGTCACCGAGCTGCTGCCCGAGCTGACGCTGGCCCAGCAGTGGGACCTCACCGTCAACGAGGTCGCGCGGAACGTCCACGCGCACCCGACCCTGGGCGAGGCCGTGAAGGAAGCCATCCACGGCCTTGCCGGACACATGATCAATTTCTAAGGGTTCTCCCACCTCAGGGTGATAGGCACTGAAGGGTGCCGACCCCCGAACCCCAGCCGCCGGGTGGCGAACCGTCCCGACCGATCAGGTCGTGGGTGCGTTCGTCACCCGGTACGCATGTCTGGCTGCTGATCATCGCGATGACCAGCATCGTCATCGCGCTGTCGTCGGACGGCCTGGAGCACTACCTCCTGCACCGCAACAGCAGCAACCTGCACCAGCTCTCCCACCACCCCCTCCAGGCCCTGCTCGGCAGCGCCTTCTGGATCGAGGACCCTTCCGACTTCCTCGCGTACGCGGTGCTGTTCGAGGCCTTCCACGCGCCCGTCGAGCGCTGGCTCGGCACGCCGAGATGGCTCCTCACCGTCGCCACGGCACACATCGCGGCGACGCTCATCAGCCAGAAGGTCGTCCTGGAGGCGATCCAGGACCACGACGTGCCGCGCAGCATGGCGCACGTCGTGGACATCGGGGTCAGTTACGGGCTCGCGGCCTCGGCCGGGATCCTCACGTACCGGATCCCGCGCCCCTGGCGGTGGCTCTATCTGGCGGGGGCGGTGGCCTTCTTCGCCGTACCGCTCTGCACGAGCCATACGTACACGGACCTCGGGCACGCGATCTCGCTCGCGATCGGCCTTGCCTGCCGGCCGCTCACCCGGGGCGTCCCGCACAGTAAATCGTTGGCCTACGAACCTCCGCCGCGCGCACACTAGTTGTGCGGGCGGGAGACACCCGCCGTGAGGCCAGGCCGGCCACGAGACCGGGGAGGAGCGCGACCATGACCGACACCAGTTCGAGCCGGAGTTCGAGTCCGTCGAGCTCCCTGCAGGGCGGCGCCCCCTAGCGCCGCCGGGGCGGCCGCTTCGAGCGCGCGGGTTCTCCGCGCGGGCCGCCCACCCGGAGGATTGGCCGAGTGGTAAGGCACGGGCTTGCTAAGCCCTGGTCGGGGTCACCCCCGCGCGCGTTCGATCCGCGCATCCTCCGCAGACACAGAAAACCCCTACTCCGCGAGCAGACGCTCCAGCACCACCGCGATGCCGTCGTCCTCGTTCGAGGCCGTCTCCTCGTCCGCGACCGCCTTCAGCGCCTCGTGCGCGTTGGCCATCGCCACACCCCGCGCCGCCCAGCCGAACATCGGGATGTCGTTCGGCATGTCGCCGAAGGCGATCGTATCCGCCGCCTTCACACCCAACCGGCGCGCCGCCAGCGACAGACCCGTGGCCTTGGTCAGACCCAGCGGAAGGATCTCCACGATCCCCGGACCGGCCATCACCACATCCACCAGACTGCCGACCGTCTGCCGGGCGGCACCCGCCAGCTCGTCGTCGGACAGCGTGGGGTGCTGGATGTACAGCTTGTTCAGCGGGGCGGACCACAGCTCCGTCGGGTCCTCGAAGAGGACCACCGGCAGCGGTCCCTCCTGGACCCGGTAATCGGGGCTGACCAGCACCTCGCCGTCGAGACCGTCGCGGCTCGCGGCCAGCGCCAGCGGCCCGACCTCGGCCTCGATCTTCGACAGCGCCAGGCCGGCCAGCTGCCGGTCCAGGGTCACCGAGGTCAGCAGCCGGTGCTCGCCCGCGTGGTAGACCTGCGCGCCCTGACCGCACACCGCGAGTCCCTCGTAACCGAGGTCGTCGAGGATGTGCCGGGTCCAGGGCACGGAGCGCCCGGTGACCACGATGTGCGCGGCCCCCGCCGCCACCACGGCGGCGAGGGCGTCACGCGTACGTTCCGAGACCGACTCGTCGGCGCGCAGCAGCGTGCCGTCGAGGTCCGTCGCGACGAGCTTGTACGGGAAGGGGCTCACTTGGAGATCGGCTCCAGGACCTCGCGGCCACCCAGGTACGGCCGCAGCACCTCCGGCACCCGCACCGAACCGTCCGGCAGCTGGTGGTTCTCCAGGATCGCCACGATCGTGCGCGGCACGGCGCACAGCGTGCCGTTCAGCGTCGCCAGCGGCTGGACGACCTTCTTGCCGTCCCGCTCGTCACGCATCCGCACGGACAGGCGGCGCGCCTGGAAACCGTCGCAGTTCGACGCCGAGGTCAGCTCGCGGTACTTGCCCTGCGTCGGGATCCACGCCTCGCAGTCGAACTTGCGCGAGGCGGAGGAGCCCAGGTCGCCGGTGGCCACATCGATCACCTGGAAGGGCAGCTCAAGGGCGGTCAGCCACTGCTTCTCCCAGTCCAGGAGCCGCTTGTGCTCGTTCTCCGCGTCCTCGGGAGCGACGTACGAGAACATCTCGACCTTGTCGAACTGGTGGACCCGGAAGATGCCCCGGGTGTCCTTGCCGTACGTACCGGCCTCGCGACGGAAGCACGGCGAGAAGCCGGCGTAGCGCAGCGGGAGCTTGTCGGCGTCGATGATCTCGTCCATGTGGTACGCGGCGAGGGGCACCTCGGACGTACCGACGAGGTAGAAGTCGTCCTTCTCCAGGTGGTACACGTTCTCCGCGGCCTGGCCGAGGAAGCCGGTGCCCTCCATGGCCCGCGGGCGCACCAGCGCCGGCGTCAGCATCGGGATGAACCCGGCCTCGGTCGCCTGCGCGATCGCCGCGTTGACGAGGGCGAGCTCCAGCAGGGCGCCGACACCCGTCAGGTAGTAGAAGCGCGAGCCGGAGACCTTGGCGCCCCGCTCGACGTCGATGGCGCCCAGCGCCTCGCCCAGCTCCAGGTGGTCCTTGGGCTCGAAGCCCTCGGCCGCGAAGTCGCGGATGGTGCCGTGCGTCTCGAGGACGACGAAGTCCTCCTCGCCGCCGACGGGCACGTCCGCGTGGACGATGTTGCCGAGCTGGAGCAGGAGCGCGCGGGCGGTCTCGTCGGCCTCGTTCTGCTCGGCCTCGGCCGCCTTGACGTCGGTCTTGAGCTGCTCGGCCCGCTGCAGGAGCTCGGCGCGCTCCTCGGGGGTGGCCTTGGGGATCAGCTTGCCGAGCGCCTTCTGCTCGGAACGGAGCTCGTCGAAGCGGACGCCGGACGACCTGCGCCGCTCATCGGCAGAGAGCAGGGCGTCGACGAGCGCGACGTCCTCTCCACGGGCGCGCTGGGAGGCGCGAACACGGTCGGGGTCCTCACGGAGCAGGCGAAGGTCAATCACCCCACCAGGCTACCGGTGCGGGGTCGTGACACCCCAACCGGATATAGCCTTGCGTGTCGCTTTGCCCGAATTGCCGGGATTGGGAAATGCCTACCCTATTCGTCAATAAACCGGCCGCGAGCCCCCGAAAAGGGGCGGATCGATGTGCGCGGCTTGACCGAACCGCCCAGTGGATCAAGGGACTTCTCCACAGGAGTGCGGGCCTCCCGAGAGTTATCCACAGGCTGTGCGGAAGTTCTGTGGATCACTGAGGAGATCGTTTCGAATCGGTTGTGCAGGCCCAAGAATTCCCCGATCAAACCTCCCCCACACACTCATTCGGGTGGGAATTCCTCGCTCTAAAGAGTTGATCAATGGAATTGAGGTGACACGGGCCGACGTGGCGCACTGTGGACGCTTGTGGAGTGACTAGGGTGATTTGTCGACCATGTCTGCTTGTGTTGTCGACTTGTCCCCAGGTCGAGAAGCGCACCTGTGGATAACTTCTGTGGGTAACCGAAAAGTATGCAGGTAGGACTAGTGGTTCACACCTGTGGACGACCGCCCCCGGCCCCGGGAGCGGTGGCGCATCATCGGATCAGGCCCGACCGTCCTGGGCCCTCGCCAGCCAATCGGAGGCCGCCATGAACTCCTCGTCCGACGTCCCGCGCCGCAGCCCCCGCACGTCCTCCCGCGAGACACCGGCCCTCGGGTACGACCCGAGGAAGCGCACCTTTGGGCAGATCCGCTTGAGGCCCATCAGCGCCTCGCCCACCCGCCGCTCGGAGATATGACCCTCCGCGTCCACGGCGAAGCAGTAGTTCCCGATGCCCGCGCCCGTCGGCCGGGACTGGATCAGCATCAGGTTGACCCCGCGCACCGCGAACTCCTGGAGCAGTTCGAGGAGGGCACCGGGGTGGTCCTCGCCCAGCCACAGCACGACCGAGGTCTTGTCCGCGCCCGTCGGGGCGGCCGGCCGGGCCGGCCGGCCCACCAGGACGAACCGGGTCTCGGCGTTCTCGGCGTCGTGGATCTCGGTGACCAGGGCCTCCAGGCCGTAGGTCGCCGCGGCGAACTCGCCGGCGAAGGCCGCGTCGAAACGGCCCTCCTGGACGAGCCGGGCGCCGTCCGCGTTCGACGCCGCCGACTCCCACAGGGCATCGGGCAGGTGGGCCCGCATCCAGTTCCGCACCTGCGGCTGGGCGACCGGGTGCCCGGTGACCGTCTTGATCTCGGACATGGTGGTGCCCGGCCGTACGAGCAGGGCGAAGGCGATCGGCAGGACCACCTCGCGGTAGATCATCAGCGGCTCGCCGGAGGCCAGCTCGTCCAGGGTGGCGGTGACGCCGCCCTCCACCGAGTTCTCGATCGGTACGAGAGCGGCGGCGGCCTCTCCGTTGCGTACGGCGTCCAGCGCGGCCGGGACGGAGACCATCGGGACGAGCTCCCGGGTCGCGGCCTCGGGCAGCGTACGCAGCGCGGCCTCCGTGAAGGTGCCTTCGGGACCGAGATACGTATACCGGGTGGCTGACATACGGTCACCCTAATAGGCGCCGGACGTGTGGACCCGCCGCTCGCCCGGGCTCACGACTCCAGCAGTCGTTGGCCCACGTACTCGCCCTCGGCCGCCCCGCCCGGTACGGCGAAGAGGCCGCTGGCCTCGTGGCGGATGAAGGTGGACAGGGCGTCGCCGCGGTCGAGCTTGCGCTGCACGGGCACGAAGCCCCTCAGGGGATCGGCCTGCCAGCAGACGAAGAGCAGGCCGGCGTCGGGTGTGCCGTCCGGTCCGATGCCGTCGTGGAAGGAGAAAGGCCTGCGGAGCATGGCCGCTCCGCCGTTCTGTTCGGGGGCGGAGATGCGGGAGTGGGCGTTGTCCGGGATGACCAGCTTGCCGTCCGGTCCGACCTTGTTCAGATCGAGTTCCGTCGTCTCGTTCCCGCCGGTGAGCGGGGCGCCGTCGGACTTCCGCCGGCCGATGACCTTCTCCTGCTTGTCGAGGGAGAGCTTCTCCCAGTCGTCGAGGAGCATGCGGATGCGGCGCACGACGGCGTACGAGCCGCCGGCCATCCATTCCTGCGAGCCCGTCGCGCCCGCGGGGACGAAGATCCGCTGGTCGAAGTCGGGGTCGGAGGGCTTCGGGTTGCCGGTTCCGTCGACCTGGCCCATCAGGTTCCGGGCGGTCATGGGCTTCGCGGTGGCGCCCGCGGAGCGGTTGAAGCCGTTCATCTGCCAGCGGACCTTGGCTGCCGCGCCCGCGTCCTTCTGGAGTGCGCGCAGGGCGTGGAAGGCGACCAGGGCGTCGTCGGCGCCGATCTGGACCCACAGGTCGCCCTCCGACCGCTTCGGGTCGAGTGCGTCGGCGGAGAACGCCGGCAGTGGATCGAGTTGGGTGGGGCGGCGTGCGGTGAGGCCCGTGCGGCCGAAGAAGGAGTGGCCGAAGCCGAAGGTGATCGTCAGGGAGGAGGGGCCGGCGTCGAGGGCGATGCCGGTGTCGTCGGTCGAGGGCTCGCCGGCCATCAGGGCCTTGGCGGTCGCGGACCAGCGGCGCAGGAGTGCGGCGGCTTCCTTGCGGCCGGCTCCGGGTGCGAGGTCGAAGGCGATCAGGTGGCCCCGTGATTGAAGCGGAGTGGTGATCCCCGCTTGATGTTTCCCGTGAAACATCGCCTCCGTCGCTCCGACCGTCGTCAGTGCCTTCGCGTCGGTGGCCGAGGGGCCGGAGTCGGCGGCCGCCGCGTACACCCCGGCGCCACCGGCGGCGCCGAGCGCGATGCCGGCGGCGCCTGCGGCGCCGACCGTGCCGAGCAGCCGCCGCCGGGAGATCTCAAGGTTGTCGTCGTTGCTCACGCGGGTCAGCCGATCTTCACGTTCTTGTCGATGGTGGTCTGGTCGATGTCGGAGGTGCGGACCGTCACCTGGATCTGCCATTCGCCGGCCATGGGGATCTGGACGCCGGTGGCGCTCCAGTGTCCGGTCTGGATCCGGTCGGGTACGACCGGCAGCGGGCCGACGTTCTTCTCCTTGAGGGTGAAGGCGACCTTGATCTCGGGGACGTCGAGCGGGCGCCCGTTGGGGCGGTCGACGTAGATGTGCAGGGCGTTGGCGCCGGTGCGGCCGGGGTCGAGGTTGAGTCGTACCGTTCCCTTGCCGTCGACGCCTCCGGTGTCGAAGGGCAGCCGGATGTCCACGGGCCGCTCGGGTACGGCGGTGGAGCCGGAGGCGGACTGTGAGCGTCCTGCCTCTTCCTCGGTGCGGCCGGGCTCGGTCGAGGTGAGGACGGTGGTCACGGCGAGCAGGACGACGGCGACGATGGCTTCGGTCAGTACGGAGCGGCGCAGGCCGGTCCGCTCGGGGTCGGCGTCCCGGTTCCGCTTCTTGCGGGCGGTGGCGACGGCGGCCCGCTGCCGGGCGAGCTGGGCGGCGCGTTCGGGGTCGACGTCTTCGACCTCCTCGACCTCCTCGACATCAGCGCTCTCCGCGGTGTCGACGGCCTCTGCGGTTTCGGCCGCCTCCGCCGTCTCGGCGTCCGCCGCAGGTGCGCCGAGTCGCTGGGTCCATCGGCGGGAGATCCAGGCGATGCCCACGAGCACAGCCACGAGCCCGATCTTGACCAGCAGCAGCTGTCCGTACGCCGTGCCGGTGAGGGCCGACCAGGAGCCGACCTGTCGCCAGGACTGGTAGAGCCCGGTCGCGGCAAGGACGATCACCGATCCGAAGGCGACCTTCGAGAAGCGTTCGACGGCGGTCCGTTCGATGCCGGGAGCCCGGTAGAGCGCGACGAGCAGCGCGGTCAGGCCGCCCAGCCAGGCCGCCACCGCCAGCAGGTGCAGGATGTCGACGGGCATCGCGATGCCGGGCTGCAGGCCGGTCGAGGCGTGTTCGGCGAGTGCCCAGGTGCCGGCGATGCCGGCGGCCACGACGGTGCCGCCGATGGCGAGTCCGAAGGTGAGGTCCTTCTTCTCCTTCTCGTCGGTCCGCTTGGTGTACGCGCCGAACAGCACGGCGACGAAGAGTGCCGCGGCGCCGAGCAGCATCAGCCGGGAGATCAGCGCGGCGCCGGTTTTCGTCTCCAGGACGGTCTTCAGTCCGCCGAGGTCGAAGGCGTCGGCGAGTTCGCCGGAGCCGGTGTACGGGTTGCGCAGCAGGAGCATGGCGAGGGTGGCCGCGGTGAGGGTCAGCCAGCCCCTGACGACGAGCCGCTGCACGGGGCGTGCGCCGGCGCCGCGTGGCCAGCAGGCGAGGACGAAGGCGGCGCCGCCGACGAGGACGACGAAGCCGGCGTAGGAGAGGTAGCGGGCGATGCCGTACAGGGTGCCGACGAGTCCGCCGCCGGCTTCCTGGTCCGGCAGGGCGACGGAGGTCTGGGAGGGGGCGCCGATGGAGAAGGTGAAGGCGCCCGCGATGGGGTGGCTGTCGGCGGAGACGGTCTGCCAGGCGACGGTGTAGGTGCCTTCCGGCAGTCCGGAGCGGAGTCCGACCCCGTATTTGACGATCGATCCGCTGCACAGGTCGCGGATCTCTCCGGTGTCGACGCGCTTGCCATCCGGGTCGAGGACCCGGATCGAGTCGGCGCTCATGGCGACTTGTTCGGAGAAGGTGAGGTTGACGTCCTTGGGGGCGATGGCGACCACCGCCCCGTCCTTCGGGTCGCTGCCGGTGAGCGCGGCGTGTGCGGACGCGGGGGCGGCGCCGGCGAGCAGGGTGCCGAGGAGCGCGGCCGCGACGAGCAGCAGTCGGGCCAGGGCGGTTCCGAGGCGCGGGGCGGTGGCTGGCATGAGTGTGTCAGTCCCTCAAGGAGCTCAGTGCTGCTTCGGGTTGTGGGTGGCGGCCTCGACGGGAAGGTCGACCTTGATGGGGTCGGCCTTCTCGAAGTGCAGCTCGATGCTGACCTTCTCGCCCTGCTTCGGCTTGGTCTTCAGGCCCATGAACATGATGTGGCTGCCGCCGCGTTCGAGCTTCAGCTCACCGTTGGCAGGGATGTCGAAGGACGTCACCTGCTGCATCTTCTGGTTCTTCGTCTCGTGGATCTGGACGTCGTCGGAGATGGGGCTGGTGACGGAGGTGAGCTTGTCCGCGGTGGTGCTGTCGTTCTTGATGGTCAGGAAGCCGCCGGCCATGTCCATCACGGGCTGCGGCATGAACGCGCCGCTCACCTCGAGTTCGGGCTTGCCGCCGGCTTCGGCGGAGCTGTCAGTCGAGCATCCGGTCAGCGCGAGTGCGGCCGTGAGGGCGACGGTGGCGGACAGGACGGTGGTGCGGCGGTTCACGGGTTCTCCCCCTTGATGATCTTCGGCAGGTCCTTGGCGTAGTCCTCGACGGTGGTGTCCTCGCCGTACAGGACGTAGCCCTGGTCGGTCGTGGGCGAGAACGCGATCACCTGGGCGCCGTGCATGGAGACGACCGAGCCGTTCTTCTCCTTCTTCGGCGGGTCGATGCCGATGCCGATCTGGCGGGCGCCCGCCTGGATCGTGGAGAAGTCGCCGGTGAGACCGGTGAAGGAGGGGTCACCGGCGGCGGGGAGCCACTTGGCCAGTGAGGCCGGGGTGTCCCGCTCGGGGTCGGTGGTGACGAAGACGACCTGGAGCTTGTCCTGGTCGGCCTTGGGGAGCTGCTTCTTGGCGATGGCGATGTTGCTCATCGTCAGCGGGCAGACGTCGGGGCAGTGCGTGTAGCCGAAGTAGATCAGCGTGGGCTTGCCCTTGGTCTTCTCGCGCAGGTCGAACTTCTGGCCCTTGGTGTCCGTGAGGACGAGGTCGGGCTTGGTGAACGGCCGGTCGAGGACCGTTGCGGCCTTGGTGCTGTCGCCGTCGGTGGAGACTTCGGCGACCGGTCCGTTGCCGGAGCCCGTCGTCTTGTCGTCGCCTCCGCCGAGGCCGACCACGGCTGTCACCGCGAGGGCGGCGACGACCGCGACGGCCGCGGCGATCAGGGGCGCGCGGCGGCTGGGCCGGGGCTGCGCATCGGTCTTCGGGTCGGTCGTCTTCTGGACTGACATGAAAGGTGTTCTCTCTACGGAAGGGGGTCAGGCCGAGCGGCGGCGGCCGGCGAGCACACCGAAGGCGACGCCGGCGATGCCGACGAGGATGCCGACGACGCCGAGTACGCGGGCGGTGGTGTCGCTGGAGTCGGCGTGGTTGTCGGCGGCGGCCTCGGTGTGCGGCTTCTCGTCGTGACCGGCCTTGTCGTCCGTCTTCGCGCCGCCGCCGTGGTGGTCGTCGGTCGCCGCGGAGAGCTTCAGTACGGGGGCGGGGTTCTGCGGCTCCTCGGCGCCTTCCTTGGTCTCCTCGATCCAGCGGACGACTTCGTTGTTGTCGTAGGTCTGGATGGCCTTGAGGACGAGCTGGTCGGTGTCCTCGGGCAGCTGGCCGAGGGAGAGCGGGAACTGCTGGAACTGGCCGGGGCCGATCTTCGAACCGTCGGCGGTCCAGGTGACCTTGGAGACGGCTTCGTTGATCTTCTTGCCGTGCAGCTCCAGCGGCTTGGCGAGCTTGGCCTTGGTGACCTCGGCCTTCCAGCCCGGCACCGGCTGCGGCATCACGGACGCGAGCGGGTGGTCCGTGGGGAAGTTGACCTCGACCTTGACGGTGGAGGCGTTGTCGCGCTCGTTGGGGACCTTGATGTTGACGGTCGCGTAGCCGCCCTTGGCGGCCTCGCCCTGGGGCTGCACGCTGACGTGCGCGAAGGCGGTGCCGGAGAGGAGGACGACGGACGAGAGGGCGATGCCACCGGCGACGGCGATACGGGAAACGTTCATGGCAGAAGACACTCCAGCTCGGGAGAAGGGGTGGGAGGTCCACCACGCCGACTGCCGCGGCGACGCGGCGGATCGGTGCGACGGATCGGTGCGCTCGAGCGGTGCGGCAGAGCGGTGTGATCGAGCGCGACGACCGGTCGTGGGCGTGGGGACGCGGTTCACCGCGGCCCGCTCCCTGTGAGCGGTCCGCGTCAGGCTGCGAGGACGCAGTCGGCGGCCGGCGGGCCGCGTCGGATCACCGTGTGCTGGAGTGCCGCCGCGACGGGCGGCGGAGAGGTGTCGGCCGCGGTACGGGCGGGGCGGCGCGGCCCGGCCGCCGGGAGCCCGGGAAGGCCGGCGAGCAGCGCCCGTACGAGAGTCAGTGCGGCGCGCAGGGACCGGACGAGGGCGCCTTCGGCGAGTTCGGTCGCTCCGTGGGCGGAGAGCCGGACGAGTCGGCCGAGGGCGAGGTCGCCGCGGCGCAGCAGCCAGCCGGTGGCGAGCGCGGCCAGCAGGTGGCCGAGCGCCATCGGCAGGTTGGGCAGCAGGTCGGTGTTCTGCGCGGCGCCGGTCGCCAGGTGGGCGGCGTGGGAGGGGTGCGGCTGGGTGGCCGCGGTGGCCGGGTCGAGGCCGGCGTCGGTGATGATCCGGGTCGCGTCGGCGGGGCTGATCGACGCGGCCCCCGCGCCGCAGACCAGCTTGGCGGCCATGCGGATCAGTGCGTCGTCGGAGGCCGGGCCGAGGGTGCCGGCCGTCAGCGGGCGCTGTCCGAGGCCGAACAGGACGTGCAGTCCGAGTTGTCCGCCGGCCAGCGCGGTGACGATGACGGGAAGTGAACGCTCCCGTCCGGCGAAGAGGACGGTGATCCCGAAGATTCCGAGGAATCCGGCGACCACGGTCCACAGTGCGATGCCCGCGCATGCGGCGAGGGCGTGTCCGAGCCCGGACAGCACGACGCAGACCGCGGTGAACACCGCGGCCCTCAGCAGGCGTGGCGCGAGCGCGGGGGCAGACATGGCGGGGCCATCATCGCACCAGGCCCCTGCCTGCCATACGGCAGGTCCGGAAGGTCACCCTTTGGTGCCTTCGGGCGCGACATACACCGGCCCACGGCGTGCCCACATCCGCCGAATGAGCGCTCTTGTGTTCCTCAGGGGCTTACGGACCCCTTCGGGCGGCAATAGGTATCGGTATGTCGAGCCGCAGCATGTCGAGCCGCAGCCAGGAGGCTGGAGCATGAGCATCTGGTGGTCTCTCCATCTGCGGCGCGAGGCCGCGAGCGTTCCGCTCGCCCGGCGGCTCCTTCTCGGCACGATGGAGACCGCGGGCGTCGACCCGGACGTGTCGTACGAGTTGTCGGTCGCGCTGACCGAGGCGTGCGCCAATGCCGTCGAGCACGGTGGTGACACCGGTTCCGGTGTGGGCTCGGAGGCGTATCGGGTGACCGCTTATCTGGACGGCGAGACCTGCCGGATCGAGGTGGCGGACTCGGGTCCGGGTTTTTCCGGTTCGCCGCTGCCCGCCGCGCCCGATGCGGAGAACGGTCGGGGTCTGCGGTTGATCGAGGAGCTGGCGGACCATGTCCACTTCGGCCGTACGGGCCGGGGAGGGGCTTTGGTCAGCTTCGACAAGATCGTCAAATGGCGGTCGGACTCCCCCTACGCCGTGGGCGCGGGGGCACCCCCACCTCTGGCGCTGGCCTGAGTACGGCTGCCGGATACGGGAAGGCCCCCGCCGACCGGTGTCGGCGGGGGCCCTCTCGTAGGCGCGCGGGTCAGCCCTTCAGGGCGGCCATCCATGCCTCGACTTCGTCGGCCTGGCGCGGCAGCGAGTCGGAGAGGTTCCGGTTGCCGTCCTGGGTGACGAGGATGTCGTCCTCGATGCGGACGCCGATGCCTCGGTACTCCTCCGGCACGGTCAGGTCGTCGGCCTGGAAGTAGAGTCCCGGCTCGACGGTCAGGCACATGCCCGGCTCGAGGGTGGTGTCGACGTACGTCTCGGTGCGTGCGGCGGCACAGTCGTGGACGTCCATGCCGAGCATGTGGCCGGTGCCGTGGAGGGTCCAGCGGCGCTGGAGGCCGAGTTCCAGGATGCGGTCGACCGGGCCCTCGATGAGGCCCCACTCGACGAGCTTCTCGGCGAGGACGCGCTGGGCGGCGTCGTGGTAGTCGCGGTAGGCGGCGCCGGGCTTGACCGCGGCGATGCCGGCCTCCTGCGCCTCGTAGACGGCGTCGTAGATCTTGCGCTGGAGCTCGGTGTAGCGGCCGTTGATCGGCAGGGTGCGGGTGACGTCGGCGGTGTAGAGCTCGTTGGTCTCCACTCCGGCGTCGAGGAGCAGCAGGTCGCCGGAGCGGACCGGGCCGTTGTTGCGGACCCAGTGGAGGGTGGTGGCGTGCGGTCCGGCGGCGCAGATGGAGCCGTAGCCGACGTCGTTGCCCTCGACGCGGGCGCGCAGGAAGAACGTGCCCTCGATGTAGCGCTCGCTGGTCGCCTCGGCCTTGTCGAGGACCTTGACGACGTCCTCGAAGCCGCGGGCGGTGGAGTCGCAGGCCTTCTGGAGCTCGGCGATCTCGAAGTCGTCCTTGACGAGGCGGGCCTCGGAGAGGAAGACGCGCAGCTCTTCGTCGCGCTCGGCGGTGACCTTGTCGGCCAGGGCGGCCTGGATGCCGGCGTCGTGGCCGCGGACGTTGCGGACGGGGCCGGTGGCGTCCTTGAGGGCGGCGGTGAGCTTGCGGACGTCCTTGGCGGGGATGCCGAGGAGCTGCTCGGCCTCGGTGAGGGAGTGGCGGCGGCCGACCCAGAGTTCGCCTTGGCCGTCGAGCCAGAACTCGCCGTTCTCGCGGTCGGAGCGGGGCAGTAGGTAGATCGTCGCCTTGTGGCCGCCGTTCTTCACCGGTTCCAGGACGAGGACGCCGTCCTCGGTCTGGTCGCCGGTGAGGTAGGCGTACTCGGTGGAGGCGCGGAAGCTGTACTCGGTGTCGTTGGAGCGGGTCTTCAGGTTGCCCGCGGGGATCACCAGTCGCTCGCCGGGGAAGCGGGCGGACAGCGCGGCGCGACGGGCGGCGGTGTGCTTCGCCTGCGCGATCGGCCGCAGGTCGTGCAGCTCGGTGTCGGCCCAGCCGGACTTCATGTTCTCGGCCAGCTCGTCGGAGACGCCCTGGTAAAGGCCGTTCTTACGCTGCTTGATCGGCTCTTCGGTCTCGTCCGGGGTCTCCGGTGTGAGCTCCTCGGCCACGGGTCTGCCTCCTCATTGGTACGACACTGAACCATCACCATCGTACGGTCGTACGGAAGGGGGCCCAGGGCCGGAAGACCCGTTACCGCTGAGTCACATACCGCTCACTCGAAGCGGGCCGCGAGCAGGACCACGTCCTCCCCGTCGACGGCGCTGTCGAGGCCGTCGGGCAGCAGGGTCCGCAGTACGTGATCGGCGATGGCACCGGGGTCGGTGCGGTCGGCCTTCGGCACGCTCGCGGCGGCCGCGTGGAGCCGTGCGAAGGCCCGGTCCATGGGGTCGCCGGTCCGGCGGAGCAGCCCGTCGGTGTAGAGCAGCACCGTTTCTCCGGGGGCGGGGGCGATCTCGACGCTGGGCGCCTCCCAGCAGGCGAGCATCCCGAGGGGGGCGGACAGGGAGGTCTCGACGAACTCGGTGCGGTGGTCGCCGATGATCAGCGGCGGGGTGTGCCCGGCGCCGGCGAGGACGAGTTTGCGTTCCTTCGGCTCGGAGTAGGCGAAGAGCGCGGTGGCGGAGCGGGCGGGCTCGGTCAGTCGGAGCAGGAGTTCCAGATCGGACAGGACGGCGACGGGGTCCTCGCCTTCCATGACCGCGTACGCCCGCAGGGAGGCGCGCAGCCGGCCCATGGCGGCGAGCGCGCTCGGGCCGGTTCCGGACACGGAGCCGACGGCGAGTCCGAGGGCGCCCTCGGGCAGCGGCAGCGCGTCGTACCAGTCGCCGCCGCCCTGGGGGCCGGTGCGGTGGCGGGCGGCGAGCTGGACGCCGGGGACGCGGGGGAGGCGGCTGGGCAGCAACTCCTCGGCGATGGTGGCGACCTGGACGCGGGCGCGTTCCAGCTCGAGGAGGCGGCCGAGGTGTTCGGTGGCGTACCGGCCGTAGAGGCCGACGAGGTGGCGCTGGCGTTCGACGGGTTCGGCGGGCTCGTCGTAGAGCCAGACGAGGGCGCCGAGGCGGCCGGCGGCCTCGGTGGCGAGGGGGAGGGCGTAGCTGGCGGCGTAGCCGAGCCGGGCGGCGACCTCGCGGTGGCGCGGGTCGAGCTCGGCCTCGCCGAGGAGGTCGGGGACGGCGATCGGATCGGGGACGGCGGTCCGGGAGCCGGTCGGTTCGGGTAGGCCGTCGAGGATGCGGCCGTAGGAGGTGGCGCTGCGCGGCACGGTCTCGATGGTGCCGAGCTCGGCGTGGGCGAGTCCGAGGCCGACGGTGGACGTCGGGCCGAGTCCGTCGGCGGGTTCGAAGACGGCCATGCCGCGGCGGGCTCCGACGAGGGCGGCGCCGGCGCGGAGCACCTCGTGCAGTGCCTCGTCGAGCGAAGCGGTCTTGACCAGGCGTTCGGTGAGTTCGTGGAGGGTGGTGAGGTCGGAGACCCAGCCGGCCAGCCGGTCCTGGATCATCGCGCCGGGGATGCCCGGGAGGGCCGCGGCGGACGGGATGACGGTCGGGATGGGCGCGGCAGTGTGCGCGGGCGAGGGAACCGTGGAATCGATTCCGGCCACTTTCGGCAGGTGTGGGGCGCTCATGTCGACCGGCTTTCCGACCGGTTCGTTTCGCTCATTAGCATCGCAAACCCCCATGTCAATCTGCGCCGCTAGCAATGCATCCACATGTACACGCACAAGAGGAGCGATGTCCAGCATTGTCCCCGCGGGACTTGTGGTGTCTATGGGGTTTGACGGAAGGGTTGAAGTGCAGGCCAAGTTGGCTGAAAATTACCCCCACCGTGCACCTTTTGCGGTCGACTGGCGTCGTTTGAAAGCGCGTTGATTTGAACGTGATGGGTACGTAAACGGTGATGGCCAGGGGCAGTTGAAGCAGCCCCGGAACCTGGCAGGGTGCCTGGGCGTCCTCACCGCCGCAGGCCGCGCCCCTCGAGTGGACGACGAGCCTCAGCTCGGCCCCTCCCGCCCCACCGCACGGGGCGGTGAACCGCCGACCTTGTACGCGCTGATACGCACAGTGAAGTGATCTGCACATGGTGTGATGTGGATTCGGCGTTCAACGGAAAGGAACGAGCGCTCATGCGCGAGATCCTCGGAAGGCGACGCAGGTTCCGGTTCCGGCGCAAGGAGAGGACCGTCCGGCTCGACGCGGCGCTCACCTGCGCCACCGATTGGGGCTGGCCCGTACTGCCCGGCGTGGGGCTGAAGACGACGACGCGCATGTCCGGCGGTGCACGTACGTCCGGAGCGGCCGGCTGCGCCTGCCCCGACCCGCAGTGCGTCGTCCCCGGCGCGCACCCCTTCGACCCCGGGCTGCTCGCGGCCACCACCGACGAGCGCATGATCCGCTGGTGGTGGACCCGCCGCCCGGACGCCCCGATCGTCCTGGCCACCGGCGGTACGGCGCCCTGCGCGCTGAGCCTGCCGGCCGTCGCGGGGGCGCGCGCCCTTGCGGCCCTCGATGCGATGGGCATGCGGCTCGGCCCGGTGGTGGCCACGCCGACCCGCTGGTCGCTGCTGGTCGCCCCGTACAGCCTCGAACAGCTCGGCGAACTCCTCTACGCGAAGGACAGCGTGCCCAGCTCGCTGCGCTTCCACGGCGAGGGCGGCTATCTGCTGCTGCCGCCGTCGGTCGCGGGGACGGGGCAGGTGCGCTGGGAGCGGGCGCCGCTGCGGGGCTCGGCCAGGCCGTGGCTGCCGGACGTGGAGGCGGTGGTGGACGCGCTGGTGGAGGCGAGCACCGGCGCGCCGGGCGGCGGCAGCAGACTCGCGTACTGACTGGCGGACGGGCTGGTCGGCGGACGTCCGGCTGGCGGAGGGCCTGGTCGGCGGACGTCTGGGCCGCGGACGGTCCGGTCGGCGGAGGGCCTGGTCGGCGGACGTCTGGGCCGCGGACGGTCCGGTCGGCGGAGGGCCTGATCGGCGGACGTCTGGCCGGCCGGCGGCGACCGGTGCGGCCCGTGTGGCTCGCGCGGCAGCGGTGGGATCCCGGGGTCGTGTCCGGCGTCTGCGTCACCCGAACGGGTGTGAGGCTGCCCGACTTGTACGGGAAATGGGCGCGCGGCGCACGGTGCGCCCCCGATCCGCCGATATCTTCGGCCCACCGTTCACGAGTCGCAGCCAGCCGGGCAGGTGGGTCCCATGAATCTCCGCATGATCGGGCTCGGGGCCGTCGTGGTGGCTGCCACGCTGCTGCCGCTGGCTGCCCTGGCGGGCCCGGCAGCCGGCCCGGGGCCCGGCGACGACGCGAAGCCGAAGGCCGACGGCGGCCTGCTGCCGGGGCTCGGCCTCGGCGCTCCCGCGGGCGCTCCCACGGAGCAGCCGACGCCCCCGACTCCACCCGCGACGCAGCCGTCGCCCTCGGACCTCCCCGGCCGCGCCTCGCACTGCGGACCCGAGCTGACCTCGCCCGACGGGATCGAGGCCCAGACCTGTGTGCTCACGGAGGGACCCGACACCTGGGCGCGCACGTACTACCGCAACGCCACCGGCCAGCGGCTGGACGCCGTGCTCACCCTGATGGGCCCCGGCGGGCGGACCGTACAAGTGCGCTGCGCCGTTGCCGCACAGGACGAACCGGGGGCCTGCGAGACGCCTCGGGAACGCGCCCGGGGGGCCGCTTCGGCATATTCGGCGGTGGCGGAATTCGCGGGTGCGGGAGAGGGCGGCCGTACGCCGCTGCTGCTGCGGTCGGGGAGCAATGCGGCCGGTGCGGGCGGCAGTTGAGTCATCGGACGGGATCCGTCCGGACATGAGAAGGCCCGGTCGCTGGCGACGGGGGATGCACCAGCGACCGGGCTTCTAGAACGGTAACAAGAGATCTGCGGTTCGCAAATTCGATCTCGGTTATTCGGACAGGGATTTACCCGGTCGTGCGGGGGAGTTGTGGCGGAAGTCACCGACTGATCGGTCTGTCAGTCACCACGGCCGCCCCGGAGGTCAGCTGAGAGTGACCTGACGGTTGGTGAGACCACCGCGCGCCCGGCGCTCCTCCGGCGTCAGCGGGGCGTCGGAGGCCAGCGCCGTGGCCAGTCGCTCGGCGAACTCGGCGGCCGGCTTCTCGCACTCCTCGGCGCCCATCGACGTCGGCAGGTCCCAGACGGGGACCATCAGGCCGTGCGCCCGGAAGGAGCCGACCAGGCGGGTGTCGTCGCGGAGGGAGGAGGTGCCGGCTGCGTGCAGGCGGGCGAGCGCGTCGAGGAGCTTCTCCTCGGGGTACGGCATGACCCAGCGCAGGTGGTTCTTCTCCGGGGTCTCGCACCAGTACGCGGAGTCCACGCCGGTCAGCTTGACGGTGGGGATCGCGGCGGCGTTCGCCCGCTCCAGAGATGCGGTGACCTCGGGGTTGGAGTTGTCGGCGGACTCCGGAATCCAGAATTCGAAGCCCTCGTGCACGACCGGCGCAAAATCGCTGTTCGGGTCGAGCAGGTCCTGCAGGCGGGGGCCCTCGGTCGGGACGCGGCGGGCGGTGACCGGGGTGCCGGGCTCCGCCTCCAGGGCGCGCTGGAGGGTGTCGGCGAGATCGCGGGCGAGGTCGCCGGAGGAGGAGTCGTTCTGCAGCGCGAGCAGCACGGAGCCGTCGTCGCGGCGCAGCGCCGGCCATGCCATCGGCAGCACGGTCGCGAGCGTCACGGACGGCACGCCCTCGGGCAGCCCGTCCTTCAGGGTGAGCGGGACGGTGGCGGCGGGCACCAGTTCGCGCAGCGCGACCCAGTCGCACTCGCCGGGCAGTCCCTCGAAGGGGCGCTGGACGAGCTCGGTCACGGCGTGCGCGGCGGCCCGGCCGTGACACGCCTTGTAGCGGCGGCCCGAACCGCACGGGCACGGCTCCCGCGCACCGACGACCGGGATCTCCCCGTTCGTGACCTGTGCCTTGGCGGCCTTCGTCTGGGGGCGCTTCTTGGCCATGGTGTGGCTTCTCCCGATAGCGGCAGTGCTGTTGTGCAGGCGCCGTGCTCGGTGCACGGCTCTGTGTCGGGCGAGCCTAGCCGTACGGAAGCGATGCGGGGCGAAGGCCGCGTCGGTGGGTGTCCGACCAGCGGCCCGGCCCTGCTGTCCGTTGTCGCGCGGGCTCTGTCCCGCAGCCGCAGCGCGGTCAGCTGCCGCTCGGTCCTCAGCCCGGATCCCGAGCCCAGATCCCGAGCGCGCATCCCCTAGCCCGGATCCTCAACCCAGATCCCGAGCCCGGGCCCCGAGCCCGGATCCTCGGCCCAGATCCGAGCCCGGATCCTCGGCCCAGATCCCCAGCCCAGGTCGTCGTACGTGCCCCGTCAGTCCAGGTCGTCGTACGCGTCCAGGAAGTCGAAGCCCGAGCCGCCGCCGACCCTCGCCGCGAAATCCTCGCGGCGATGGCCCTCGGTGACGATCACCCAGACTGTGACCTCGCCGCTCGCGCTGTCCCGTACGCCCCAGTCCTGAGCCAACGCGCTGATGATGTTCAGCCCACGGCCGCCGCGAGCGGTGACCGAGGGCGTCGACGGAACAGGCCGTGTCGGACCACCGCCGTCCGTCACCTCGACCGTCAGGCCACCCGACGCGTCGACGCGCCACGCGGCTCGGACGTCCCCGTCGCCCACCTCGGCCCGCCCCAGCGGCCTGCCGTGCCGGCAGGCATTGCTGAGCAGCTCGGAAAGGATCAGTACCGCATCGTCGACGACCGATTCGGACATCCCGCTGCGGCTCAACTGCTCCCGCATACGGTGTCGCGCCTCACCCACGCCCGCAGGGCCATGGGGTACGGCCATGCTCGACGACGTGGGCACCTCCTGTGCCACCACCAACGCCACCCCCGAGACCTCCTTTGCCCCACGCCACGGTGTGGATGCCCCAATGGCCTGGACCGGAAACCGGCCGATAAGCGTCCGGTGACGCACTCGTGACGATCGAGTACGGACCGAACGCGCCGGTGCACTCCCTGTAAGGCCCGATACGGGTGGGGAGAACGGGTCAAACGCGGCCCAACTGGGACAGCACCTGCTTCGGGCGGTTGGTGATGATCGCGTCCACGCCGAGCCGCTCGCACAGCTCCACGTCTTCCGGATCGTCCACAGTCCATACATGGACCTGGTGTCCGGCCTTCTGGAGCCGAAGGATCACGGTGGGGTGGTGGCGGACGATCCGGATCGACGGTCCGGCGATCCGCGCGCCCGACGGCAGCCGCCCGTCGCGCAGCCGGGGCGTGACGAACTGCGACAGCGAGACGATGGGGAGGGTCGGCGCGGCGGCCGCGATCCGGCTCAGCGAGCGCGGCGAGAAGCTCATGACGCGTACGGGGGAGTCCTCGGGGGCCGCCGGTTCGGCGAGGCCGAAGCGCTTGAGGAGGTGGAGCAGTCGCTCCTCCACCTGGCCCGCCCAGCGGGTGGGGTGCTTGGTCTCGATGGCGAGCTCGACGCGCCGCCCGGCGTCGGAGACCAGCTCGAGGAGGCGTTCCAGGGTGAGGACGGACGTGAGCTCGGGGTCCTTCCAGTCCGGACTCTCCCTCGCCTCCTCGCGCCCCTTCCAGGTGCCGAAGTCGAG
The DNA here is from genome assembly GCF_042731085.1 of Streptomyces sp. NPDC059875. Classification (NCBI taxonomy): domain Bacteria; kingdom Bacillati; phylum Actinomycetota; class Actinomycetes; order Kitasatosporales; family Streptomycetaceae; genus Streptomyces; species Streptomyces sp. NPDC059875. Next base: position 159,083 of record NZ_JBHWJZ010000006.1, read on the forward strand.
GGCGGCGAGGTCGGCGAGCTCCAGGGCGGAGACGGCGCCGCGGCCGTTGGAGGTGCGATCGACGCGCCGGTCGTGGACGCAGACGAGGTGGCCGTCGGCGGTGAGCCGGACGTCGCACTCGAGGGCGTCGGCGCCGTCCTCGATGGCCTTCACATAGGCGGCCAGAGTGTGTTCCGGGGCGTCCTCGGAGGCTCCGCGGTGGGCCACCACCTGGACGGGGACGCGGTTCGTGTGCTGCCGTGCGTGGGTCACCGCGTCATGGTGCCATTGGCGGGGCGGCCGTACCGGATCGTGTCCGGTCTGTCCGTAAATAAAGAATCGGGCGCGGACGCACAGCTCCGGCTTACAGTGGCCTGACGCCCTGTGGGAAAAGCTGTTCGCAGCACCCTAGTGATGGCATCCACCCGTGCAGTGAACGAGGAGAGAGCTGTGAGCACCGAGAACGAGGGCAGCGCGGTTCCGGCGGACCCGAATGCCCCGTCCGTCCCTCCCGCCCCTCCGACGCCTCCCGCCCCTCCCGTACCGCCTGCTGTGGACGCCTCCGAGACGGCAGCGGTGTCGGAGCCGACGCCCGGGCACTCCCCCCGGTCCGAGCACGCCACCGCACCGCTGCCTGTGACCCCTCCGGCGGAGGTCCCGGCCGGCGCCGGCGCGAGTGCCGGTGCACCGGCGGGCGCGGGTGGCCGGCCCCCGCAGCCGCCGGCCGTGCCGGCCTGGGGCGCGCCCGTCCCGCCTGCCCCACTGGCCCCGAAGAAGCGCACCGGCGGCCTGGTCGCCGCGGTTCTCGTGGCCGCGCTCGTGGCCGGTGGTGTGGGCGGTGGCATCGGCTACTGGGCGGCCGAGCGCGGTGACGAGGGCACCCGCTCGACCACGGTCTCTTCGGCGGACTCCCCCGCCGCCTTCAAGCGTGACCCGGGGACGGTCGCGGCGGTGGCCGACAAGGCGCTGCCGAGCGTGGTCACGATCCAGGCGAAGTCCGGTGGCAGCAGCGGTGAGAGCGAGGGCGAGGGCGGCACGGGCACCGGCTTCGTCTACGACAAGGAAGGCCACATCGTCACCAACAACCACGTGGTGGCATCGGCGGCGGAGGGCGGCACGCTCTCGGCGACCTTCTCGAACGGCAAGACGTACGACGCGGAGGTCGTGGGCCGGGCGGAGGGCTACGACGTGGCGGTGCTGAAGCTGAAGAAGGCACCGGAAGGGCTGACTCCGCTGCCGCTCGGCGACTCCGACAAGGTGGCGGTCGGCGACTCGACGATCGCGATCGGTGCGCCCTTCGGCCTGTCGAACACGGTCACGACGGGCATCATCAGCGCCAAGAACCGCCCGGTCGCCTCGGGCGACGGTTCCGGCGGCGGCAACTCGTACATGAGCGCGCTGCAGACGGACGCCTCGATCAACCCGGGCAACTCCGGCGGCCCGCTGCTCGACGCCAGCGGCGCGGTGATCGGCATCAACTCGGCGATCCAGTCGACCGGCAACGGCTTCGGCCAGTCCCAGGCGGGCTCGATCGGCCTCGGCTTCGCGATCCCGGTCAACCAGGCCAAGAACGTGGCCGAGCAGCTGATCAAGACGGGCAAGCCGGTGTACCCGGTGATCGGCGCGACCGTGAACATGGTCGACAAGGGCGAGGGGGCCACGATCGCGGACGAGGGCGCGGGCGGCACTCCTTCCGTCACCGCGAACGGCCCGGCGGCGCAGGCCGGCCTGAAGGCGGGCGATGTGATCACCGGCTTCGGTGACCGTCAGATCGACAGCGGCCCGACGCTGATCAGCGAGATCTGGACCCACCAGCCGGGCGATTCGGTGGAGCTCACCTACGAGCGCGACGGCAAGACGGCGAAGACCACGGTCACCCTGGGCGAACGCACGGGCGACAACTGACTAGTCGAGCGTGGTCTGGGGCAGGGAGGCGTAGGACGCGCGGGTGTCCGTGTCCGTGTCGATCAGGCTGACCAGGACGGGGTTGGGCCCGGGCGGCGCTCCCGTGAGGGCGCGGACGCGGTAGCGGTAGGTGGGCGCCGCGTCCTTGGCCAGGGGTGTGCCGCCCTCGTAGAGCGCGTACGGGAAGGCGTCGTTGGCGATGCGCAGCGTGGCCGGGCGCCAGGTCCCGGTCGCGCGGTCCCAGCGCTCCAGGGTGTAGGCGGGGTGGGCCGAACCGCCCGGCATGGCCTCCATCTGGAAGGCGAGCAGCAGGTGCCGGTAGGCGCGGGTGTTGCCGTTGTCGAGGGTGACGGTGAACCCCTGTGCGGCCCCGCCGGGCTTCAGACTGAGCCGACCGCCGGGCGCGGCCACGCGCATCGAGAGGTACGTCGGCACGGGCGGCCTGGTCGCGGGCTTCGACGTCGGCGGCGCGGTTCGGCTGGGAGCGCTGGTCTTGGGTGTGGACGTGGGACTCGCCGAGGCGGAGGCCGAGGCCGAAGGCGTGTGGGTGACGACCGGGGCAGGGACCGAGGCCGAGGTCCGGGAGGCGGTCGCCTTGCCCTGCGTACTGGATCCGGTCCCGGGCCCACAGCCGGTACCGCCCGCCGCCAACAGGGCGGCACCCACGGTGCCGACGACGAGCGCGCGGATACGGCGCATCGGGTGCTCCCTGGTGATGGTCGGCTCGGTTGCCGGGGGAACCGTACCGACGCCAGGACACGGGCAAGCCGAGCGGCCGTAACGCTTTGCGGACGGTCTCCGACCGTCACCACCCCCTCCTCCGGCCGCCCCTCCCCGCCCCAGGCGCCCAGCCGGTAGGCTGTTGCCCGCTCCGCAGCAGGTGAGGCGGGGCATGGGTGGGTTGCCCGAGCGGCCTAAGGGAACGGTCTTGAAAACCGTCGTGGCGCGAGTCACCGTGGGTTCAAATCCCACACCCACCGCCAGGTGAAATGGCCCCTGACCAGGATCGATGGTCGGGGGCCGTTCGCTTGTTCAGGCACTGTGATCGCCCGGCGCTCCCCCTTGTTCCCTGTCTGATCGGGCACGGGAGGGGCACGTCGGAAACCTCGCCTGCCGCCCGAGAACGATCTCCCGAGCCTGAGGGCCAGACAGTCACTCTGGGACCATGCTGCATGGTCATCATCGACGTCAGCGACATTCGCGATCACCGCCAGCTTCACGCCGTGCTGCGCGATTCACTCGACTTCCCTTCGTTCTATGGAATGAACTGGGCTGCCTTCTGGGACGCAATCACCGGCTTGGTCGACATGCCGGACCACTTGCGCTTTACAGGATGGAGCGACCTGACGAAGCACCTCCCCGAAGAAGCTGATCACCTGCGGCGGTCGCTCGACGACTTTCGAAGTCAGTACCAAGCTGGCTTCGTGACCGAATACAGGTAGGGGGTTCTCACGCAGGCGCCACCACTCACCCCCAACTCCCATCCCGTCTGCCGTCGGCCCACACGTATGTGGAGCGGGCGCGGTGCCGGGCGTCCAGGTGGAGCGCGCCACTGTACGAACGACCTGGACGCCCGGTGCCGTGTCTGCTCGGCTTGTCCTGGGGCGATGGCAGGCGGGATGGGAGTTCCCCGCCTCAGCACCCCACCGGCCGGCACCTGTGAACGGAGCCCCCGCCAGTAGGGGGCACGACGACGATGACGACGGCTCCGCTGGTGTCCCCGCACTGTGACCAGCACTTTCACAACAGGCCTAAGCGTTGCTGCTAGCCGAAGGCCGCTGCGGGAAGCTGGGGCCCCGCAGGACTCCTTCGCGAGCGGTGGCCGTCGGGGCCCGAACCTCCGCTCCGTCTGGGCTGCGGCCAGCAGGCGGTCGAAGGTGCCGTCGGCGGCCCAGTGGGCGAAGCTTCGGACCAGGTCGGCGGTCCGGGGCGGGCCGGCTCAGCCGAACCAGACCACCAGACGGACGTTCTCGTCGCCGTACTCGGCTGCCAGCGCGCTCATCGACGCCCATACCGGGGCCCAACGGCCGTCCGGCGGAACGATCATCCCGGCCGTGTAGACCACCGGACGGTACACGGCGCCGTTCAGATGGACCTCGCCGCCCGGCGGCCATTCGTTCGGGAACAGATCCTCGCCGAAGAGCGCCTCAGCCGCGTCGAGCACCTCGACCGGCGCCCAGGGCACGTCGTGCAGGACGAGCTCGCCGTCCGGCCCCGGCCGCCACTCGCCCACACGGTTCCCGGCGGGGCGGTCGCAGATCGGCGCGTCCCAGTCGACCGCCGCGATCTCGGCCCACGTCGCGTACGAGTGGCTGTGGTTCAGCTCGTCGACGTGCTTCGGCACCTCCTCGCAGGAGTCCTCCGGCCACCCCCGTGCGCCGAAGACCGGCCGGTCCACTCCGAGGCTCCCGCCGTAGCCGAACATGGCTTCGCGCTCGTCCCGCTGCTTCCAGAGGTCGAAGTCGAGCAGATCGACCTCCATCTCCCACGCCCCGCCCGCCGTACGTGTCTCGATCAACCCGTCTATGTGCGTCCCCATAGACGCCGATGCTATTGGCGAGACACCCCTGTCCATGAGGCGGACTGTGGGCTATGTGTGGGCCAGGTCAGGTTGATGAGCCGCTGCATTCCGCTGCACTGCAGGTCAGCGGCCTACGACGCCCTGATGCGCAACGCTCTTGAAAACCGTCATGGCGCAAGTCACCGTGGGTTCAAATCCCACACCACCGCCTGTGAAACGGCCCCTGACCAGGATCGACGGTCGGGGGCCGTCGGCTTGTCCGGCGCTCGCGGGCGGTCGTGGGTGACTTGTCAGCACCGGTGGGCGCGAACGGGACGCCCCCGCTGCTTCGGCGGCTGAGCCGTCGTTCAGCCGCCGCAGCGGGTGCGCGGGGGCTCGGAGTGTGTCAGGCGGGCCGCTGACATGATCGTGGCGCGGGCCTCTTGTTCGGTCAGGCCCGTGCGGACCGCCGCCGAGGTGAGTGCGTCCGTGAGCGTGTCGCCGAGGCCGTTCTCGTAGGCCCGGCAGGCCGCCCAGAACAGGCGGGTGTTGCGCTGGCCCTCGTGGGCCGTCAGGACGAAGTGGACCAGGCCCCGGCCGTGGCGGGGGCCGGCCGGGTCGTGGTGGGGGCCGGCCGGGTCGTGGTGGGGGCGCGCGGGTGGTGCGGGGGGCGCGATCAGGCTCAGGAGGGCGCGGGGGCAGGGGGCCGGGTCGAGGTCCGCGCTGCCCGGAGCGAGCCGGTACGCGCCTTTGGCCGTCACCGAGCCCGGTCCGACCAGGTAGCCGCCGGCGCCGCGGATGTCGATGCCCGGGGCGAGGCGGCTCGCCGAGTTGGGGACCACGACGTCCGGCGGGCCGGTCAGCCACAGGTGGCGGCCGCCGCTCGGGGTGAGGACGGTGACCGTGGGCGGCAGGGTGAACAGGTGCTGGAGCGCCAGGTGGCGCAGTTCGGCCGTGGCGTCCGCGGGTGCGTCCGCGTGTTTGACGTCGAGGTCGACGCCGATGAGGTGGTGCGGCGGGCGTCCGCACGCGATGCCGTAGCCGGTGGCCCAGGGCGCGGCCGCGAACAGGGCTCGGACGGCGGCGGGGTCGGTGGTCGCGTCGTGCACGCCGTGGCCCGGCCGGCCGCACTCTCCGTGGCAGGGGACCGGGTGCGGGTCGTCCCGGTGCGGTGAGCGCAGGGCGGGGAGCTTCGTGGCGGACAGGGGGATGACGGGGAGCCCGCGCTCTGCCGCGGACAGGGCGTGGGCAAGGGCCAGGGTGGCGGAGCGCCGGTCGGAGTTGGCCATGGACTCAGTTTCGTACATGCGTTCGAAGAAGGGAAGGGGGAAGGATTGGCTGAAAATCTGCCGGAACGCTTCCTCCCTTGCCGTGACGCGGCTTCGGTGCAGTAACCCCGCCCCCACCGCGATGAGCTGCGCCTTTGGGTGTGCGAAGGGGGTTTATCGACTTGTCCTCACGCTTGAGGGGGAATCGACCGCTGAAGGGTGGTTCGCCGGGGATTGCGTGGGCAACTCTGGAGTCGCGACGTCGAGCACAACGACCGGGGCGGTCGGCCAACTGCCTTGGAACAAGCCGTACTTCAGTGCTTCAGCACTACAGCCGCAGTTCCGTTCTTGGAGGAAATGACATGGCAAGCATCCGTACCGCCCGCGTTCTCGCCGCTGCTGCCGCCCTGCCCCTGGCCGCCGCGCTCTTCACCGGTGTCGCTCAGGCCGACAACGGCGGCTTCGCGGACGACGGATCGAACACGAGCGTCGCCACCATCATCGGCAGCGGCGTGGGCGGCGACAACTTCGGCAACTCGACCACCACGCAGCAGGTGGCCACCGGCTCCGGTGCCTCCAACCAGAACAACACCGCGAGTGTGAACGGTTCCGGGTTCACCTCGATCGGCCAGTCGAACGCGGTCGTCAACTTCCACCCCTGGTGGTACTAGCCGACATCTGGGGTCCGGCCCGACGGGGGGCATGACTGAGGGGTGAACGACGGCCTGCGCGGCGGCACTTCGGTGTCGTCGCGCGGGCCGCCGTCGTGTGTGCGGGGCGTTTCGGCTCGGGCGCCGGTCGGCCGCTCGGGCGGGCGGTGCATCCGCACGGGTGTCGCCGTGCTGTCGAGCCGACATGGGTGCCGGTCGCGTTCCGCGTCCGTGACCTTGACACGACTCCAGTTTCTGACGGACAGTCAGAAACCTTAGTCGTTCCTCCGGGAGGCCGTCGTCGTGCACCTCGCCCCGACCGAGCGGCAGCTACGGCTGCGCGCCGAACTCCGCGCGTACTTCCGCGATGTGATGCCCGACGGCCCGCCCTCCCCCACCGACACCGCCGGCCAGCGCGCGCTCCTCCGCCGGATCGGCGGCGACGGCCGGCTCGGGCTCGGCTGGCCGGAGGAGTACGGCGGACAGGGGCGCGGCCCCGACGAACAGTTCGTCTTCTTCGACGAGGCCTACCGGGCAGGCGCGCCCGTGTCCATGGTCACGCTCAACACCGTCGGTCCGACGCTGATGCGGTACGGAACCGAGGAGCAGAAGGCGTACTTCCTGCCCCGGATCCTGCGCGGCGAGACCGTCTTCGCCATCGGGTACAGCGAGCCGGAGGCCGGCACCGACCTGGCCTCGCTCCGTACGAAGGCGGTGCGGGACGGCGACTCCTGGCGGATCGACGGGCAGAAGATCTTCACCTCGAACGCCCAGAACGCCGACTGGATCTGGCTCGCCTGCCGCACCGACCCTGAAGCCCCCAAACACCGGGGCATCTCCATCTTCCTGGTCCCGACGGACGCGCCGGGCTTCTCGTGGACGCCGATCGAGACCGTCGGCGGGCTGACGACGACGGCGACGTACTACGACGGGATCCGCGTCCCGGCCGGGAACCTGGTCGGGGAGGAGAACGGCGGCTGGGGGCTGATCACCAACCAGCTCAACCACGAGCGGGTCGCGCTCGCCGCGATCGGGATGCAGGCCGAGGACTTCTACACATCCGTGCTCTGCCGGGCCGCCGCACCCGATCAGGTGACGGGGCGGCGCCGCATTGACGAGCCGTGGATACGGATCCGAGCCGCCGAGGCACACGCCAGGCTCGCGGCAACGCGCCTGCTCAACTGGCGTTTGGTGGGGGATGTGGGGGCGGGCCGGCTGGCCCCCGGCGACGCGAGCGGGGTGAAGTTCGCGGGAACCGAATCGGCGGTGGAGGTGTACCGAATATGTCAGGAGATCGCGGGCGGGGCGGGGCTGGTGAGGGCGGGGTCGCCGGGAGAGTTCGACGGCGGTGAGCTCGAGCGGATGAACCGCGCCGCGCAGATCAACACCTTCGGGGGAGGGGTGAGCGAGGTGCAGCGCGAGATCGTCGCGACGATGCGGCTCGGCATGAGCGGTACGAAGAGGGATCGGGGGCGGCCGTGAACGACATCCACGACCGGCTGAAGGTGTACGAGGGGCGGGCGGCCGCCATCGCGGGCGTCGGCAAGGACCTGGTCAACGAGCCCATGATCAGGCACTGGTGCGAGGCCATGGGCGACACCAACCCGGCCTACGAGGGTCCGGAGGCCGTCGCGCCGCCGACCATGCTCCAGGCGTGGACGATGGGCGGTCTCTCCGGGCACACCGGCCGCTCCGACGCCTACGACGAGCTGCTCGCGCTCCTCGACGGCGCCGGATGCACCTCCGTGGTCGCCACCGACTGCGAGCAGGAGTATCTGCGGCCGCTGCGGCCCGGCGACGCGATCACCTTCGACGCGGTGATCGAGTCGGTGTCGGAGCGCAAGACCACCAAGCTCGGGACGGGGTACTTCGTCACGACCCGGATGGACGTCCGCGCGGACGGCGAGCTCGCGGGCACCCACCGCTTCCGCATCCTCAAGTACGCACCCGGGGCACCGAAACCGACGGCGACGACGGCCACGACGGCCACGGCGGCGACGACGGCCACCACGGCGACGAAGGCCACCACGGCGACGACGGCCACCACGGCGACGACGGCCACCACGGCGACGACGGCCACCACGGCGACGAAGGCCAGGCGGCCCCGCCCCGTGATCAACCGGGACAACGCAGGGTTCTGGGAAGGCGTCGCCGCGCACCGCCTGCTCGTCCAGCGCTGCGGCGACTGCGCGACACTCCGCTTCCCCTGGCTGCCGGGCTGCAACGCCTGCGGCTCGCGGGAGTGGGACAGCGTCGAGGCGAGCGGCGCCGGGACTGTCTTCTCGTACGTGGTGATGCACCACCCGCCCTTCCCGGCCTTCGACCCGCCCTACGCGGTCGGTCTGATCGAACTGGCCGAGGGCGTCCGGATGGTCGGCAACGTGGTCGGGGTGCCGTACGACAAGGTCCGGATCGGGGTGCCGGTCCGGCTGGAGTTCCTCCGTGTGGACGAGGAGCTGGAGCTGCCGGTGTTCCGGGCGCAGGACGGGGGTGAGGGCTGAGATGGACTTCACGCCCACGGAGGAGCAGGCCGCGGCGGCGGAGCTGGCGGCGCGGATCTTCGGCGATCTTGCCACGCACGAACGGCTCACGGCGGCCGGCACGGGCACGGACGCCGAGCTGTGGAAAGCGCTGTGCGCGGCCGGACTGCCGGGCGCGGTGGAGGAGACCGGGCTGCTCGGCCTGGTGCTGCTCGCCGAGGAACAGGGGCGTACGACGGCCCAGGTGCCGTTCACGGCGAGCTGTGTGTACGGCCTCCTCGCCGTCGCCCGGCACGGTACGGACGAGCAGCGCGAGCGGCTGCTGCCCGGGCTCCGGGACGGTACGACGGTGGTGACGGCGGCCTTCCCGCCCGCCGGACACGTCCGGGCCGAAGCGGACGGCAGGCTCGTCGGGACCGTGGAATGGGTGCCGTGGCTCAGGGACGCCACGCACGTCCTCGTACCGGACGACGAAGCCGCCCTCCGGCTGATCCCGACGGCCGAGGTCGCCGTGGTGCCCGTCGAGCTCACCGCCCCCTGGGCCGCCGGACGGCTCGTCCTCGACGGCGCCCGCGGCGAGCGGATCGGCGGCGCCGGGGCCTGCGCGGACGTGCTGACCGCGGCCCGGATCGCGTTCGCCGGGCTCCAGGCCGGGGTCTGCGCAGGGTCGCTGGCCCGGGCCGTCGCGTACACCTCGGTACGGGAGCAGTTCGGGCGCCCGCTCTCCACCCGCCAGGCCGTCCAGCTCCGCGCCGCCGACGCCTACATGGACACGGAGGCGATCCGGGTCACCGCCTACGAGGCGGCCTGGCGCCACGACCAGGGCCTGCCGGCCGCCGAACACGCGCTGACCGCCGCCTGGTGGGCGTCCGAGGCGGGCAAACGGGTCGTCCACGCGGGACAGCATCTGCACGGCGGCATGGGCGCCGATCTCGACCACCCGGTCCACCGGCACTTCCTGTGGGGCAGGCAGCTCGACGCCTATCTCGGCTGCGGCACAGAACTCCTCGCCGAACTCGGCGACATGATCGCGAACGGAGACCTGTCGTGAAGGCCGGGGACGCGCTGCCACCGCTGACCATCCCGATCACGCGCACCCTCATCGTCGCCGGTGCGGTCGCCTCACGGGACTACCAGGACGTGCACCACGACGCTGAGTTGGCGAGGAAGAAGGGCTCTCCCGACATCTTCATGAACATCCTGACGACCAACGGCCTGGTGGGGCGGTACATCACCGACCACTTCGGCCCCAGGGCCGTGCTCCGGAAGGTGGCGATACGGCTCGGGGCGCCCAACTACCCGGGGGACACGATGACGTTGACGGGGACGGTGACGGACGTCGACGGGGGCACGGCCCGCGTACGGGTGGTCGGCGCGAACGGGCTCGGTCACCACGTCACGGGCACGGTGACGGTGACACTCGGCCGTCCGGACCCGGACCCGGACCCGGACCCGGACCCGGGGCCGGTGCTGGAGCGGGAGCAGGAGCAGGAGCCGAAGGGGGCGGGCGCATGAGCATCCGCAGGGCCGACCGTCTCGGCGGCCGGGCGGCCATCGCCGGCATCGGGGCGACCGAGTTCTCCAAGGACTCCGGCCGCAGTGAGCTCACGCTCGCCGTCGAGGCCGTGCACGCGGCCCTCGACGACGCCGGGCTCACCCCCGCCGACGTCGACGGCATGGTCACCTTCACCATGGACACCAGCCCCGAGATCACCGTCGCCCAGGCGGCCGGTATCGGCGAGCTGTCCTTCTTCTCCCGCATCCACTACGGAGGCGGGGCCGCCTGCGCCACCGTCCAGCAGGCAGCCCTCGCCGTCGCCGCCGGGGTCGCCGACGTCGTGGTCTGCTACCGGGCGTTCAACGAACGCTCGGGGCGCCGCTTCGGCTCCGGGGTCCAGCAGCGCGAGCCCTCCGCCGAAGGCACCGCGCTCGGCTGGCAGCTCCCCTTCGGCCTGCTCACCCCGGCCTCCTGGGTCGCCATGATCGCCCAGCGGTACCTCCACGCCTACGGGCTGACCCCGGAGGCCTTCGGCCACGTCGCCGTCACCGACCGCCGGCACGCCGCCCGCAACCCCGCCGCGTACTTCCACGGCAAACCGATCACCCTCGCCGACCATGCCGCCTCGCGCTGGATCGTCGAGCCGCTCCGGCTCCTCGACTGCTGCCAGGAGACCGACGGCGGACAGGCGATCGTCGTCACCTCCGCCGAACGCGCCCGCGACCTGCGCCATCCGCCCGCCGTGATCGTCGCCGCCGCTCAGGGGGCCGGCCGCAACCAGGAGGCGATGACCAGCTTCTACCGGGACGACCTGACCGGTCTGCCGGAGATGGGCGTGGTGGCCGGGCAGCTGTGGCGGAACTCAGGGCTGGCACCGGGCGACATCGACGTGGCCATCCTCTACGACCACTTCACTCCGTTCGTCCTCATGCAGCTGGAGGAGTTCGGCTTCTGCGGGCGGGGGGAGGCGGCCGACTTCGTCGCGGCGGACGCGGTGCCGCTGAACACGCACGGGGGACAGTTGGGGGAGGCGTATCTGCACGGGATGAACGGCATCGCGGAGGCCGTGCGCCAGGTGCGGGGCACGTCCGTGAACCAGATACCCGGCGCGGCCAGGACACTGGTCACGGCGGGCACCGGGGTCCCCACGTCCGGACTGATCCTGGGCACGGACGACTGAGAGCCGGGCCCACGCTTCGGGCCTCCGGGACCCGCTCCGGGGGCCTGACCCGGCCGGTCTGGGGGCCTGACCTGCCCGGCCCGGGGGCCTGACCTGGCCGGCCCGGGGGCCCGACCCGCCCGGCCCGGGGGCCTGACCCGCCCGGCCCGGGGGCCCCACCCGCCCGGCCCGGGGGCCCGACCCGGGCCAGCTCCGGAGCCCGACCCGGGCCAGCTCCGGAGCCCGACCCCAGCCGGCTCCGGGGCCCGACTCGGAGCCCCCGACTCGGAGCCCCCGACTCGGAGCCCCCGACCCAGGCCCCCGATCCGAGCCACGGTCCGAGCCCCCGACCCGAGCCCCGACTCCGTGCCCCCGACCCGAGCCCCGCCCCGAGTCCCCGACCGGAGGCTCCCGCTCCGGGTCCTGCCTCCGAGGTCCGACCCTGAGGCTCTCGTCTCCCGGACTCCACCTTCAGGAGGTCCAGCTGTCCCCACCCCTACAACCTGAGGCGGAGTGCGGGTCGGGACCTGGGGCCGATCCCCGGGCGGGTCGCCGCTCCTAGCGTGGAGTCATGACTCCGCCACCTCCTGGCCCCGTCTGCGCCGGCGCCTCCACGGCCGCTCTCGGGACCGCCGTGACGACCGCCGGCTACCCGTCGTTCTCCTCGTACGTCCGGGCCCGTGGGCCCGTCCTCCTGCGCACGGCGCGCTCGCTCACCGCCAACCCGAGCGACGCCGAGGACCTGCTGCAGACCGCCCTCACCAAGACGTTCGTCGCGTGGGAGCGGATCGAGGACCACCGCGCCCTGGACGGGTACGTCCGCCGGGCGCTGCTGAACACCCGGACGTCCCAGTGGCGCAAGCGCAAGGTCGACGAGTTCGCCTGCGAGGAGCTGCCGGAGCCCGCCGGACTGCCCGAGCCGGACCCGGCCGAGCAGCAGGTGCTGCACGACGCCATGTGGCGCGCGGTCATGAAACTGCCCGACCGCCAGCGGGCGATGGTCGTGCTGCGGTACTACGAGGATCTCAGCGAGGCGCAGACGGCCGAGGTCCTCGGGGTGTCGATCGGCACCGTCAAGAGCGCCGTGTCCCGCGCGCTCGGCAAGCTCCGCGAGGACCCGGAGCTGTCCCCGGTGCGCTGATCCCGCGCCCGGATCCCCGCCCGGATCCGCGCTCAGATCCGCGCCCGGGTCCCCGCCCGGATCCGCGCTCAGATCCGCGCCCGGATTCCGCGCCCGGATTCCGCGCCCGGATTCCGCGCCCGGATCCCGCGCCCGGATCCCCGCCCGGATCCGCGCCGGTCCGTGCCACTCCTGCTCCGACCCGGCCAGGAGCGCACGACATCCGCCAGCGATCACTGGCAATTTCCCTACTCCCGGGTAGTGACATACCGAGCGGTACGTGCGCAGAATCTCCACACCCTTACTACTGCCACGTAGCGCCCACCGGGAGGACGCCGTGCTGAGCACCATGCAGGACGTACAGCTGACCGTGACCCGCATCCTGAGGCACGGGATGACGATCCACGGGAAGTCACTGATCACCACCTGGACCGGTGAGCCCGAGCCGCAGCGCCGCACCTTCGCGGAGACGGGAGCCCGCGCGACCCAGCTGGCGAACGCCCTGCGCGACGAGCTCGGCGTGACCGGCGACCAGCGTGTCGCCACCCTCATGTGGAACAACGCCGAGCACGTCGAGGCGTACTTCGCGATCCCCTCCATGGGCGCGGTCCTGCACACCCTCAACCTGCGGCTTCCCCCCGAGCAGCTGGTCTTCATCGTCAACCACGCCGTCGACCGGGTCGTCATCGTCAACGGCTCCCTGCTCCCCCTCCTCGCGCCGCTCCTCCCTCACCTCCCCACCATCGAGCACATCGTGGTCGCGGGCCCCGGCGACCGCTCCGTCCTGGACGGCGTGGCGCCGCGCGTGCACGACTACGACGAGCTGATCGCCGGCCGCCCCACCACCTTCGACTGGCCCGAGCTGGACGAGCGTTCGGCCGCCGCCATGTGCTACACCTCCGGAACCACCGGCGACCCCAAGGGCGTCGTCTACTCCCACCGCTCCATCTACCTGCACTCCATGCAGGTCAACATGGCCGAGTCGATGGGCCTGACGGACAAGGACACGACCCTGGTCGTCGTCCCGCAGTTCCACGTCAACGCCTGGGGTCTGCCGCACGCCACCTTCATGACCGGCATCAACATGCTCATGCCGGACCGCTTCCTCCAGCCGGCCCCGCTCGCCGAGATGATCGAGCGCGAGAAGCCGAGCCACGCGGCCGCCGTCCCCACCATCTGGCAGGGCCTGCTCGCCGAGGTCACCGCCAACCCGCGCGACCTCTCCTCCATGAAGCAGGTCACCATCGGCGGCGCGGCCTGTCCGCCCTCCCTCATGGCGGCGTACGACCGGCTCGGCGTCCGCCTCTGCCACGCCTGGGGCATGACGGAGACCTCCCCGCTCGGCACCATGGCCCACCCGCCGGCCGGGCTGACCGAGGGGCAGGAGTGGCCGTACCGCGTCACGCAGGGCCGCTTCCCCGCCGGCGTCGAGGCCCGGCTCGTCGGCCCCGGCGGCGAACACCTGCCCTGGGACGGCGAGTCGGCCGGTGAGCTGGAGGTGCGCGGCACCTGGATCGCGGGCTCGTACTTCGGCGGCATCGACGGCGAGGCGATCCGCCCCGCCGACAAGTTCAGCGAGGACGGCTGGCTGAAGACCGGCGACGTCGGCGTCATCAGCCCGGACGGCTACCTCACCCTCACCGACCGCGCCAAGGACGTCATCAAGTCCGGCGGCGAGTGGATCTCGAGCGTCGAGCTGGAGAACGCGATCATGGCGCACCCGGAGGTCGCCGAGGCCGCCGTCGTCGCCGTACCGGACGAGAAGTGGGGCGAGCGCCCGCTGGCGACCGTCGTCCTCACGGAGGGCTCGACGGCCGACTTCGTGACGCTGAGGGACTTCCTCGCCGAGTCGATCGCCAAGTGGCAGGTGCCGGAGCGCTGGGCGATCGTCCCGGCGGTGCCGAAGACGAGCGTGGGCAAGTTCGACAAGAAGGTGATCCGCAAGCAGTACGCGGACGGCGAGCTGGACGTGACCCAGCTGTAGTTCCCGACGAAGGAGGGGGAGCGGCGAAGGCCGCTCCCCCTCCTTTCAGTTCGTGCTCAGTTGGTGCCGATCTTCGCGAGCAGGTCGACGATCCGGGCCTGCACCTCGTTGCTCGTGGAGCGTTCGGCCAGGAAGAGGACCGTCTCGCCGGAGGACAGCTTCGGCAGCTCCTCCTCGTCGAGCCCGGCGGAGGTGTAGACGACGAGCGGCGTGTGGTTCAACTGCCCGTTCGCCCGCAGCCAGTCGATGATCCCGGCCCGGCGGCGGCGCACCTGCATCAGGTCCATCACCACCAGGTTCGGCCGGATCTGCGTGGCCAGCGCGACCGCGTCGGTGTCCGCCGCCGCCCGCGCCACCTGCATCCCGCGCCGCTCCAGGGTCGCCGCGAGCGCCTGCGCGATGTCCTCGTTCTCCTCGATGAGCAGCACGCGCGACGGGTGCTGCTCGCTGTCGCGGGGCGCCAGCGCCTTGAGGAGTACGGCGGGATCGGCGCCGTACGCCGCCTCCCGCGTCGCCTGTCCGAGCCCGGCCGCGAGCAGCACGGGCACCTCGGCGGCGACGGCGGCCTGGCGGAGCGACTGGAGCGCGGTCCGGGTGATGGGCCCGGTCAGCGGGTCGACGAAGAGCGCGGCCGGGAAGGCGGCGATCTGGGCGTCGACCTCCTCACGGGAGTGGACGATCACCGGGCGGTAGCCGCGGTCGCTCAGCGCCTGCTGCGTGGCGACGTCCGGCGCCGGCCAGACAAGCAGGCGGCGCGGGTTGTCCAGCGGCTCCGGGGGCAGTTCGTCGTCGACGGGCTGCGGCAGCGGCTTGTTGGCGACCTCGACCGCGCCGCCGGGACCGTCGAGCGGCTCGGGGCCCTCGGCGGCGCCCGCGGCGGGTGCCCCTATGGCGTAGGCACGGCCTTCGGGGGCCGCCGGAGCGAGCGGGGCCGGCTTGGGCTGCGGGTGCGGCTTGGCGGCGGGCTCCGCTGGAGCGGCAGGTACGGGCGCGGGGGCCGGGACAGGGGCCGGACGGTCGCCATCGGGCGGGGTGGCGAGCTTGCGCCGCCGTCCGGAGCCGTTGCTCTGGCCGTTCTGCGTACCGGTCGGCGGAGTACCGCCCTGCTGAGCACCGATCTGCTGGGCGAAGGGCACGCCCTGCCCGAGCGTCCGCACGCTGAACGCCCGCCCGCTGTGCGTCGCGTCCTTCGGCGGGGCAGGCGGCGCGGACGGTACGGGCGCCGGTACCTCGGGAGGCAGCGGTACGGATCCGGTCCCGGTACCGCCCCCGGACCCGGTGCCGGTACGCGTCTCCTCGGAGACGCCCGGTCCCCGGCGGCGACCGGTCGGCTCGGGCAGCGGGTGGGGCTGCGGAGGCGTGTGGTCGGCGTCCGGCGCGGACCGCGCGGCGTCGTGCTGCCCCTCGTCGCCCACCGGCATCGGCTGAGGAAGAGGCATGGCCTGCGGTGCGGGTACGGCTTGCGGCGCGGGTACGGGCTCCGGAGCGCGATCCGCGTCGGCCGGAGGCAGCGCGAACGGCGTACGGGGCCCGGCCTCGGCGGCCGCGGTCCGCTCCTGCGCGGCGAGCGCCCGACGAGCCCGCCGACCGGTGGGCCGGTCCTCGGTCGCCTGATCGCCACTCCCCACCGCGGGAAGGGCCGCCCGGGCGAGGGCGGGGGCGGGAGCCTCGGCGGGGGCACCCTGGGCGGGTACGGGAACACCCTGCGGGGGTACGGCCTCCCCGAGCGCTGCCCGTCCCTGCGCGCCTTCGGCGGCCGTCACCACGGCTCCCTCGGCGGGCCGGCCGCGACGCCGGCCGGTCGGCTCGACAGCACCGGCGGCGCCCGAGCTCTGGGCGGGGATCAGCTCGGCGGGGGCGGCGGCCGGAGCCTCCGCCGTACGACCTCGGCGACGGCCGGTCGGCTCGACGGCACCAGCACCGGCAGCACCCGCAGCACCGGTTCCGGGGCTGTCGGGGGCCACCGCGCTCTCCAGGAAGGCATCGGTGGACGCCCGCCGGGCGCGGCGCCGTCCGCCGCCCTGGGTGTCCGAGGCCTGCGCGGGCAGCGCGAGCGCCCCACCGGCCTGAGCGCCATCGGTCTCGGGCTGCGGTTCGGGGGCGGGAGGCGCGGCGACCGTGCCCTTGCCGGCGCCGAGCGGCACCTCCAGGACGTACGCGCTGCCGCTCGTCCCCGGAACCTCGTGCGTCTGCACCACACCGCCGTGCGCGGCCACGATCCCGCGCACGATGGGCTGGTGGACCGGGTCGCCGCCGGCGTACGGCCCGCGCACCTCGATCCGTACGACGTCCCCGCGCTGCGCCGCGGCCACCACGATCGTCGAGTCGGCGTATCCCGCGCCCGGTACGACCCGGGCCTTGCCGGTGGAGTCGACGCCGGCCACGTCCGCGACGAGGTGCGCGAGCGCGGTCGCGAGCCGTCCCGCGTCCACCTCGGCCTCGATCGGCGGGGCGTGCACGGCGAACTGGGCCCGGCCGGGCCCGATGAGCTCCACGGCCCCGTCGATACCCGCGGTCACGACGCCGTCGAGCGGGACCACGGACTTGCCGAGGGTCTCCGTCCCGGCGTCCAGCCGCTGATAGCCGAGGACGTTGTCCACGAGGGTGGTCATCCGGGCGTACCCGGCGGCCAGATGGTGCAGCAGCTGGTTGGCCTCCGGCCACAGCTGGCCCGCGTCGTCGGCGGCGAGCGTGGAGAGCTCGCTCCGCAGCTCCTCCAGGGGCCCACGCAGCGACTCGCCGAGGACGGCCGTCAGCTGCTCGTGCCGGGCGACCAGGGCCTCGTTCCGGTCCTTCTCCCGCTTCACCTCCTCCGCCTGGCTCTTCCTGAGCTCGGCGAGCTCGGCGGCGTGCTTCTCGGTGAGTCCGGTCAGCTCGGCGGCGTGCTCCTCGGCGAGCTGCTCGTACGGCCGGCGGTCGGTGAAGGTCATCACCGCGCCGACGAGCTGGTCCCCGTCCCGTACCGGCGCGGTCGTCAGGTCGACCGGCACCCGCGAACCGTTCTTCGCCCACAGCACCTGCCCGCGGACGCGGTGCTTGCGCCCCGACTTGAGGGTGTCGGCGAGCGGCGACTCCTCGTACGCGAACGGCTCGCCGTCCGCCCGCGAGTGCAGGATCAGCGGGTGCAGCTCCTTGCCGCCGAGATCGCTGGCGCGGAAGCCGAGGATCTGCGCGGCGGCGGGGTTGACGAGCACGACCCGCCCGTCGGTGTCCGTGCCGACGACGCCCTCGGCGGCGGCGCGCAGGATCATCTCGGTCTGGCGCTGCGAGCGGGCGAGTTCGGCCTCGGTGTCGAGCGTGCCGGTGAGGTCGCGGACGACGAGCATGAGCAGCTCGTCACCGGTGTAGGCGGTGTACGAGTCGTAGGCCTCGCGCCCGTCCTCCAGGCTGGCGCTGGTCACCTCGACGGCGAACTCGCTGCCGTCGGTACGCCGGGCGATCATCCGGGTCGGCTTGGTGCGGCCCTGCTCGTCGGTGCCCTCGGGGCGCCGCATGGAGCCGGGGATCAGCCGCGAGTCGAAGCCGGGCAGCAGATCGAGCAGCCCGCGCCCGACGAGCGCGGTGCCAGGGGTCTCGAACATGCCGAGGGCGATGGTGTTGGCGTTGACGACCGTGCCGTTGCAGTTGACGAGCACGAGGCCGTCGGGGAGGGCGTCAAGTATGGCTGCGAGGCGAGCAGCGCCTCGGGATGGCCTGCTGCTCACGACGACGCTTCCTCCCTGACCCACTGCACCTTGCCCGGCTGGCCGGCCCCATCTTGCCCCTCGGGCCGCAGCCTGTCACTGCAAGGAGTCTAAGGGCAGCCCTGGCGGTCGCGGGGGGAGGTCTCATGCCCGCGGCAACATCCGAACGTCATCCTCACCTCATCCCCGCACGCGGGGAAGCACGGGCTCCAGGTTCTCCCAGCGGTCGATCTCGCATCCGTTGGCCCGGGAGAAGCGGGCGTCGACGGTGTCGCCCCGCCACTCGCCGGTGACGCGGGCGAGGACGGCACCGCCGTACACCTGTGTGCAGAAGGCGTCCTTGGGGACGGGCTTGAAGGGGTCCTGTCCCTCCTTCGCGAGCGTGGCGAGGCGTGCGCAGGCGCGGTGGGCGGCCGGGTGGTTGCCGCCGGGCTTCCCGCCGCAGTCGAGGCGGTACGTGCCGTCGGCGTTCGGGTGCCCGCTCTTGCTGATGGTCACGGTGAGCGCGCCGGGCGACGACGGCGCGGCGGGTGACGACAGCAAGGGCAACGGCGGCACGGGCCCGAGCCCGACGGCGCCAGCGGCGGTGGTGGCGAGGGTGGCGAGTACGAGGTGGCGCAACATACGAACTCCAGGGAGGCGAGTGGGGGCCATGGGCTCGGGCCCGTCTCCTCTAACGCTCCGTACTGCCGTTCGTTGCGCAAGCGGGATGGGCCGAGGGGCTTTGCTCTCGGCCCCGGAGGGCTAGTACGGTGAGAAGCGATTGGTGACACCCGGCTCGCCTGTGTCATCATCTGCACGCACCACTCGCGCCTGCGCGGGGTGCGAGGAGGCGTCGCCTAGTCCGGTCTATGGCGCCGCACTGCTAATGCGGTTTGGGTCTTAAAGCCCATCGAGGGTTCAAATCCCTCCGCCTCCGCCCCACACCGAAGCCCCGGCCCACACGGCCGGGGCTTCGGCCGTTTCCGCCCCGCCGCGGGCCGCTCGGAGTCACCCGTCCGGCGGACGTGGCGGAGCGCCGCGGAAGCCCCTGGATGGCGTTTTCGCAGGTCAGATGGGGTCTGGCTAATGGATTTCGCGCTACGGCGCAGGTCATGTAATGTTGTCCACGCAACGCCGACCGGCAAGAAAAAAGCCGAGAAGCACAAGCACTCGTAGCTTAACGGATAGAGCATCTGACTACGGATCAGAAGGTTGCAGGTTCGAATCCTGCCGAGTGCACACAGGTCAAAGGCCCCCTGGACATCATCCAGGGGGCCTTTGACATCAGCGGGTGACATCAACGCGTACGGCCGGACGGATCAGGCGGCCGACGACTCCTCGGGCTCCTCGCCCTCTCCTTCCTCGCCGGCGTCGTCAAACCCCAGCGCGTCATCCATCCGATCGGCTGCTGCCTTCAGCGTCGTCGGCATGACGTGGGCGTAGGTGTCGAGCGTCATCGTGATCGTGCTGTGCCCGAGCGTCTCCATGATGGTCCGGGCGTCCACACCCTGTGCAAGGAGGAGCGAGGCGCACGTGTGGCGCAGGTCGTGTACCCGGACCCTCCGTACCTTCGCGTTCGTGCAGAGGATCGTCAGCATCCGGTTCAGGCTCCGGGGGTCCGTGGCCCGACCGGTCGACGTGGTGAAGATGAGACCGGTCGGCTGGTGGTCGAGCGGCTTCCACTTCTCGCCGGCCACCTTCCGCTCCTTCTCCTGGGTGGCCCGGTGGGCGGTGAGCGCGTCCACGCACCTCTTCGGGAGCGAGACGGTACGGATCGACCGTGCGGTCTTTGGGGTGCCGAAGATCAGTTCCCGCTTGATCCGCTGAAGGTTCCGCCGGACCCGGAGCTGCCCGGCGGCGAGGTCGACGTCCGCCCACGTGAGACCGAGGACTTCCCCACGACGGAGGCCGGTGGACACCAGCAGCAGCCACAGGGCGTAGAGGCGGTGTGGGCGGGCGGTCTTGAGGAGCAGCCGGGCTTCACCTGCGTCCAGCGGGTGCACTTCCTCGCGCTTCACGGTGGGGGTCTCCACGATCTTGGCGACGTTGCGGGCGATCAGTTCCTCACGGACTGCCTGCTGAAGGGCCGAGCGGAGCACCGCGTGGACGTACTGCACGGTCCGAGCCGACGGCCGGCGCTCGCAGCACTTCCGTACTGCGCAGCAGGTCTGCTCGTCCGTGGGGCGGGCGGCGTCCACCCCACGCAGGCAGCACAGGCACCCGTCCTTGAACGCGGCGAGGAACAGGCGGACGTCCGTGGGGGAGAGACGGTTGAGTCGCTTCTTCCCGAGCGCGGGCCTGATGTAGAGCCGCGACAGTCCCTCGTAGCTGTTGAGCGTCGCGGGCTTGAGCCGGGTCGGAGCGATGGCCGCGAGCCAGTACGTCAGGTAGTCCCCGAAGGCCATGGCAGACGTGGCGGCCGGGATGCCCTGGCGGGTCTTGTCCTGCATCTCGATGAGCTTCCCGCTCACCTCGTCCCGGCTCCGGCCGTAGACGAACTTCCGCGTCCGAGTGCCGTCCGGCCGGTAGACGTATGCGGCGGCCTGGTAGCGGCCGTCCGAGCGCTTCGTGATGGTGCCTTCTCCGTTGGCGCGCCTCTTGGCCATCAGGCAGCCTCCTCAAGCTTGTTGCGCATGTACTCGTGCAGGGCGTCCAGGGGGATGCGGCGGGCGCGTCCCTCGGTGTAGCTGGGCAGAGCGCGGGACCGGATCAGGTCGTAGATCTTGCTGCGGCTCAGCTTCAGAGCGGTCATGGCTTCCGGAACGGTGACCGCGACGTGAGTGGTGGGAAGCGTGAGTGCCAACGCAGCCTCCATCGGCGGTTGGTGGGGCCTCTTGGCCCCCTTCTGGAGAGTCCGCTACATCCGCTACGCCGCTACATCGCAGGTCAGCGGCGGGTTTTGTGTAGCGGGAAGGTCGGGTGTAGCGGCTACGGCTCGCTCACGGCGGCCCCGCGTGGGGCGTCCGAGGCGTGGCGGCGTAGCCGCTACATCGGGAGTCGCCGCTACGCGAAGAGGGGGTCTGAGCTGGGCTGTAGCGGCGTAGCGGCTGTAGCGGCCTCCTGGGGAGGCGGGCAGTACCGCGTCCAGGCGTCGAGGAGATCCTTGGCGAAGTAGCCCTTGAGGACACCGCCGGCGGTGCGGATGTTCCGGGAGGCGATGGGCTCGTTGTCGCCGGTCATGTACTCGCCGAGCATCTTGGACATGCGGCGGTTGTCGAGGGGCTTGCCGTGGAGGTCTGCCCACGGGGCGTCTTCGAGGGCGTTGAGCCGGTCGAGGATGGCGACGGTAGGCAGCTTGTCCAGGCCCACCAGCACGTGGTCGCGCAGGTCGGTGAGCAGCCGGATGCCGAGTGAGCCCTTGTCGTTGGTCTGGGACGCCTTGACCAGCTCGGCGCAGGCGGCGCGGGCACGCTCGGGCCAGTCGCCTCCGGCTACGTCCGCGATGGCGAGCAGGGGTTCCCACACGTCGGCCGGCCGGTCGGTGACCCCGTCCGGCATGGCCGGGCGGATGCCGCCGACGCGGTCGCGGACCTGGTCGGCCCACTTGGCGAGGCGGTCGCGGATGGCGTGGCCCTGCTTCTCGTGGTCGCCGATCCGGTAGGGCTCGACGAACTCGTTCCGGGCCCGGCGGCGCATCCGGATGATGACGGACCGCGTCAGGATCGTGTCCGGCAGGGAGCCGAGTCCGGCGACGGCCACGGCGCAGTACGAGGGGAAGCCCTGCACGGTCTGGTTGGAGCCGTCGCCGACGCATCGGTACATGAGCCGTCCCCTGCGGTGTCCGGCGTTCAGGAAGCCCCGGAGCTGCTCGTTCTCCCCCGCCTTCGGCCCGAACACGGTGTCGATCTCGTCGAAGATGATCGTGGGCCGCTCACCCTCCACGCCGGACACCGCCCGGAAGAGAGCGGAGGCGGAGGCGTCCACGGCGGCCATGCTGTTGGGCACCAGGGTCTCCATGATCTCCAGGGCCCGGGACTTGCCCGACCCGGGTTCCGGGGAGAGGAACGCGATGCGGGGCGTGGAGTCGAACGCGTCGATCAGGTGGGCGTGGGCGTCCCACAGCACCACGGCGACGTAGGCGGCCTCGCGGGGGAAGACGTTGAACCGGCGGTGGAACTGCTCGACTTCGGCGAGCAGGGCGGCGCCGTCGATGGGCTGCACGCTCACGCGGCATCCCTCCCTTCGGTGAGCGGGACCACGGCCCCGGTGCAGGCGGTCTTGTGGGCGGTGTACTCGGCGACCAGGGCCGCCACGGTGTTCAGGCCGGTGGCGGTGCCGGTCTGCCCGCAGGCGCAGGCGTACGCGGCGTTCGGGGTGCCGTCGGTGCGCTTGGACCAGCGGGCGCCGTCGTAGTGCGACCGGTAGACCGGAGCCGCGTAGATCCGGATTCCGGGCTGATCCGGCGTCGGGTCGCCGGGGTTCGGGAGAAGAGCAGAAGCGACGCCTTCGGCGACGACCTTCGAGGCGCCCACGGCCCGCAGGTGCCGGGGCTGCTCGGCGACGACCGGCCGGTCCGTGGTCGGGGTGATGCTTTTCAGGCGGGGATTGGGGCGGTCGCTCATGCCGTCTCCCGGGGCCGGGCGTTACGGATGGACCAGTTCAGAGCGCTGCGCAGGGTCGAGCGGCACTCGGCCGGCCGCAGTCCCGCCGACTCCCCCGCCGCCTGAAAAGCCTCCTCAACCGTGTGCCGGTCGAGGTCGCCCCACGCGACGAACCGCCCCACGGCGCGTGCGGCCCGGAACAACTCCGCCTCCCTGTGCCCCTCCTGGGAGGAAGCGACGGCGGCGGTCTCCCGTTCCAGCACCACGTCCGCGTACCGGGTCGTCCGGCTCGGCATGGACAGCACAACCGGCCGTACGGGCTTCTGAGGGGGCGTCAGGGTCTCCAGGAGCCACGCGGGGATTTCAGCAACCGGGAGAGCTCCCGCGACGGTGTACGGGCCGTTGGGGACGATGGAGCCGGGGGCGACGACGTAGCCGCCCCATGCCCGGGTGTCGACCTTTCGGGCGAGCGTGCCCGCCGTCGACCTCAGCCGGACACCGGCCGGGGCGGTGAAGTACAGGTGCTCTCCACCGCTCGCGGTCCGCACCCGGTAGGTCGACGGGACGGGCTGTCCGGCGCGCTCGCAGAGCGCCTTGAAGGAAGTGGCGCCGTCAGGCGTTCCTTCTTCGTCTTTCGGCTTGAGCGTGTCGAGGTCGACCACGAGCAGCCCGGCCGGGCCGGTGGCGATGCCGACGTTGTACGGCCGCGTCGTCCACGCGGCCTGGATCAGGTCCGGGTCGAGGGTGGCGCGCTGCTCGGGCACGAGGTGCCCGGCCGCGCACCGGCCGGTGCGGGGGCAGTTCGCTTCGGCGTGCCCGGCGGGGCGCTTGTCGCCGGGGCGTAACGGGAACACGGGCCAGCCGCGTTCGGCGGCGTCCAACGCTGCGTGGAGCAGCGCGGGACGGGGGTCATGGGTCATGCTGGGTGTCTCCAGTTCTGTGAGAAGCACTGGTTGACGAGAGCGGCCCGGTCTTGGCGGACATGTGGGGCCGCTCTCGTGCTGCTAGGCGGCGAAGAGGCCGCTCTGTCCCGGCTTGGGGCCGACGTCGTGGACGGCGGCCGGCGGGGAGTTGGTGGTGACCGGGGTAGGGACGGTCAGGCGCCGGTCGGTGAGGGGGCCGTCGTTGTGGAACCGCCACGTGCCCGCGTCGTGCTGCGGCCGGTCCGGCCCGGGTTGGGTGTAGCGGCGGGGCTCGTCTGGGTGGGCGGCGTTCCACTCCTGCGCGCACACCTTGTGGACGGGCTCGCTGGCATGGGATCGCATCGGGGTGAGCCCGCCGCACAGGCAGCACGGCAGGTCCCGGCTGTGGTCGAAGTGGCGGGCGTCGCCCCAGTCGAGGAGGGAGGCCATGGCGGGTCAGAAGGGCGGTTCGTCGCTGTAGGCGTTGCCCCACGGGTCGAGGTGGGGCTGACCGGGGCGCGGGCGCCTGGGGAGCGGGAGGAGGAGCCACTTGCGGTACCACTCCCAGCAGTGGCAGGGGTCCCAGTCGGTGTCGACGTACTCGCCGGCCTCGTCGCCGTACTGGACGTAGTGGCCGCCCTCGCCCTGGCAGTCGGGGCAGTGGGGGCGGGGTGTGTCGGTGAGGAACAGGGCCTTGCGGGGCCACTCCTCCACTCGAATCCGAAGCCGCAGCATGTCACTCCTCGTAGTTGGGGGTGTGAGGCAGGGAGGGAGGCAGGCGGTACCGCCGGACACGCCTTTGGAGGGTGTTCCGGGGTGGTGAGCTGGGGTTCCTCCCTGACTCCCTGATCGTCTGTTCGTGCTGGTCAGGTACAGGGATGCGGGTCAGGGAGGCGGTCAGGGAGTTCTCCCTGCCTCCCTGCCGCCTCCCTGCTACGAGGTCGCGCTCTCGGGGCTCTCGCCGTCACGCTGAGCGAGCGCATTCGCGACGCGGAGGCCGTCGACGACCATGCGGCCGTCGGACTTCCGGGGCGCCGCGTCGGCCGCTTCCAGGACCTGGCGCAGGTCCTGGAAGGTCCACTCGCGGTACTCGCCCGGGTTCTTCTGGGCGAGCCGCTGAAGGACTTCCTGCGTGAGCATCTTCGGCGCGTCTCCGAGCACGCTCGCGATGTCGGCGAGCGCGTCGACCGTGTCTGCGGACGGCTCGACGGCCGTCGCGGTGGTGATGCCGTCGCGCAGGTCCTTGGCGCGCCGGGCGATCTGCGCGGCGCCGTCGTCGTCGATGTAGTGGGTGCGGATGGTGATCGATGCCTGCCCGGCCGGGATGGTGACGCCGTCGGAAGCGACGACGAGCGTTCCCTTGTCCAGCCCCTGGCGCAGCATGTGCGGGGCGGCGCCGCCGTCGATGGCCTTGTCTCCCAGCGCCATGCGGGCCTGCGAATCGGTGCCCAGAACGAGCGAGGCACGCGTGTGGGCGCCCTCGCGGACGAGCTTGGGCAGGTTCTCGTCGGTCGGGTCCTGCGTGCCCTGCCACAGCAGCACGTCCACGGCCCGCCCCTGGTTGTGGATCTTCCGTACCGCCTGGAAGTAGCGGGATGTGGCCTTGGTACCGCCGTATTGGCGCTTGTCCTTCCCGATGGCCGGGCACATGAACGCGACCTGCGCCTCATCCACGATCAGGATCAGCGGCGAGAACGTCGCGCCCTTCTGCGCCATCATCCGGCGCTCCATCTCCTTCACACCTGCTTCGACCATCTCGGTGGCGTCGATGACGTGTTCGTCGGTCGGCCCCTGGATCAGGACGGTGGCGAGACCGTTGAACATGGCCCAGTCACCGATGCCCTTGAGGTCGGCGATGCGGAACTCCACCGTCTTGTCGAGCGCGAGCCAGAGCGCGAGCGCACGCAGGGCGGCGGTCTTGCCCTGGTTCGACAGACCCGTGATGAGCTGGTGTCGCTGATACAGACTCAGAGCGGCGCCGTCCCCGCGCAGGTCCTGACCCCACGGCGCCTTGCCGGTCTTGTAGTTGGCGGTAGCGGTCTCGTCCAGGACGAGCGGGGACGGGCCGATCGGCTCGTCCAGCGCGCCGGAATCCGCGATCCACAGCCGCACGGTGCGGGCCGCTTCGGGGATGGTGATGAACACTTCGTGCTCGTGGCGGGAGAGGTTCTCAGCGAGCTTCTTCCGCCGCTTCTGGATCTCCTCCGTGGACACCCCGGACGGGAGGGTGACGTCGACCTCGACGCCGCACCCGGCGATCCGGATCGGGCCGAGCATCGCGGCCCCGGCGTCGCCCATCTCCTTGATGGCCTTGCGCAGTGTCGCGATGCCGAGATCCCGCAGGGCGGTGACCACGATGGACGGGGTGATCGGCGCCCCGGCGTCGTTCGTGCGGTCGCCCACGGGGAGGGCCCACTGCGGGGCGGCGCCACGGTGCCGGCCGACCGCCCACACCCCCGCCAGCGCCAGCCACGGCCCGACCGCGACCAGCGGGCCCCACAGGATCGTGACCAGGGTGACGAGCAGCCGGATCAGCTCGATCAGGGCCATGAGCGGGGTGAACACGTCGGAGGCGTCCTTGTTCGCTATGGCCAGCGCGACCCCGATCGCGATTAGCGCGCCGAGCGAACCGCCGGCGCCGTAGGCGGCGCCCTTCACCAGCTTCTCCGGGGCCATGAGCAGGTCCATGCGGCGCCGGTGGCGCTGCTCGCGGAAGCGACTCAGGCGCTCCTCCCACTCACCCGCCACCTGATAGTTTCCCGCGGCTTCCGCCGCGCGGAGCAACCGCTCGTAGCGGGCACCCGTGCGGCCGTCCCACGCCCGCCGGGTGACGATCCTCGTTCCGCCGATGACGTACGAGCCGTGCCGGACCACGGCACGGCCGGCGCCCTTGGTGCGGTCGTGCTTCACCGCGCCGACCACCGCGCGCCCGGTGCGCTTCCACACCCTCACCGGCTTGACCGACTCGGACGGGACCGTGACCGGGGCGGTGGACTCTTCGGTCTGGGGGTCTTTGAACAGGGGGATGACGTTCTCGGTCATGCTGGTCTCCTGCTGCTGCTCGATTGGGTGGCGGTGCAGGGCCCGGGGCGGTCGGGATGCTTGGCGGCTGTCGGCCGCCCCGGGACACAGCTACTTGCGCTTCTTCTCCTCGCGCTCCGCACGCTTGCGGGCGCCGTCGAGAATCCGGTCGACCTTCCGTTCCAGGTCGCTGCGGTCGACGCTCTCGCTCGCGATGCAGCGCTTGGCCATCCGGGCCACGAGCAAGGCAATCCGGGCGTTCTCGCCGACCGTGAGCTTGGGGTAGTTCGGGTCCGGCGCCGCCATCACTTGGCCTCGCCGTTCATCTCGGCGGCCTCGATGATCAGGGCGTGGTCGAACGCGAGCTGCGGCAGGTCGTTCAGGGGCCACCACTCGGCGCGGGTCGCGTCGTCGCCGGCCTCGACGATCGTTCCGGGGATGACGGTCAGGTGGTAGGCGACGGTGACGTACCGGCCGCGCGGGTCACGGTTGGGCTCGTCGAACACGCCGACGTGAGTCAGCTCCTCTGGCGCCGCGTGCACGCCGGCCTCTTCGGCGAGCTCACGGGCAGCGGCGGCGCGGCTCGTCTCGCCGGGGTCGACGTGGCCACCGGGCAGCGCCCACTGTCCCTTGAAGGGGTCCCAGCCACGCTCGATCAGCAGGACGTACCCGTCGGTCGTGGTGACGACAACATCGGCGGTGTAGCGAATGGTCTCGATCGTCTCGGTCATGTTCTCTGTCCTTCGTTGGGTTGGGGGCGCCGGAGGCGCGATCACTTGGCTTCGGCGGTCAGCTCGGCGGCCTCGACGATCGCGGCGGCGGTCGCGAGCCGCGCCCACACGGCCGCCTGCGCGACGATGTCCGGGTTCAGGTCGAGCGGGTGCTGACTGGTCAGGAGGTGTTCGGCGCGGGCGCGGTAGTCGTTGCTGTCCACAGCGGTGCGTCCCTTCCGGGGCCGGACTGTCCGGCTCCCCTCACCGCCCGAGCAGGTCGGGCGGATCGGGCAGCCATCAGGCGGGCCGCAGTTCGTGGCTGTGGCACAGGACCGGGGCGATGAGCAGGCTGATTCCGGCGACCGTCCAGCGGCCGGCCGTGAGCGGGCCGGGCGGGACCTCGTCCACGATCCGGCCCGTCCGCCCCACGGCGCGGGGGTCGTCCTCACACGCGAGGATCAGCACCTTGTCTCCGGTGGAGAACACGGTCACCGCCCTTTCCGGCGGGCCTTGCGCACCGTCTTGGCTGCGGCCTTGCCGTCCGAGCCACCGACGGACTTCACGACGGTGACCACGCCCCAGGTGAGGGCAACGGCGAGGAACGCAAGCAGCGCGAGGTTCGCGGCGATCGCGGTGAGCGCCCCGACGAGCAGCGGGCCGAAGTAGACCCCGGCGGCGACCGCGCCGGCGCCGACACCGGAGCCGAGCGCGACCCGCTGAACCGTCCGGTCCGGCGGCGCCTGGTGAATGTGCTGATGCACGACCTGCGGGGCGGCGGTCGGCGAGTGGATGGCGGGCAGGTGGTCGGCGTAGGCGTAGGTGCCGTCCGGGAGCCGCACCACGGGGGCGGGCTCGGGCAGGTTGCTCACGGCTGTGTCCTCTCTGACTGCTGCTCGGGGTAGGCGCAGGGGGTGCACATGCCGAGCGACGGCGGGATGCGGTACCCGGCGTCACGACGGCAGGTTGGGCAGACCCGGCGGACCGCGTTCGCCCTGGCCAGCGCCGCCCTCTTGGCGGGGGTCATGGGGCGGACCGGCTTGGCCTGGTCGATCCGGTACAGGTAGGCGACCAGCGGCCCCCGCTGACGGCGAGGCCTTTCGAGCTGCGCCACGACCGGCTGACCCCCCGGACGTAAGCCCCGGGCACGGAGCTGCCGGAACGTGGCCAACCCGTCCGGGGCGAGGCGCCACGGGTAGACAGGGATGGCGCCCATCAGCCCACCGCGACCGGCTCAGGAGCCTGCACGGTGGCCCGCTCGGCCCGCAGGGTCTCGCGCAGCATCCGCGCCTTGTCCGGGGACGTGCGCAGCGCCTTACGGATACCCTCGGCCGTCAACTGCTCGACCGGCCACGACTCAGTCAACTGCCGCGCCTCAGAAAGCAGTTCATCGGCCGTGCGGCGCGGGCGGGTCGATCGGGCAGCGTCCGGGACCCGACCGGTCGCCCGACGCGGAACCGACTGCTCGGCCGCGACCACACGACCCGCGACCCGATCGGTCGACTCCGCATCGAGCGGAGAATCGACCTCCTCGGACCGCTCGACGGCGACCGGCCCGACCAGCGCGGGGACCGGCTCCAGGACAGGTTCGGCCACGTCAGAGGTAGACCGTTTCGTGCAGATCTGAGTCGATTTCTCCACATTCGTGGGGTCGATCGGTCGATGGTGCAGGACCTTGGCGACCAGATCGGAGCCGAAGTAGATCGACCCGACCGGAAGCGACGTGGCGAGCAGGACGAGCAGCCAGTTGACCGCGTCCCAGTCGGCCAGCCGCGTCCAGTCGACCGACTCACCGTGAAGCTCCGGCACGAGACCGTGCACGAAGTTGAGCACCAGCGAAGCGGCGGTGTAAGCGGCCAGGACCCGCAGCGCGAACCGCTTGTCCGCCCGATCGGTCAGCACGAGCGTGGCGACCAAGGCCAGGGCCATCAGGCCGTCGACCACGAACGGGTAGAGCGTCGCTCCGGTCTCGTCCGCGCCGACGGCCGTGGCCACGTCCCGCAGGGCGTTCCATGAGACACGGAACGCCATGCCGACCACGGCGACCAGCGCGAGGACGAGCAGCGTCTTGCCGGCGCGGTTCACGCCGCCTCACCCGAACCGAGGCGGTTCGTGAGGTCGCGGCGGGCCGCCATGACCTTCTTGCGGGCGCGGCGGATGCGCCGCTCGTCCAGCACCGTGGCCGGGCGGTCGATCGTCATGATCTCCGCGTCGAGCAGGTCGACCTCCGCCAGGATCAGCGGCATCTCCTGCTCGATCGCGTCCAGCTCCGCGTCCGACGGCTCACCGTCGAACGGGACGGCCGTAACAACGGCCTGAAGTGCAGCGATGGACTTCATTGGGTGTGTTCCTCTCAGACAGGAACGGCCCGAACCGAACCCCCGGAGTTGGCCCTCCGGGGGTTCTCGCCGTTGGAACCATCCGGCTCCCCTCCACCCCGCCCGTACGGCCAGAGCCGGACGGGCGGGGGAGGCAACCGACCGCAGTGGCGAGCTGCGGAGAGATTGGGTGCGCGGACCTCGGCCGCGCCGGCCGCCTTGTTGTTCCTAAGGACAGGCGGCGAACCCTCATCACGCTGTTCAGTTCTCAAGCACCTGGCGCTGCCATCGAGCCGACCCGCCTACACGGAGCTCTCCGGGCGTCGAAGGCGACGCTCCCAGTGGGAATGCCGCCGCAAGCGGGCACGCTTAATGGTGCTGCACCACTTGCTCAACTTGTTGGTACAAGCTGATGCAGTGATGCTGCACCCACGGACAGTGAGTCGTCAAGAGATCGGGGCCCACATGTACCAACAAGTTGAGCGAGTGCGTCATGATGGGGTCATGAACAAGCAGCCGAAGTACCGGCAGGTGGCCGACGCGCTCCGTCGCGAGATCGACAGTGGCGTCTACCCGCCGGGCTCTCGCCTGCCCTCCGAGGCGGATCTCTCCAGCCGTTTCGATGCGTCCCGGAACACGGTTCGCTCGGGATTGAACATGCTGGTCAGTGAGGGGTTGATCTCGTCAAGCCAGGGGCTTGGGTATGAGGTGCGGAAGCATGAGGTGTTCGAGCTGAACGCCTCCCGCTTCGAGAACCTGACGTTCCCGCAGAACGGGGACGCCTACAACACGGACGTCACCAACGCCGGCCGTCGGCCGACGCAGACCTTCCGTGTGGAAGTCACCCCGGCGAGCGAGTACGTGGCGGAGCGCCTGAAGGTGGATGGCAGTTCCACGACGGTCCTCCGGTTCTGCCACCGGTTCGTGGACGACGTGCCGTGGTCGACTCAAGCCACGTACTACCCCGACTGGCTCGTGAAGGACGCTCCCCGTCTCGCCGAGCCGGGTGACATCGCCGAAGGGACTACCCGCTATCTGGCCGAGATCGGCATCGAGCAGATTGGGTACTTCGACGAGATCGCAGCGCGGATGCCCACCCCTGATGAAGCCAGGCTGTTGGACATCGGCGGCGGCGTACCGGTGCTGCTGTGGACGCGCACGGGCTACTCGGGCGACAAGCCGATCCGCTGCACGGTCACCACGTTCCGAGGCGACCTGAACCGCATGAACTATGAGATCGGGACGCTGTCCGCCCGCCAGGAGGATGAGCCCCAGTGATCGTAGAGAGCGCAACATCGGACGATCTCGGCAAGCTGCTGGCCTTCAGGGAGGAGGCTGCATCCTGGCTGACTGCGCTTGGCACTGATCAGTGGCGCCGTCCTTACCCGGCAGACAAGCTGCTGGCCACCATCGAGACCGGCGTCGTCTTCATGGTGCGCGACGGCGCCGCAACGGCTGCGACGATCACCTTGACCCCTGAAGCTGAGGATGGGCTCTGGTCCGATCAGGAGCTTGCCGAGCCTTCGATGTTCGTGAACAAGCTGACCGTGGCACGAACGCACTCGGGCCAGGACCTCGGCGGCCGGCTGCTCGATTGGGCAGGGGATCGGGCTCATCGTTCCGGCGCCGCGTGGCTCCGACTCGACGCCTGGACGACGAATGCCGCCCTTCAGCGGTACTACCTCCAGCACGGCTTCGATCACGTCCGCACTGTCACCGAGGGTGGAGCGGTGAACGGCGGGCCGCGCGTATCGGGATGGCTTGCTCAGCGTCCCGCGCGCGCCGCTCAGGATCACGGACTCCGGGATCTGACGCGGCCGTGTCGGCCGCTCACCCGTGGCGGGCGGCCTTGAACGCGGTGCAGGGACCGGTGGGGGCAAGTTCCCTCCACGCAGTGAAGAAATTCGCCCATTTGGAGGAAGTGCCCTTGCGTTCACTCTATTCAGGGAAATACAGGGAGGGTAGCCGCAGTATCGCAAGGGGGTCGAGTGAATCGACAAATTCGCCACTTGAAGCGACAGATGTCAAGGGTGCACGCAGAGGGAAAGGAAGCGAGTCGACGCCCGAGCCTCCTTAAGCAGCATTGGCAGGAGTTGCTCACTTTCGCAGGATCCCTCCTCGGCCTATTCTTTGTTTTGCTAAATGCGGGATACATTCAATTTTACGAGGCGCTGGGTGTGCGCCCGGAGGAAGTGGGCCTAGACCGTGTAGGGGTACTCGCCCGGACGGCAGGGCTCGCGCTCTGCGCTTACGTAATTCTCCTGGCGATCGGGCTGGTCGCCTACTGCATTCCATTCATTCGCAAGCATCCGATGATCTCACTGTGCATCTCATACGGCATTCTTGCACTGGTTCAGGTTATCGGAATCGTACAGGAAAGTGTCTGGCTCGTAGGAGTGCTGGCGCCTGTAATCACATTGGCCATGCTTCTCGTTTTCGTTCTAACTCACAGAAAGCTTGGCAAATTTTCCACGGCAGCCGCCGTTGCCGGGGGGACGCTCGCGCTTGCGATGACTCTCTTTGCGCAACTTGCCGCCGTGGAGATGCGAATTGAAGCGGCAATCCGCGGATACCCGGTCGATCCAATTGACGTCTTCACATTTCCCGTTCTCGACATTTCTGCTCATCCGGCACGCGTCACACTGATGGATAAATCGAAGCCAGGTCCCGAAGCGCTGGAAGATCCCAACTTGCTATTCCTGGGAAAGGGGCCGAATGTGGCGGCATTCCTCGCCTGCGGGAACACGATCATTATTCCAACAGATGCGGTTTTGGTGGAAGCTGGCAGGCTTCGCCCATACACCGCGGTTAGGGACGTCAGGCTTCGCCCAGACAGTGAGAACAGGCTTGCTTTCTGTCACTGTGTAACCACGAACAAGGGTGATTGCGGACGAGTATTGACTGACTCGGCAAAATGATTACTACAGGCGCCGGACACCCCAATCAGCGGCTGGGTCCTCGCCGACGATGGCCGAGACGACATGCCGGTCTTGCGTGCTCGTGGTGGCGATCCATGAGCCCTGACCGTGCTGGCCGTGCGGTGGATAGATCTACGGAACGACGAAGCGCCGCGCATTGCTCCCCAGCAAGCGGCGTCCCAAGAGCGAACGCGTGGGACGTTTTCTTGCGCGCCACGCCGCAGCTGGGTTTCTGACAGGAGCAGCGAGCGCTCTCGGAGCTGTAGTAGTACGAGTGTGGCTCCACTGACGCGGCCCCGATCAGCTGACATCAGCGGCTGACATCAACACCAGCGAACGCCACAGGACACCCGCGGCTGGAGGGCCGTAGCGGCAGGCCCACGAGCCAGGCATCCGGCAGGTCGCTGCGCGGGGTGAAACGCATGGCACGCGCCTACGGATCAGAAGGTTGCAGGTTCGAATCCTGCCGAGTGCACATCAGACGAGAGGCCCCCGGAGAGATCCGGGGGCCTCTCGCGTTGGGGTCGTACAGCAGTGACGTACAGCAGTGACGTACAGCAGCGACGTACATGCGACTGCGCCCGGCCGGTGGCCGAGGGCCCCGGACGGGAGTCCGGGGCCTCTTGTGTTGTGCCGGGTGGTCAGGCCGGTGCCTGGGCCGGGGTGGCCCGGGGGTGGGCGAGGCGGCGGGGGCGGGTCGGGATGCCGAGGACCGGGTTGGCGACGCCCCAGGCCGCGCCCTTGCAGATCAGCTCCTTGTAGACGGCGGCGAGCCGTCCTGTCAGGGCCCCCTTGACGGCGCGGTCGTCGGCCGTGACGTACTGGATCAGGCCGTCCTTGCGGCCCAGCGAGATGCACTGGTTGAAGTACCGGATGGGCGTGTTCGGGATCTTGCCGCCGGTCAGGCGCGCCGCGATGGTGTCGGCGGCCTGCCACGCCATCGGGGTGCCCGTGGCGCACGACATCCGCAGCGGCTTCTCGCCGGGGCCCATCGCCATGGCGGCGTCGCCGACGGCGTACACGTCCGGGTGCGAGACCGAGCGCATGGTCCGGTCGACCACGATCTGGCCCGTGTCGGTCAGCTCCAGGGTGGTGGCCTGCGCGATCGGGTGGACCGCGAAGCCGGTGGTCCACACGGTGACCGCGGCCGGGATGGACGCCCCGTCGGCGGTGGCGACGCGGTCGGCCTCGACGGCGGTGACCGCGGCCTGCTCGTGCACGGTGATGCCGAGCTTGTCGACGACCTTCCGCAGGTGCCGGCGGCCCTTGGGCGAGAGCCAGTCGCCGAGCTCGCCGCGGGCGGCGAGCGCGACGTCGAGGTCCGGGCGGGCCTCGGCGATCTCGGTCGCGGCCTCCAGGCCGGTGAGGCCCCCGCCGACGACGACCACGGGCTGTCCGGCGTCCAGACGGGCCAGACGCTCGCGCAGCCGGAGCGCTCCGGCGCGGCCGGCGATCTGGTGGGCGTGCTCCGCCGTGCCGGGGACGCCCTGGCTGTTCCAGCCGCTGCCGAGGGCGTAGACGAGGGTGTCGTACTCCAGTTCCTCGGCGGCGCCGTTCGCGTCGACGGTGACGGTCTTGCGCTCGACGTCGACGCCGGTGACCTTCGCGAGCTTCAGCTCGACGCCGGTGTCCGCGAACATCTCGCTGAAGGGCCGCGGCTTGAGGTCCTGGCCGACGGCCAGCTGGTGCATCCGGACGCGCTCGACGAAGTCGGGCTCGGCGTTGACGAGGGTGATGGCGACGTCCTCGCGGTGCAGTCGCTTGGCGAGGCGCCCGGCAGCGATGGCTCCCGTGTATCCGGCTCCGAGGACGATGATGCGGTGCTGCATGTCCGTGCTCCTGTCTTCAGCGGGTTCGCCACCTGAACCGGGCAGCCCGCCGTTTCCTGACAGGAGCGGGATGTGAAGCACGTCACATCGATGTCAGAATGCGTGGAGCAGCGGTTCCCCATGGCCGGCGGCCGCCCATCGCTCCGTCGCGCGCTGGAGCTTGTCGGGGTTGACCTGGCTGCGGAACGCGGCGATGCCCCCGGCGTCGAACTCCGGGCAGATGACGCCGATGACCCGGCCCTCGACGACCGCCACGATGGCGGGGGCGCCGTTGGCGGTCGTGATGTAGATGTCGGCCGGGCCGCCGACGATGGCGCGCTTGGCCTTGCTGGGCTTGAACAGCCCCCGCATGAACCTCGCGACCGCCAGGGCGCCTTCGAACGCCTTGGCGCGGGCCGGGACCTTCCCGCCGCCGTCGCCGATCGCGATGGCGTCGTCGGTGAGCATCCGTACGAGCAGTTCGGTCTGGCCGTTGGTGGCGGCCGCCAGGAACTCCTCGACGATCCGCTGGGCCGCGGCCTCGTCGATCTCGCTCCGGGCCTTTCCGTCCGTGACGTGCTTCTTGGCGCGGTGGAAGATCTGCTGGCTGGCGGCCTCGGTGATGTCGAGGATCTCGGCGATCTCCCGGTGCGGGTAGTCGAAGGCCTCCCGCAGCACGTACACCGCCCGCTCGTTGGGGGAGAGGCGTTCCAGCAGGGTGAGGACCGCGTACGAGACCGATTCGCGCTGTTCGGCGGTGTCGGCCGGGCCGAGCATCGGGTCTCCGGCGAGCAGGGGCTCGGGGAGCCATTCGCCCACGTAGGTCTCGCGTCGCGCGCGGGCCGAGGTGAGCTGGTTGAGGCAGAGGTTGGTGAGGACCTTCGTCAGCCAGGCCTCGGGGACCTCGATGCGGTCCACGTCGGCGGCCTGCCAGCGCAGGAACGTGTCCTGTACGGCGTCCTCGGCCTCGCTCGCGGAGCCGAGGAGGCGGTACGCGATGGCCTTCAGGCGGGGCATGGAGGCTTCAAACCGGTCCACGTCGTTCATGGTCAGGGCCATGACCAGGATCCTAGCTCTCACGGCGGCGCGGCCGCTGTTTTCGGCGAAGTGCCGTTCCTGGACAACCGTTCCGCCCCTTCGTGGGTCTCCTGAGGCGGATAAAGTCTGAAGATCGTTCTCTCTTCTGAATTGTGGGGGTTGGGGTATGGCACTGTTCGGGAACGCGCACAAGATCGACCCGGCGCAGGCGCAGCAGGACTACGCGCGGCTGCTCGGGCAGGGGGAGCAGATCCACGCCGCGTATCTGCTGATCCGCGACACCATCTTCTTCACCGACCGTCGGCTGGTCCTCGTCGACAAGCAGGGCATCACCGGCAAGAAGGTCGAGTACCACTCGATCCCGTACCGGAGCATCACGCACTTCGCCGTGGAGACGGCCGGCACGTTCGACCTGGACGCCGAGCTGAAGATCTGGATCTCCGGCAACTCCGTCCCTGTCCAGAAGACCTTCACCAAGGGCGTGGACATCTACGAAGTCCAGGCGATCCTGACGCAGTTCGTGGCGCGGTAGTCCCACGGCGTGCGGTGAGAAGCGAGGCCTCCGGGGTTCCCGGGGGCCTTCTCCTTTTGGGTCACCTTCTCGGCCGTGAACGGTCGGGCATGTGTGGCCCGGTGTTCACACCTTGTCGCGCTCCCGACTGTCCCCTACGACGGGACGGTCACGGGACGCATCTCCCGCTACCGGCTGCGCCGGGTGCGGGACGGGCATGGTGACGAATACCCACGCCAGGCGTGCACGGTCGCGCACGTTGGTCCCGGCGACGACGTCGGCGGGACCAACGAGCCCACACTGACGACAGCGGAAAGTGTCCCGAGTGGGCCGGTTGGCGCGCTCGGTGTGGCCACAGCGCGGGCAGCGCTGGGAGGTGTAGGCCGCATCCACTTCTATGAATGGCACCCCGGCGCGACGCGCCTTGTAGGCGAGGTGCTGTCCGAGTTGATGGAAAGGCCAGGAAGAGAGTGTGGCCCGCTGGTCGCGGCGAAGCCGTACCCGATCGCGGATCCCGCCGAGTTCCTCGACAGCGATCCCACGACCGGTGCGTTGCGCGACGGCCACGATCTCCTTACTGATCCCATGGTTCACGTGCGCGGCATGGCGACGTTCCTTCCTCGAGCGGCGAGCCAGTCGCCGTCGGGACGAGGGGGTGTTCTTCCTCTGCAACTCGGCACGCTTCCGCGGGCCTGCCACCTGCGATAGCGGTCCAGGCGTCGTCCCTGATAGTTGATGCCGTCGCTGGTGGTGGCGAGGTTTACGACGCCCCTGTCCACGCCGAGCCAGTCGACCGGCTCGTGGACCTCTGGGTCGGGGAGGTCGCAGGTGGCGATCAGAAATCACCTTCCACCCTGTTGGATGAGAGCGCTCTCGCCCTTGCGGTGCTCGACCAGAGTCTTGAACTGGTCCGGCGAGCAGGCAAAGCGTAGGTTTTTCAGTCGGCCGTCCACCGTCCAGATCGACACGGTCTGCCGGTCGTACTGCCAGGACAGACAGCGGTCGTCGAACGGTTGTGCCGCATCCGGTCGGAACGCGACCGGTCCGGCCGGCGCCTTGCGATGTCGCTGCGAGTGCGAAGGGCCAAGCGCCCTGGATCGGGCCTGTGCTCGTAGCGTGGCCTATGCGTCCACGACCTTCTTCACGACTCGTACTGCCGGCTGAGCCGAGAGCCCGAAATTGCCCTTGAGATCCGCGTACACGAGCTTCTGCAGGCTGTTGCGGTCCTTTACACCGCTCGCGAACGCGACGTTGGAGGCGTGGATGGCGGCCCGGTTGCATGCACGCAAGGTTGCCTCCAGTGCCGCCGCCTGTGCGGGCGTCGGCTGGAGCTTGACCTTGACCACCAGCTTCATGACCACGCACTGTAACGATGATGCTGCACGGATGTACCACTCTCGTACGCCTGTCACTCCATCTCGCGACTCGATCGAGTACGTGTTCCTGCCTGCTGGGTGGCGAACCGTGCTCGACACAATCGGGTGAACAGGACTGATTGTCATGACAGTTGAATATGCCTTGGGCCTAGCTTCCCTCGTGGAGGTGATGCTCGATGGACGAGCAGTACAGGCAGGACGAGCAGTACGGGCAGAAGAAGGACGCGATCGACATCAACGACTTCGTGTTCGCGGCCACAGGCGCGCGGCTGCGGAGGCTGACGATGCCGGACGGGACGCACTGGTTCCCGGCCGTGGATGTGGCGAGGCATCTTGGGTACGTGAACACACGTCAGGCGCTGCTTGCACATGTGGAAACCGAGAGTCACGTGGTGTTCGGTGATGTTGCACGAAGCGTCTGTGGAGCAGACGCTTCACGCAACATTGCAGGTCACGGCTTCAAGAAGTCGATGCGCATGGTGAATCTCCAAGGACTCATCCAGCTCGTCAACGCCTGCACCAAGCCCGAGTGCGCCCCCTTCAAAGCCTGGGTCTCCGAAGTCATCGCCACCATCCAGCGTGACGGTTCCTACGCCCTCGAACCGTCTCCCGTGCATCCCGGGTACGTCATGCCCCAAGCCGTCGCCGACATCATCGTGCGGCTCGAGGAGCGGAACCTGCGGCTGGACGAGGAGTTCGCCGCCCGTGAGTCCGAGCGCCTCGCGCTCATGCAGGAGACGAACCGCTCGCAGCAGGCGACCGCCCAGGCGCTCTCCCGGATCGCCGACTCCCTCGAGCGGCTCGCCCTTCCCGCCCAGCGCGTCGCGCGGCCCGCCATGACTCCGCAGGAGCTCCTCGCCTCCTGGCAGACCGACCACCTCGCCGTCACCGGTGACGTGCACGCCGTCGCCGCCTACCTCGCGCCCGCGCTCGTGCGCGGCGGCGCGCGGTACCGGCTGGAGGAGATCGCGGAGCGGACCGGGCTCGCGGTCGAGCGGGTGCAGGACTGTGTGGGGTTGCTCGTCGAGCGGGGGTGCATGCGGCAGACCGGGTCCGCCCGCGACGGGGCGAGGATCTACGTGCTGCCCTAGGGCCTGTCCGGCGGACTGGGAGACTGGGCGGTGACGACGGACGGGGTGGAGCGAGCGCGTGGTGTGGCGATGTGCCGGGATGCGGTGGAGCGGGGGTGTTCCCGGGCTCCGCTGGGAGGGTGGGCGGGTGTCCGTGCTCGCGTACGGGCAGCAGATCGCCTTCCGGGCCGTCGGCGGCCGGCGGTGCCCGGGTGCCCGCGGCAACCCCTGCCCGCTCGAAGCGACCGTTCCGGCGCGTGCCACAGGCGGGCAGTGCCCCGAATGCGCGCGGCTCGACCGGGCCCACTCGGTCGCCGCCGACACGATCGCCGACGATCCGCGGACGTACCGCGTCTACCTCGCCTGGTTCGGGCCCGGGATGACCAAGGTCGGGATCACCGCCGAGGAGCGGGGTGACGCCCGGCTCCTGGAGCAGGGGGCCGTCGCCTTCAGCTGGCTCGGGCGGGGGCCGCTCATGGCCGCGCGGCGGACCGAGGAGCTGTTGCGGCACGCCCTGAAGGTGCCCGACCGGATTCCGTACGCGCAGAAGCGCGCCGTACGGCACGAACTGCCGGACCCGGACGCGCGCCGCCGCGAGATCGAGGTCCTGTACGGGCGGGCCACCGGGCTCGCCGGGTGGACCGAGACCTTGGAACGGCTGGAGTTCCGGGCGTACGACCACGGTGAGGCCTTCCGCCTCGACGGCCTGCCCCCGCTCGCCGGCACCGTCACCGAACTCGTCGAGGACGGCGTCGTCGCCGGGCGGCTCCTTGCCGCCGCAGGGCCTGACCTGCACCTTCTCGACGCCGATGGGCGCGTGCTCGCCCTCGACACCCGTCTGATGCGTGGCTGGGGGCTCGTCGCGGCGGAGGCCGGTACGCCGTCCGTCACCGTGCCCGTGAAGAAGGCGAACACCGACGTCCAGGACGGGCTGTTCCCGGAGTAAAGACTTGGATCCCTTCCGGCGGCCCGTATGGACACGGCCACCGCGCCCGGCGGAGGGTGATCCACATGACCCCGAACCTGGTGGCGGGCCTCGAACCGCCCTACTACACCGCTGTCTTCACCTCGATCCGTCCCGACGCCCCCGAGGGGTACGCCGAGACCAGCGCCCGTATGCAGGAGCTCGTCAAGGACGTCCCCGGCTTCCTCGGCTACGAGTCCGCCCGCACCCCCGGCGGCATCGGCATCACCGTCGCCTACTTCCGCGACCTCGAGTCCCTGGACGCCTGGCGGCTCGAGCCCGAGCACCAGGAGGCCAAGCGTCACGGCCGGAAACACTGGTACGAGAGCTACAGCGTCCACATCGGCAAGGTCGAGCGGAGTTACGGCTTTGACAAGGGATGACCCCCGAGAGTTCGTCCGGCGGCTCGGGCTGCCCGGCCTGATCGACGTCCACACCCACTTCATGCCGCAGAACGTCCTCGACAAGGTCTGGGCCTACTTCGACTCCGTCGGCCCCCTCACCGGCATGGAGTGGCCCATCACCTACCGCGAGGAGGAGGACCGCCGGGTCGCCCTCCTCCGCGAGTTCGGGGTCCTGGCCTTCACCTCGATGCTCTATCCGCACAAGGCCGGCATGGCCCCGTGGCTCAACGGCTGGGCCGCCGACTTCGCCGCCCGTACGCCCGGCTGTCTGCACACCGCCACCCTCTACCCGGAGCCGGACGCGACCACCTACGTCGGGCAGGCCATCGACGACGGGGCCCGCGTCTTCAAGGTGCACCTCCAGGTCGGCGGGTTCGATCCCAACGATCCGCTGCTCGAGGCGAGTTGGGGTGCTCTCGCGGACGCCCGCGTGCCCGTCGTCATCCACTGCGGCTCCGGACCCGCCCCCGGCAAGTTCACCGGCCCCGGGCCCGTCGGCCGGCTGCTCGCCCGCCATCCCCGGCTGCGGCTGATCGGCGCGCACATGGGGATGCCCGAGTACGCCGACTTCCTCGACCTCGCCGAACGGTACGGAGGCGTCCACCTCGACACCACCATGGCCTTCACCGACTTCAGCGAACGCCTCGCGCCCTTCCCCGTCGCCGAGCTTCCCCGGTTGCGCGAGCTGGGGGACAGGATCCTCCTCGGCTCCGACTTCCCGAACATTCCCTACCCGTACGTCCACCAGCTCCAGGCCCTCGAACGGCTCGGCCTCGGCGACGACTGGATGCGCCGGGTGCTGTACGAGAACGGCGCCGCGCTCTTCCCCCAGGACGCTGTGGACTTTCAGGTTTCTCAGGGAATTCACAGGTAAGGGAAAGGACGCTCTCAGTACCTCGGGACAGCGTGGCCGTATGACTGCGACCAAGCCGGCGTCGACCAAGTCGACCGCGACCAAGCCCCGGGGGCGTACTGACATGCTCCGGCCCGACGGCTCGGCCGTCCGCGTTCTCGTCGTGGACGACGAGGCGTCGCTCGCCGAGCTCCTCTCCATGGCCCTGCGGTACGAGGGCTGGCAGGTGCACAGCGCGGGCGACGGCGCCGGGGCCCTGCGCGCCGCGCGGGAGTTCCGGCCCGACGCCGTGATCCTCGACGTGATGCTGCCCGACATGGACGGGCTCTCCGTGCTCGGCCGGCTGCGGCGCGAGCAGCCGGAGGTGCCGGTGCTGTTCCTGACCGCCAAGGACGCCGTCGAGGACCGGATCGCCGGTCTGACGGCGGGCGGCGACGACTACGTCACCAAGCCGTTCAGCCTGGAGGAGGTCGTGGCGCGGCTGCGCGGGCTGATCCGGCGGTCCGGTGCGGGGCAGGCGCGCAGCGAGTCGTTGCTCGTCGTCGGTGACCTGACCCTGGACGAGGACAGCCACGAGGTCACGCGCGGCGGCGAGTCGATCCATCTCACGGCCACCGAGTTCGAGCTGCTGCGCTACCTCATGCGCAATCCGCGCCGGGTGCTCAGCAAGGCGCAGATCCTCGACCGGGTGTGGTCGTACGACTTCGGCGGCCAGGCCAACGTCGTCGAGCTGTACATCTCCTACCTGCGGCGGAAGATCGACGCGGGGCGCTCCCCCATGATCCACACCCGGCGCGGGGCGGGCTATCTCATCAAGCCGGGGGAGTAGTCCGCCGATGCGCCGCCCCCGTTCCTGGTCGCTCCGCACCAGGCTCGTCGTCTCCGCCGTCGCCCTGATCGCGGTCGTCGCGGCCGTGATCGGGACGGTGACGACGATCGCGTACCGCTCGTACCTGTACGACCAGGCCGACGAGCGGCTCCGGAACGTCTCGGCCCGCGCGATGGGGCCGCCTCCCGCCCTGCGCTCCCAGGAGCCGGGCGGCGACCCGCTCGCCTTCGTCCTCGGGCCCGGCGCCCCGCTCGGCACGGTCGGCGCGGTGGTCGTGGACGGCGGCACGCTGGGCGAGGCCGACCGGTCCGTCGAGGTCGAGCAGGACGGGTATCGGCCGCAGGACAAGAGCACCCCGCTCGACGAGGCGCAGCGCGCCGCCCTGGACGCCGTGTCACGCGACAGCCGGCCGCACACCGTCGAGCTGCCGGGCCTGGGGGACTACCGGGTCGTCTACGTCAGCGGCGGCAACGGCGACTTCCTCGTCGGGCTCCCCCTCACCGAGCTCCAGAGCTCCCTCTCCACGCTGATCCTCGTCGAGGTGAGCGTCACGGGCGCCGGTCTCGTCGCCGCCTCGCTGGCCGGCGGGGCGCTGGTCGGGATCGCGCTCCGGCCGCTGCGGCGGGTCGCCGCGACCGCCACCCAGGTCTCCGAACTGCCGCTGCACAGCGGTGAGCCGGCCCTCCACCACCGGGTCGCGGAGGCGGATCCGCGCACCGAGGTCGGGCAGGTCGGTGCGGCCATCAACCGGATGCTCGACCATGTCCACTCCGCGCTCCACTCCCGTCAGCAGAGCGAGACGCGGGTACGGCAGTTCGTCGCGGACGCCAGCCACGAGCTGCGCACGCCGCTGGCGTCGATCCGGGGGTACGCGGAGCTGACCCGGCGCGGCCGGGAGGAGTGCGGGCCCGACACCCGGCACGCGCTCGGGCGGATCGAGTCCGAGGCGACCCGGATGACGGGTCTGGTGGAGGACCTGCTGCTGCTCGCCCGGCTGGACGCCGGACGCCCGCTCTCCTACGAGAGCACCGATCTCGCTCCCCTGGTCGTGGACGCGCTCTCCGACGCCCGCGCGGCCGGTCAGGACCACATGTGGCGGCTCGAACTGCCCGAAGACGACGGGTCGGCGGTGACGGTACGCGGCGACAGCGCACGCCTCCACCAGGTCCTGGTCAACCTCCTGGCCAACGCC
This sequence comes from Streptomyces sp. NPDC059875, assembly GCF_042731085.1. Lineage (NCBI taxonomy): Bacteria > Bacillati > Actinomycetota > Actinomycetes > Kitasatosporales > Streptomycetaceae > Streptomyces > Streptomyces sp. NPDC059875. Next base: position 201,746 of record NZ_JBHWJZ010000006.1, read on the forward strand.
CGGACCCACACCCCGCCGGGTACGACCGTCACCGCCCGCGTACGGACAGCGGGCGGTCACGCCCTCGTCGAGATCGAGGACGACGGGCCCGGCATCCCGCCCGAGCTCCTGCCCGCCGTCTTCGAGCGGTTCGCCCGCGGCGACGCCTCCCGCTCACGGCACGCCGGCAGCACCGGGCTCGGCCTCGCCATCGTCCGCGCGGTGACGGTCGCCCACGGCGGCGACGTCGGCGTCAGCAGCGTTCCTGGGCGGACCCTCTTCGTCGTGCGCCTCCCGCGCGAAGTCGACTCACAGGCAGGGCACAGGCTGATCACACAGCGGTGACAGCGGGCGCGGCGAGGGTCTGTGCCATGCGAACCCAAACGATCGCGGGACCCACGCCCGGCACCCTGCCCGCCCGGGAGCATCTGCCCGTCGGTGTGGCCGGGCGGCCCGTCCTCGATGTGGTGATTCCCGTCTACAACGAGGAGAAGGACCTGGAGCCGTGCGTCCTGCGGCTCCACGACCACCTCTCCCGCACCTTCCCGTACGGCTTCCGCATCACGGTCGCCGACAACGCCTCCACCGACCGGACGCCCGAGGTGGCCGCGACGCTCGCCGCGATGCTGCCCGAGGTGCGTTCCGTACGGCTGGAGGAGAAAGGGCGGGGGCGGGCGCTGCGTACCGTCTGGTCGCACTCGGACGCGCCCGTCCTCGCCTACATGGACGTGGATCTCTCCACCGATCTGAACGCCCTGCTGCCGCTCGTCGCGCCGCTCATCTCCGGCCACTCCGACCTGGCGATCGGCTCCCGGCTCGCCCGCTCCTCGCGGGTGGTGCGCGGGCCGAAGCGGGAGTTCATCTCGCGGGCCTACAACCTGATCCTGCGCGGTTCGCTCGCCGCCCGGTTCTCCGACGCGCAGTGCGGGTTCAAGGCGATACGCGGGGAGGTCGCCGAACGGCTGCTGCCGATGGTGGAGGACACGGGCTGGTTCTTCGACACCGAGATGCTCGTCCTCGCCGAGCGCGCCGGGCTGCGCATCCACGAGGTCCCGGTCGACTGGGTCGACGACCCCGACTCCACCGTCCACATCGTGAAGACGGCCACCGACGACCTGAAGGGCGTCTGGCGGGTGGGCCGGGCGCTCGCCACCGGCTCGCTGCCGCTCGACCGGCTCTCCCGGCCCTTCGGGGACGACCCCCGGGACCGTGAACTGGCCGGGGTCCCGCGCGGGTTGGCCCGGCAGCTGGTCGGCTTCTGTGTCGTGGGCGTGCTGTCCACCCTCTTCTACGTCGCGCTGTACTCGGCCTTCCGGCTCGGCGTCGGCTCCCAACTCGCCAATGCGGCAGCACTGCTGGTCTCCGCCGTCGCCAACACGGCCGCCAACCGGCGTCTCACGTTCGGGGTGCGGGGCCGGGACCGTGCGGTCCGTCACCAGGCGCAGGGGCTCGTCGTCTTCGGTATCGGTCTCGCCCTGACCAGCGGCTCGCTCGCCGCGCTCGGCGCGGCCACCGGCGACCCCGCCCACTCCACCGAACTCGCCGTGCTGGTCGTGGCCAACCTCGCCGCGACCGTCGTGCGCTTCCTCCTCTTCCGGCTCTGGGTCTTCCCGGACGCCTCCTCCTCAAGGAACACCCGATGACCACCTCGTACGGCACGCCTTCCGTGCCTTCCGCGCCCCCGGCGCACGCTGCCCATGCCGCGCCGCCCGGCCGCCTCGCCCGCGTCTGGCGCGGGCGGGCCGAGGACGCGCCCTGGGTGCGCCCCGCGTTCCTCGGCCTCCTCCTCGCCACCACGCTGCTCTACCTCTGGAACCTGAGCTCCTCCGGCTACGCCAACTCCTTCTACTCCGCCGCCGTCCAGGCCGGCAGCGAGAGCTGGAAGGCGTTCTTCTTCGGCTCGCTCGACGCGGCGAACGCCATCACCGTCGACAAGCCGCCGGCCGCGCTCTGGCCGATGGCGCTGTCCGTGCGTCTCTTCGGGCTCGGGTCCTGGCAGATCCTGCTGCCCGAGGTGCTGATGGGGGTGGCGACCGTCGCCGTCCTCTACGCGGCGGTACGGCGCCGGTTCGGCGCGGGCGCCGGGCTGCTCGCGGGCGCGGTGCTCGCGCTCACCCCGGTCGCCGCGCTGATGTTCCGCTTCAACAACCCGGACGCGCTGCTCGCCCTGCTGATGACGGTCGCCGTGTACTGCGTCCTGCGCGCCCTCGAGGGCGCGAAGAGCGGCACGAAGTGGCTGGTGTGGGCGGGGGTCGCCTTCGGCCTCGCGTTCCTCGCCAAGACGCTCCAGGCGTTCCTGATCCTCCCGCCGCTCGCGCTCGTGTACGCGGTGTGCGCACCGGCCGGCATCGGTCGCCGGTTCGGCCAACTGGCCCTGGCCGGGCTGGCGATGATCGTCTCCGCCGGCTGGTGGGTGGCCCTGGTCGAGCTGTGGCCGGCGTCCTCCCGTCCGTACGTCGGAGGGTCGCAGAACAACAGCTTCCTGGAGCTCACCTTCGGCTACAACGGCCTGGGCCGGATCAACGGCAACGAGACCGGAAGCGTCGGCGGCGGGGGCCGCGGGGGCGGCGGCGGAGGTCAGGGCGGCGGCTGGGGCGAGACCGGCATCGGGCGGATGTTCAACGACGCCGTCGGCGGTCAGATCTCCTGGCTGCTCCCCGCCGCGCTGATCCTCCTGGTGGCCGGTCTGGTGATCACCTGGCGCTCGTCCCGGACGGACACGGCGCGCTCCGCGTTCCTGGTCTGGGGCGGTTCGCTGCTGATCACGGTGGCCGTGTTCAGCTTCATGGCCGGCATCTTCCACGAGTACTACACGGTGGCCCTGGCCCCGTACGTCGCGGCGCTCGTCGGCATGGGCGCGAGCGTCCTGTGGGAGGAGCGCGGCCGGTTCCTCGCCTCCGCGACCCTCGCAGTGACGGTCGCGGCGACGGCGGTCTGGGGGTACGTCCTGCTCGGCCGGACACCCGACTGGCTGCCGTGGCTGCGCTGGGCGGTCTTGGTCGCGGGCTCGCTCGCCGCGATCGGGCTGCTGCTCGCCGGACGCCTCGACCGGCGGATCGGGCTCGGGATCGCGGGGCTCGGTCTGGCGGCGGGGCTCGCGGGGCCGTTGGCGTACACGCTGGCGACGCTGGACAGCGGCCACCAGGGGTCGATCGTGACGGCGGGTCCGTCGGGGGCCGGCTTCGGCGGGCGTCCGGGCGGCGGCATGCGGATGGGCGGGGGCGAAGCCCCGGGCGGCCAGATGCCCGGCGGTCAGATGCCCGCAGGCCAGGACGGTCAGGGTGGTCAGGACGGTCAGGGCGGCCAGCGGGGCCAGATGCCGGGCGGCCAAGGTGGCCAGGGTGGTCAGCAGGGCCAGATGCCAGGGGGAACCGGTGGCGGGCAGATGCCCGGCGGCCCCGGCGGCACCCCGCCCCAGGGCACCGGCACGGGCACGGGTACCGGTACCGGTACGGCGACCGGCGAGCGCGGCGGCCCCGGCGGTGGCGGCGGCATGGGCGGGCTGCTCAACGGCGCGAGCGTCGGCTCGAAGGCCAAGGCCGCCCTCCTCGCCGACGCCGACGACTACACCTGGGTCGCCGCGGCGGTCGGCGCGCAGAACGCGGCCAGCTACCAGCTCGCCACCGAGAAGCCGGTGATGGCGATCGGCGGCTTCAACGGCAGCGACCCGTCCCCGACCCTCGCCCAGTTCAAGCAGTACGTGGCCCAGGGGAAGATCCACTACTTCGTCGGTGGCAGCGGCGGCGGTGGCGGGATGGGTGGCAACTCGGAGATCTCCGAGTGGGTCACGGCCACCTTCGAGCAGGTCACTGTCGACGGCGCCACGCTCTATGACCTGACCGAGAAGAAGTAATCGCTATACAGCGTAAGAGACTCCTTGTACGGTGTACGAGACCTAGTCCCGTACACCGTACAAGGAGTGCTGTCCCATGACGGCGACGACCGCCGCGAACGAACCCATCGCCGGGAAACCCACCACCGGCGGGCACCCGCAGCGCTGGCTGATCCTCGGCGTCATCTGCCTCGCCCAGCTCACCGTGCTGCTCGACAACACCGTTCTGAGCGTCGCGATCCCTTCGCTGACCTCCGAACTCGACGCGTCCACCACCGACATCCAGTGGATGATCAACGCGTACTCGCTCGTCCAGTCCGGCCTCCTGCTCACCGCCGGAAACGCCGCCGACCGCTACGGCCGCAAGAAGCTCCTCGCCGTCGGCCTCGCGCTCTTCGGCATCGGCTCGCTCGCCGCCGGCCTCGCCGACTCCACCGGGCAGCTGATCGCCGCCCGCGCCGGCATGGGCGTCGGCGGCGCGCTGCTGATGACCACCACCCTCGCCGTCGTGATGCAGATCTTCGACGACTCGGAGCGGGTCAAGGCGATCGCCCTCTGGTCCACGGTCAGCTCGCTCGGCTTCGCCGGCGGCCCGCTGATCGGCGGCGTCATCCTGAACCACTTCTGGTGGGGAATGATCTTCCTCATCAACATCCCGGTCGCGCTGATCGGCCTGATCGCCGTCCTCAAGCTCGTACCGGAGTCGAAGAACCCCCAGGGCGATCGCCCCGACCTGATCGGCGCGCTGCTCTCCACGATCGGTATGACGGCCGTCGTGTACGCGATCATCACCGGCCCCGAGCACGGCTGGACCTCCGCCGAGGTGCTGCTCCCGGCCGCCGTCGGCGCCCTCGTCCTCGGCGCCTTCGCGCTGTACGAGCTGCGCATCCCGTACCCGATGCTCGACATGCACTTCTTCCGGAACCAGAAGTTCATCGGTGCCATCGGGGGCTCGCTGCTTGTCGTCTTCGGCATGGGCGGCTCGCTCTTCCTCCTCACCCAGCACCTGCAGTTCGTCCTCGGCTACGAGCCGCTCGAGGCCGGTCTGCGGATGGCGCCGCTCGCGCTGACGATCGTCGGTCTCAACCTGACCGGTGTCGGCCCGCGGATCGTCATGAAGATAGGTACGCCGGTGGCGGTGCTGCTCGGCATGACCCTGGTCTCCGGCGGCCTCACCTCGATCGCCGTGCTCGGCGGCGGTACGGACGGCAGCTACTGGGGGATGCTGCTCGGCCTGGTCCTGATGGGCGCGGGCATCGCGGTCTCCTCCCCGGCCATGGCCAACGCCATCATGAGCGCCATCCCGCCGGAGAAGGCGGGCGTGGGCGCCGGCATCAACGGCACCCTCGCCGAGTTCGGCAACGGCCTGGGCGTCGCCGTCCTCGGAGCCGTCCTCAACGCCCGGTTCGCGGCGCTCGTCGCGGTCACCGCCACCTCGCTGCCCGCGGCCCTCAAGGCGGCCGGCAGCGACGCCGAACGGGCGGAGATCTCCGACGCCTTCGCCTCCGGCCTCCAGACCAGCCAGCTGGTCGGCGCGGTCGCCGTCTTCGCGGGCGGCCTGCTCGCGGCGGCGCTGCTGCGGCGGGCGGAGCGGTCCGAGAAGAAGGAAGCGGCTGCATAGCATGGTGAAGGACCGCTGACAGTGAGCTCACGGAGGAACGCGATGGTCAAGGCCGGCGACCGGGCCAAGAACCCGGCGGGTTCCAGCGTGTGGCTCGAGAAGCGGACCCCGCGCAGCGGAGGCGGCCCGGCCGGCCTCGACCGCGACCGGATCGTGGCGACCTCGATCCGGATGCTGGACGAGGACGGCCTGGCCGGCCTCTCGATGCGCAAGCTGGCGACCGAACTGGGCGTCACGGCGATGTCGCTGTACTGGTACGTGGACACCAAGGACGACATCATCGAGTACGCCCTCGACGCCGTCTACGAGGAGATCGACCTGGAGGCCGTCGCCGCGGCCGAGGACTGGCGCGACCGGCTCCGTACCCTCGCGCTCGGCTACCGCCGACTGCTGGTCCGCCACCCCTGGGTCTCGCCCTGCGTCGGCGTGTATCTGAACGTCGGGCCGCGGGCGCTCGGCGTCGGGGTCGCGATCCAGGACGCCGTCCGGGCGACCGGACTCCCGGTCCACGGCCAGCCGGGCACGCTGTCGGCGGTGTTCCAGTTCGTGTACGGATACGGCACGGTCGAGGCCCTGTTCGCGCGGCGCTCGGCCGAGGCGGGCATGACGCAGGACGAGTTCTACACGGAGTCCGTCGCCGCCTTCCGCGACGAGCCGCAGCTCGCCGAGCCGATGGCGAAGATGGAGGAGCTCTTCGCCGAGCGCGCGTCGCACGACAGCGTCAGCGACATGTGGGAACGGGACTTCGCCTACGCCCTCGACGTCCTGATCGCGGGCATCGAGGTGATGGTGGCCCGGGAGACCGGCCGGTCCTAGAGATCCGGCCGGTCCTGAGATCCGGCCGGTCCTGAGACCCGGCCGGTCCTGAGGGCCCGCGGCCGCTCAACTCTCCTGTATCGCCTGGATGTCCAGCGTCACCCGCAGCGTCGCGCCGATCGCCGCGATGCCCGCCGACACCACCTGGTTGTAGTTCATCGCGAAGTCCTCGCGCCGCAGTTCGGCCTCGGCGCGGAACGCCGCCCGCACCCCGCCCCACGGATCCGCGCCCGTCCCCAGGTAGCTGAGGTCCAGCGGGACCTCCCGCGTGACGCCCCGCAGGGACAGCTCGCCGTCGACGGTCCACCGGTCCGGGCCCGCCGCCCGCAGCGCCGTACTGCGGTACGTGATCTCCGGGAAGCGGTCCACGTCCAGGAAGTCCTCGGACCGCAGGTGCTTGTCCCGCAGGTCGTTGCCCGTGTCGACGGAGCCGGCCGCGATCACCGCCTCCACCCGCGACGCCAGGACGTCCGGCGCGATCTCGATCCGGCCGGTGAACTCCGTGAAGCGGCCGTGCACGCTGGAGATCCCCAGGTGCTGGGCCACCGCACCGACCGAGGAGTGCGCCGCGTCCAGGGTCCACGCGCCCGGCGGCGGCAGTGCCGTACCGCCCGCGCGGCCCAGGACGACCGTCCCCACATCCGCCCGCCCGCCCCCGCCGACCAGCGCCGTGCGCGCGTCCGGCGCGTAGCCGAGCGCGGTCACCACCACCGTGTACGCCCCCGGAGCCAGCGCGCCCTCGGCCCGTACGACTCCGTCCCCGTCCGCAGCCGCCCGCAGGACCTGTCCGCCCGATCCGTCCGTCACGGTCACCACCGCGTGCTGGACCGGCCACCCGTCTCGGGTCCGTACCTGTGCGTGCAGTCCCATCCGTACCCTCACTCTGCGCAGAGAACTACGGGGCGGCAGGCCGTCCCCTCTTTTTGCGCTCGCTCCCCTCCGGGGCGCTTGAGCCGCTGTCGACAGTCGACCGTGCTCGCCCGCTCGTCCCTCGCGGCCTCCGCGCTCCCCCTGCCTTCGGCGGGAGGTGCCCCCACTCCTTTTCGACAGCGGCGCGCCCCTTCGGCTCGCTCGCTGTGCCTGCCGCCCCGGACCCGGCCGCGCCTCCGCTCGAAGCGCGGCCGGGGGTCGGTCACTCGCCCGGGTGGGCGAGTTCGATGTCGTGGCCGTCGACGCCGGCGCCGGTCACGGTCAGTCGGCCCGCCACCGGCGGGTAGCCGGTCGCGATGAGCGTGTACTCGCCGGTGTCCAGGTCCGCGAAGGCGTACGCGCCGTCCGTGTCCGTCGTCGCCGACGCCTTCACGTTCCCGGCGGCGTCGACCAGGGTCACCCGCGCGTCGGCCAGCGGCCGGTGGTCGAGCCCCGCGCGGACCGTGCCGTGGACGGCCGCGCCGGCCGCGAGGGCCACGTCGAGCCGGGTCACGCCCTGGCCGCCGATCTCGACGGGCAGCGCCTGCGGGCGGTGACCGGCGGCGGTGACCGCGACCGTGACCGCGCCCGGCACCAGCTCGCCGAAGGCGAACGTGCCGTCCGCGCCGGACTTCCCGGTGGCCAGCACCTCGCCCCGGACGTCCGTGATCACGACCATCGCCCCGTCCACCGGCGCGCCGCCCTCGGCGGCGGTCACCGCGCCGGTGAGCCCGCTGGTGCCGGTCAGGAGCACGTCGTGGGCGAGCGGACCGTCGTTCACGACGACCGTGGATGCCTGCGGCTGGAAGCCGTCGGCGGAGGCGATCAGGACGTACGAACCGGCGGCCGGGGCGTCGAAGGCGTACCGGCCCTCGCCGCCGACGACCGAGCGGCCGAGCTGCTGCCCGCCGAGCGAGATCAGCGTGAGCGTCGCGCCGGGGAGGTCCGTCCCCTCGGCCGTACGGACCGTGCCGCTGATGGTCAGTCCGGTGGACACGGCGACCGGCGCGCTCACGGCGACCGGCTCCTCCGACGTCGTCACCGGCGCCGCGTCCGTCCGACCGGTCGAACTGCTCTTCAGCGCGACCTCCTTGATGAAGATCGTCACCACGAAGGCGAGCAGGGCGAACGGCGCCGAGTAGAGGAAGATGTCGGCGACACCGTGTCCGTACGCGTCCTCCATGACGGTACGGATCGGGGCCGGCAGCTTGTCCATGTCCGGGATGGAGCCGCTGGTACCGCCGCCGCCCATGCCCGCGGCCTTCGGGCCGAGGGCGGCCATGCCGTCCTGGACGTAGTGCGTGACCCGGTTGGCCATCACCGCGCCGAGCGCCGAGACGCCGATCGCGCCGCCGAGCGAGCGGAAGAAGGTGACGACGGAGGACGCGGAACCGAGGTCCGCCGGGGCCACCTGGTTCTGCGTGCACAGCACCAGGTTCTGCATCATCATGCCGAGGCCGAGACCCATGACGCCCATGAACAGCGCGATGTGCCAGTACTCCGTGTCGTAGCGGATCGTGCCGAGCAGGCCGAGTCCACCGGCCGTCAGGGCACCGCCGCCGACCAGCCAGGCCTTCCACTTGCCGGTCTTGGTGATGACCATGCCGGAGACGGTCGAGGAGACGAACAGACCGGCGATCATCGGGATGGTGAGGACGCCGGACATGGTCGGCGACTCGTTGCGGGCCAGCTGGAAGTACTGGCTGAAGAAGACCGTGCCGGCGAACATCGCGACGCCCACGAAGAGCGAGGCGAGCGAGGCGAGGGTGATGGTGCGGTTACGGAAGAGGCGCAGCGGGATGATCGGCTCGGCGGCCTTCGACTCGACGAACACGAAGAGCGCGCCGAGGACGACGGAGCCGCCGACCATGGCGGCCGTCTGCCAGGACATCCAGTCGTACTTGTCGCCCGCGAAGGTCACCCAGATCAGGAGCAGGGAGACCGCGGCGCTGATGACGAAGGCACCGGTCCAGTCGACCTTGACCTTGCGCTTCACGACCGGGAGCTTCAGCGTCTTCTGCAGGACGAGGAGCGCGATGAGCGCGAAGGGCACGCCGACGTAGAAGCACCAGCGCCAGCCGAGCCAGTCGGTGTCGGTGATGACGCCGCCGAGCAGCGGGCCGCCGACGGTGGCGACGGCGAAGGTGGCGCCGAGGTAGCCGCTGTACCGGCCGCGCTCACGCGGGGCGATCATGGCGGCCAGGATGATCTGGGAGAGGGCGGTCAGACCGCCCACGCCGATGCCCTGGACGACGCGGCAGGCGATGAGCATGCCGGTGTTCTGGGCGAGACCGGCGACGACCGAGCCGGCGACGTAGATGACCAGTGCTATCTGGACCAGCAGCTTCTTGGAGAAGAGGTCCGCGAGCTTGCCCCAGAGGGGGGTGGTCGCGGTCATCGACAGAAGAGCGGCCGTGACCACCCAGGTGTAGGCGGACTGGCCGCCGCCGAGGTCGGTGATGATCTGGGGGAGGGCGTTGGAGACGATCGTCGAGGACAGGATGGCGACGAACATGCCGAGCAGCAGCCCGGAGAGCGCCTCCATGATCTGCCGGTGCGTCATGGGCGCCCCGCCGGAGGTGTGGCCGCCCGCCTGCGTGGGCGGGGCGGGGGTGGTCGTGGCCATGAACTTCCTTTGCTGTTACGCGTGGTGGGCCCGGCAGTCCCCGAAGGAGTCGCGGAGTCGGGCGAGCAGGACGGTGAGCAGTTCGACGTCGTCGTCGGACCATTCCGCGAGGTTGCGGGTGAACGTCTCGGTCACCCGCCGGTCGAGCTCGGCGAGCATGTCGTGGCCGGCGGTGGTGAGCCGCAGGATCCGGGAGCGCTTGTCGGCGGGGTCCGGGAGCCGCTCGACCCAGCCGTGATCCACGGTGTGTGCCACATGGCGACTGCTGACGGACATGTCGACGGCCATCAGCTCCGAGATGCGGCCCATCCGCATGTCGCCGTGGTGCTTCAGGAGTGCCAGTACGGCGGCGGATCCGCCCTGGCACTCGACGGGCAGGACGCGGGCGAGCCCGCGCTTCACGGCGCCGATGGCGCTCACCTGGCGGGCGAGGTTCTCGTAGCGATTCCGCGTGGCCACGGTGTCCATGGGGCACTCCCGCATCTTGTTGCTTAGGGCAACCATAGAGATGGATGGTTGCTCCAGGCAAACTAAATCGGTCAAACGGCGCTAAAGAATCGGCAAAGGGGGCCTGGGGGCGGGAGGGGAGAACGGGGGAAGAGCGCGGGAAGGGAGTGAGGGAGGGGCGTGGGGGCGGTGCGGGGGATCGGTGCCGGAACGGGTACGGGCGGAACCGGGGCTTGGGCGCGGCACCCGGGGTTCGCTAGGGTCCTGGCTCATGGCACACAACCCCCAAGCTCCGTACGGTCAGGGCCCCGCCCCCGAGGGCAACTACGACCCCGCCGGCAGCACCCAGATGTTCCGCGCCTTCGTCGACGAGGGCCCGCAGGGCGGCGGCCGCCAGGCGGCGGCGCCCCAGTCCTCCGGCCCCCGCGTGGGCCTCATCGTCGGCGTCGTCGCGGCGATCGTGGTCCTGGCCGCGGTGGCCTGGCTGGCCCTGGGCTGAGCTGAGCCCTCGCGGGCTTCGGGTCTCCGGGGCGGTCGAGGCCCGGGGCCCTTGCGGGCCACCGGCTCGGCCGCCCTCGTTCCGACGCCCGGTCTGCGAGTCGCGGGCGGGGTGACGCCCCGCACGTCTCAACCGGCCACGTGGGTGCGGACGGCGGCGATCTCGCGTACGGAGTCGGCGATGGCCCGGAAGTCCTTGCGCAGGATCTTGGAGTGGTTGCTCGGGACCTTCGCGCTGACCTCGATGTTCGGGTTGCGGTCGAGCACCGGGCCGAGGTCGGCGCGGATCTTCTCCATCACCTTCGCGTCGCCGCCCAGGTTGCCGCCGGAGGCGAGCACGTACCGGGTCGGTACGGTCAGCCGGTCGAAGACCGGGTTGAGGGCGGCGGGCGCGCAGAGCTCGTTGATCTCGATGTTGATCTCGGCGTGCTGTGCGGCGCTCATGCGCGCGGCCAGGCCGAGCGGGCGGGCGATCGGGAACAGCGTGCCCAGCCGGCGGAACAGCTTGCGGACCTGTTCCTTGGTGCCGTCGGTGAGCCACTCGTGCGCCAAGGCACCGTCCACCGAGACCACCCCCAGGGCGCGGTCCGGGTTCCGGGACGCCCAGTGCACGGCGAGCATGGCGCCGTAGGACCAGCCCACCAGAATCGGCCGCTCCACGCCCCTGGCGGCGAGCACGGCGTCGAGATCGCGGATGCACGCCTCGAACGAGTAGTCGCCGGCGCGCTTCGACTTGCCGCGGGCGCGCTCGTCGTAGCTGATGTGTCGGTAGTCGCCGCCGAGTTCGGAGATGACGCGCCGCCAGTGCGACTGGTCGGCGTACGAACCGTTGAGGTAGACCACCGGGGTGCCGGAGCCGCCGGTGTCGCTCACGGCCAGTGCGGTGTCGTCGATCGCCACCATGCCGGTCCAGGTGGACTGCTTTCTGGTCATGGGTGTGCCTTCTTCCGGTGTCAGGAGCGGTGGACGGGGATCGGGTCGGCGGTTCAGATGCTGCGGGCGGTGATGTCGCCGTAGGCGGTGGTGGCGTGGATGTGGAGGGTGGCGTCGGCGCCGTCGGTGTTCTTGAGGGTGTTGTGGATGCGGCCGTGGCCGGTGCCGGCGTCGAGGGTGGCGGAGACTCCGTGGGCGGCGCCGACGGTGATGGCGCCGGATTCGGTGCGCAGGGTGACCGCGCCGCTCGCAGCCTCTGCGATGTGGAGGTCGCCCTGCTGGGTGGTGATCTCGGCGGGGCCGCCGAGGCGGCCGACGGTGATGTCGCCGGCCATGAGGGTGAGGCGGGCGCTCGCGGTCTCGTCGAGCTTGATGGGGCCCTGGGCGCTTTCGAAGGTGACGTCGCCGAGGCGTCCGACGCCGTGGAGTTCGGCGCAGGCGGTCTTGGCCTCGATGTGGGAGCCGGCGGGCAGTTGGACGGTGATCTCGACGACGCCGGAGTTGCCGAGGATCTGGTTCTTCGCCTCGGGGGCCGTGATCCGCAGGATGCCGTCGCGGTAGTCGACGGTGGTCTGCTCGGCGGCCTTCGTGTCGCGGCTCTTGGAGGCGTTCGCGGGGAGGACCTCGACGGTGGTGTCGGCGCGGTCGGCGGCGATGAACCGGACGATCCCGGCGGGGACGTTGAGGAGGGCGGAGATCGGGGCGGTGGTGGCGAACGTCTGCATGATGCTTCCCTTGTCTGCTCGTTGGCGCCGGTGCTTGTTTCCGACAAGGGAAAAGCTACGTTGCGTTCAAAGATCGGGCAACATGCTTGTTGCGCTGAATCTGTATCAGTGCAGGTGAATGCAGGGATTTCATTGCAACGGTGATGGCGTCAATGCAACACCCCCTACCCTGAATGTTGCAATGGATAGGGGTGAATGCTCAGTGGGGACGGCCGGCGGGAGGGCGTTCAGCCGACCGCGTCGAGCAGCAGCTTCGCCGCCACCGTCAGCCCGTCCGTGCGGATCGTGCCGGCCGCGGCGGTGGCTCGTTCCCGGGTCTCGGGAGCCAGGGCCGTCTTGAGCGTGGCCGACAGGGACTCGGTGGTCGGCGTCGGATCGTCGTGTGCCGAGCCGATGCCCAGGTCGGCCACCCGGCCGGCCCAGTACGGCTGGTCCCCGCCCTGGGGCACGACGACCTGAGGCGCACCCGCCTGCGTGGCGGTCGTCGTCGTGCTCGCGCTGCCGTGGTGCACGACGGCGGCGACCCGGCGGAACAGCGCCTGCTGGTTGACCTCGCCGACGACGAAACAGTCGTCCTGATCGTCGATCGGGGCCAGGCCGGCCCAGCCACGGGAGACGACGACACGGCGGCCCTGCACCCGGATCGCCTCGATGGCCGCCCGGGCGACGCCCTTCGGATCGCCCATGGGCGTGCTGCCGAAGCCCAGGTACACCGGTGCCGTACCGGCGTCCAGGAACTCCACCAGCTCCACCGGCAGCGGCCGTTCGTCGCTCAGCAGCCACGCGCCCGTCTGCACTACACCGCGAGTCCCGCTATCGGCTCGACGCTCCCGCGCGCCCCGTACGTCGACAACACCACACGCATGGCGTGACTCCCCGTTCCATGATCATTGGCTTGGGTCGGTGATTCTGCTTTCCCCTGTCACACATGCGCGACACGCTCCGTCAGTGAGGTGAGCGAGCGAGAACCCTCGCCGCCACCTGATCCGAGGAGCGTCTCCGATGTCCACCACCTACATCGTCGTCACCGCGGTCGCCGCGTTCATGGTCGGCTTCTCGGCCCTCTCGATCTTCATCAAGGCCCCGTGGGTCGTCGAGCCGCTGACCGAGTACGGCGTCCCCCGCTCCTGGTGGACCTGGCTCGGAGCCGCGAAGGCCGCCGGCGCGGCGGGCCTCGTGGTCGGCCTCTGGGTCCCGGCGATCGGCCTGGCGGCCGGGATCGCCACGGTCCTCTACTTCGCCGGCGCCGTCATCACCGTGATCCGCGCCCGCCGGTACCCGCACGTGGCCTGGCCGCTGCTCTACGCGGCCCCGGTCGCCGCCGCGCTGATTCTGGCCTGAGGAATCAGAGGGACGTGGTGTTCGACGGCGCAGGGGTCACTTCCAGGTCGCCGTGACCTTCTGGGTGTCCACGTGCATGCCGAGCGGTACGCGCCACGAGTCCACGCAGACCGTGTACGTCCGGGTCGTCGTCGCTCCGGCCGCGATGGGGGCGGGCAGGGGCTGCGACGACTCGATCGTCGCCCAGTCGATGCCGAGCGCTCCGATGATGTGCGTGGCGAAGGTGACGGTGCCCGAAGTGGCCGCCGTACCACCGGTGTTCCGGAAGCCGACCGTCACCTGCTCGCACCATCTCCGGTCCGCGTCCGCGAGTACGGGAGCGGAGAGGGTGAGCATGGCGGGGCCGGCCGGGGTGCCGGTCGGCGAGGGGGGCGGCGGGGCCGGTGTCGTCGTGCCCGGGGGCGGCGCGGTCGCGGTGCGGGGCGGGGTCGAACCGGGCGCCGTCGTCGATCCGGGGCGCGAGGTCCCCGGACCCGTACCCGTACCCGGACTCGTATCCGTACCTGTGCCCGTACCGCCGCCGGGTGGTGCCGGGGTCGTTCCCGGGGTTGCCGTCGGTGGCCGTGGTGAGGGTGACGACGTGCTGGAGGTCGTACCGCTCGCAGACGGCTTCGGGCCGTCGAGCGGGACCAGCGTGACCGATCCGGACGGCGGCACCGCGCCCTTCGGGGAGGAGCCCGCGCCGACCGCCGCGTAGCCCTCGCCGTCGTCTCCGCTGCCGCACGCGGTCAGCGCTCCACCGAGGCAGAGCGCGACCACTGTCAGAAGTGACCTCTGTCGCCGCATGGCGTCAGTGTGTCTGACGCATCGTCAGCAGGGAAGCCTCAGTCGGCGATCAGACCCTGCCGCAGCTGCGCCAGCGTCCGCGTCAGCAGCCGCGAGACGTGCATCTGCGAAATGCCGACCTCCTCGCCGATCTGCGACTGCGTCATGTTGGCGAAGAACCGCAGCATGATGATCTGCCGCTCCCGGGGCGGGAGTTTGGCGAGCAGCGGCTTCAGGGACTCGCGGTACTCGACCCCCTCCAGGGCCGTGTCCTCGTAGCCGAGCCGGTCCGCGAGCGAGCCCTCGCCGCCGTCGTCCTCCGGGGAGGGCGAGTCGAGCGAGGAGGCGGTGTACGCGTTGCCGACCGCGAGGCCGTCGACGACGTCCTCCTCCGACACCCCGAGCACGGCGGCGAGTTCGGGCACGGTCGGGGAGCGGTCCAGCTTCTGCGCGAGCTCGTCGCTCGCCTTGGTCAGCGCGAGGCGCAGCTCCTGGAGCCGGCGCGGGACGCGCACGGACCACGAGGTGTCGCGGAAGAAGCGCTTGATCTCGCCGACGACCGTCGGCATCGCGAACGTCGGGAACTCCACGCCGCGTTCGCAGTCGAAGCGGTCGATCGCCTTGATCAGGCCGATGGTGCCGACCTGGACGATGTCCTCCATCGGCTCGTTGCGGGAGCGGAACCGGGCCGCCGCGTACCGCACGAGCGGCAGGTTGAGCTCGATCAGGGTGTCGCGGACGTACGTCCGCTCCGGGCTGTCCGCGGCGGCGCCCGCGTCGTCCAGGGCGCGCAGCCGGAGGAAGAGGGAGCGGGAGAGCGTGCGGGTGTCGATGGCTTCCGGCGTGACGACAAGCGGCGCGGTGGGCTCGGCGGTCTCCGCCGACGGCTGGACGGGCACCGGCGTCGGTACCGGCGTCTGCGTCGCCGCGGGCGTGAGCGTGAGCACCTTCGAGCTGCCCTGTTCTGCGGACATGCCACCCCCTTGAGGTCGCGGACGGTCGCGGCGGCCACGACCATCGGAGGAACGCAGCCTCCACCTGAATACCGGAGGCGGGGCTGCGGCAAACGCGGTTCCAGCAGAATGTCACATGTCGGCAACACGCTGTAGTGACTTGTCGACATGGCGTAGGTGAATATCCGCAGGAAACAAGGGGTGTACGGCATTTGGGGCGTCGCAGAACTGCTCCGAACCGGTCTACCCGTTCCGGCTACGCCTCGATCCTATTTGCGGATCTCAATCGGGCGAAGCTCCGGGCGAGGAGCCTTGACACATGCATCTGCGAGACGCCGAGCTCCTGACTGATCTGGGACTGCGTCAGGTTGCTGTAGTAACGGAGCATCAGGATCCGCTGCTCGCGCTCGGGCAGCTGCACGAGCAGATGCCGTACGAGATCGCGGTGCTCGACGCCGGCGAGCGCGGGGTCCTCGTAGCCGAGCCGATCGAGCAGTCCGGGCAGCCCGTCGCCCTCCTGGGCCGCCTCCAGTGAGGTGGCGTGGTACGACCGTCCCGCCTCGATGCAGGCCAGTACCTCGTCCTCGCCGATCTTCAGCCGCTCGGCGATCTCGGCGGTGGTGGGGGAGCGGCCGTGAGCGGTCGTCAGGTCTTCGGTGGCTCCGTTGACCTGGACCCAGAGCTCGTGCAGCCGGCGCGGTACGTGGACGGTCCGCACGTTGTCGCGGAAGTAGCGCTTGATCTCGCCGACGACCGTGGGCATCGCGAAGGTCGGGAACTGGACGCCGCGGTCCGGGTCGAAGCGGTCGATGGCGTTGATGAGGCCGATCGTGCCGACCTGGACGACGTCCTCCATCGGCTCGTTGCGGGAGCGGAAGCGGGCGGCCGCGTACCGCACGAGCGGCAGGTTCGCCTCGATCAGCGCCCCGCGTACGCGGTCGTGCTCCGGGCTGCCCGGCTCGAGCCCCTTGAGCTGTCCGAAGAGCACCTGGGTCAGGGCCCGGGTGTCGGCGCCCCGGGTGCTCTGGGGCCGGTTGTTCTGGGGGCGGGTGGACTGCGGTCGGGTGGGCTGCGGTCGCGGACGCGGAGAGTCCGTTCCGCAGGTCTCGTTCTGGGGCGGTACCTGAGGCGCTGTACTGGCCGGCACGTTCACGCCACCCCTTAGCTGGTCAACTACGGTCAACTCATCCGTCAAAAGCGGTCATAGCATCACAAGACATGTCCACTGTGTGCAAGCACCGTATGGCTTCGTGTTGGCGACAAAAAGCCCCCCGCCGTGAACGGCGAGGGGCCCGGATGGTGGAAGGGCTAGAACGCGTAGTCCGCGATCACCCACGTGGCGATCTCGCGCCACAGGGCGACGCCCGCCTGGTGGGCGGGGTGCTCCAGGTAGACCTTCAGCGCATCGGCGTCCGCGACGGCCGAGTTGATGGCGAAGTCGTACGCGATCGGGCGCTCGCTGATGTTCCAGCCGCACTCCCAGCCCGCCAGCTCCGGGATCTCCTTCTCCAGCCCGTCGAACGCCGCGGCGGCGGCGACGGCACGCGGGTCGTCCTTCGTGATGCCCTCGTTGAGCTTGAACAGGACCAGATGGCGGATCACAGCAGGACTCCTCGTCGGTGGTTCTAGTTGACGAGTTCGGTCATGAACTCGCCGACGCCCTGTGCGGCGGACGATATGCCCTCGAACCCTACCTGGACGAGATCGGCGGCCCTGTCGGGCGAATTGATGATCGTGTACAGCACAAAGACCACGACCGCGTACAGCGCGACCTTCTTCGCTTGCGCCATCTGCCGCGACCTCCCCTGTCTGTACCCCTGTGTGGACGCGTGAGTCTAACGGAGCCACTTCAGCCACTTCACCGGGTCTTTATGGACCAAGGGCCCGGGAATCGGGGCCTTTTGCCGCCCCCCGGAAGGGTGACGGCAGAGCAGTATGGATGTCGAGCCCGGCGGATCTGGCAGGAATCCGCGGGGCCGAGGAACCGGCCCTCACTGCGGGGTCCCGCGCCGCGCGCTTCCCCCTGACTGCGGCGCAGGACTTGCAGGACCGGTTCTCATCGGGGGGAGCGGCTTGTCCCCCCGATGCCGCTCCCCCCGTCCGACGGAGAAGGCCCCGGCCGCGCCTGAGAGCGCGGTGGGGGCCTTCTGTCGTTCATGCAGCCGGGATACGCCGAAGGGCCCGGTGCGATGCACCGGGCCCTTCGATCGAAGCGGTAGCGGAGGGATTTGAACCCTCGGTGACTTGCGCCACACTCGCTTTCGAGGCGAGCTCCTTCGGCCGCTCGGACACGCTACCGAGAGAGAGCTTAGCCCAAAGATGCCGCTGCGATGAAATCCGTATCGGTTCCCAGGTCAGCGGCTGCGGAAGAAGGCCGTGAGCTGCGCCGAGCACTCCTCTCCGAGGACGCCGTGGATCACCTCGGGGCGGTGGTTCAGCCGGCGGTCCCGTACGAGATCCCACAGCGAACCGGCCGCGCCCGCCTTCTCGTCGAGCGCGCCGAACACCACCCGGGCGACCCTGGACTGCACGAGCGCGCCGGCGCACATCACACAGGGCTCCAGGGTCACGACGAGCGTGCAGCCGGTCAGCCGCCACTCCCCGGTCTTCGCCGCGGCCCGGCGCAGGGCCAGGATCTCGGCGTGGGCGGTCGGGTCGCCGGTCGCCTCGCGCTCGTTGTGCCCGACGGCGAGGACCGTGCCGTCCGGGGACAGCACGACCGCGCCGACCGGTACGTCACCGGCCGGCACAGCCTGCTCGGCCTCGGCGAGCGCGAGCCGCATGGTCTCCCGCCAGGGGTCCCGTACGGGATCGGGAGCGGATACGGGGTCGGGTACGGGGTCGGGTACTGCTTCGGTCACTAGCGAACGGTCTCCAGTACCTCCGCGGCGCCCAGCGCGTCCGCGATCTCCGCCAGCGCGTCGCTCTCCAGCGCCAGCAGGCTCTTCTCGGACAGGCCGAGGTCCGCGAGGATCAGCCGGTCGCCGACCGGCGCCGCCGGCAGGGCGTCGCCGGACGCTCCCGCGTCCTCCTCGTCGTCCTCGCGGCCGAGAGGCTCGCCGTCCTCCGTGCCGTCGAGGTTCAGCGCGTCCAGGTCGTCGGCGTCGTCGTCCAGGTCGTCGCCGAGAATTTCCTTGGTGAGGATCTCCCCGTACGAGGAGCGGGCGGCGGCCGCCCCGTCCGACACGTAGATGCGAGGGTCGTCCTCGCCCTCGATCCGGAGGAGGCCGAACCAGGCGTCCTCCTCCTCGATGAAGACGATCACCGTGTCGTCGTCGACCGAGGCCTCACGGGCCAGTTCGGTCAGATCCGACAGGGTCTCCACATCGTCGATCTCTGTGTCGCTCGCTTCCCACCCGTCTTCGGTGCGCGCGAGCAGTGCGGCGAAGTACACCGTGACTCTCCCACTGATCAGAGGTGTGACGAACCGGCGGCGCGCTCCTGATGCATGCCCCGCCCAATCGGCATCGTGGCAGAAACAGCGGCTTCAGGAGAGGTCTTCGGCTCTTGCGTCGTGCATCAGTCTGATCGAGACGGTGAACGGGTGGGTGGGTGGCACCGGCGCACGGACCCGGCGCACAGGCGGCGCACACGCGTGGGCGGGCGCCGCGGCCGTCACCAGCGGAAGGTCCGCATCCGCATGGCCTGGCGCATCCTGGCCGCTCGCGCGCGCCGGGGCTGGACGCGCTCGCGCAGCGCCTTCGCCTCGTGCAGCTCGCGCAGGAACTGGGCGCGGCGCCTGCGGCGCTCCGCGTCGGTCTCCGGCGGCGTCTCACCGCCCCGTGCGTCGGCGGGGTCTTCCGGGTCGGGCATGGGCCACACCACCCCACGACTGGGTCCTGTGCCCCCACCTTCCCTCCACGGCGTGGGTTGATGCCAGTGCGGGCTACTGTTGGACTCATGCGTCTCCACGTCGTCGATCACCCGCTGGTCGCCCACAAGCTCACCACGCTGCGCGACAAGCGCACCGACTCCCCGACCTTCCGCCGGCTGGCCGACGAGCTGGTCACCCTGCTCGCCTACGAGGCCACCAGGGACGTGCGGACCGAGCAGGTCGACATCGAGACCCCCGTCACGCCCACGACGGGCGTGAAGCTGTCGTACCCGCGGCCGCTGGTGGTCCCGATCCTCCGCGCCGGCCTCGGGATGCTCGACGGCATGGTGCGGCTCCTGCCGACCGCCGAGGTCGGCTTCCTCGGGATGATCCGCAACGAGGAGACGCTGGAGGCGTCGACCTACGCGACGCGGATGCCGGAGGACCTTTCCGGGCGCCAGGTGTACGTCCTGGACCCGATGCTGGCGACCGGCGGCACGCTCGTCGCGGCGATCCAGGAGCTGATCAAGCGCGGCGCGGACGATGTGACCGCGGTCGTGCTGCTCGCCGCCCCGGAGGGCGTCGAGATCATGGAGCGCGAGCTGGCGGGCACGCCGGTGACCGTGGTGACGGCCTCGGTCGACGAGCGTCTCAACGAGAGCGGCTACATCGTCCCGGGGCTCGGTGACGCGGGCGACCGGATGTACGGCACCGCCGACTAGTCGGTCCGTACGGGTCGGTTCCGTACGGCGTCAGCACTTACCGGTGGGCGCGGGCTTGGGCTTGTTGAGAACGGCCAGGGCCGCGTCCGCCGTCGCTTTCGCGTCCAGGTTCTTGAACGCGGTCCCGATGATCAGGTCGATGTCGGCCGTGGCGCGGGTGTCCGTCTTGGTCGTGGCGCCCTTCAGCTGGGTGCCCAGGACGGAGAACGCGCCCTTGGTGGCCCCCGGAGCGCCGAGCAGTATCCCGGCGCCGGGAACCTTCTTGTCGTACGCGGCGGGCGCGTTGCCGACCTTGCCGATGGTGAAGCCGCGCTTCTTGAGCTCGTCGGCGGTCGACTTCGCGAGGCCGCTGCGCGGGGTCGCGTTGTAGACGTTCACCGTGATCTGCGCGGGCTTGGGCAGCGCGGCGACGGGCGCCGTGGTGGCCTTGGCGACGGGTTTGCAGTCGATGCTGCGCCCGGCCGTCGTCTTCGTCTCGTCGCCGCCCGAGAACACGTCGACGAGCTGCAGTGTCCCCCAGCCGGCCGCGCCGAGCACGATCACGGCGGCCCCGGCCGCGAGGACGATCCTGCGACGGTGCCGGGGGCGGCGCATGCGCGGGTACTTGTCGCCCGTGATGCGGTATTTTCCGCCCATTCCGGGGGGAGTGAGCATGCTCATGGACGCAGCGTAATGCCGTCGGTCGAGGATGCCTACTGGATGATCATGTGATCGCGTCCGGATGGGCGGGAAGAGACCCCGAAAGGGTCAGTGCCGGCGCTAGTCCATCTCCAGGACGCGGGCGTGCAGCACCTGCCGCTGCTGGAGCGCCGCGCGCACCGCGCGGTGCAGCCCGTCCTCGAGGTAGAGGTCGCCCCGCCACTTCACGACGTGCGCGAAGAGGTCGCCGTAGAAGGTGGAGTCCTCGGCGAGCAGCGTCTCCAGGTCCAGCTGGCCCTTGGTGGTGACCAGCTGATCGAGGCGGACCGGGCGCGGGGCGACGTCCGCCCACTGCCGGGTGCTTTCCCGGCCGTGGTCGGGGTACGGCCGGCCGTTTCCGATGCGCTTGAAGATCACACGGAAAGCCTACCGGGCAAGCGGCTCCCGGCGCAGCCACGCGAACGCAGTGGGATGCTGGGGCAAATCGCAACAAACCCGGAAATTGGGGTCCTCTGATGAGCGTGAGCGAACGGTCTCCGGCCACTGAGATCGCGGCGGGGTACGCCTTCACCGGGGCCGCGCTCGACCTGGGAGCGCTGCTGTGGGACGGGACCTGTCACCCGGACGCGCAGATCCGCATCCCGCTCCCGATGCTCAACCGCCACGGCCTGGTCGCCGGCGCGACCGGGACGGGCAAGACGAAGACCCTCCAGCTCATCGCGGAGCAGTTGTCGGCGAACGGCGTGCCCGTCTTCCTCGCCGACATCAAGGGGGACGTCTCCGGGATCTCGGCGCCCGGCGCGGAGGGCGAGAAGGTCCGTGAGCGGGCCGGGCAGGTGGGGCAGGAGTGGGCGGCGAAGGGCTTCCCCTGCGAGTTCTACGGGCTCGGGGGCATCGGCCCCGGCATCCCGGTGCGGGCGACGGTCACCAGCTTCGGTCCGGTGCTGCTGTCGAAGGTGCTTCAGCTCAACCAGACGCAGGAGCAGTCGCTCGGCCTGATCTTCCACTACGCCGACTCCAAGGGCCTGGAGCTGGTGGACCTGAAGGATCTGCGGGCGGTGGTGGCCTTCCTGGTCTCGGACACGGGGAAGCCGGAGCTGAAGGGGATCGGCGGGCTCTCGACGGTGACGGCCGGGGTGATCCTGCGGGCGATCACGGCGTTCGAGCAGCAGGGCGCGGGCGGGTTCTTCGGGGAGCCGGAGTTCGACACGGCCGAGTTCCTTCGGGCGGCGGCGGACGGGCGCGGGGTGGTGTCCGTACTGGAGTTGCCGGCCGTGCAGGACAAGCCGCAGCTCTTCTCGACGTTCCTGATGTGGATGCTGGCGGATCTGTACGGGGACCTGCCGGAGGTGGGGGACCTGGAGAAGCCGAAGCTGGTGTTCTTCTTCGACGAGGCGCATCTGCTGTTCAACGGGGCGTCGAAGGCGTTTCTGGAGTCGATCACGCAGACGGTGCGGTTGATCCGCTCGAAGGGGGTCGGGGTCTTCTTCGTGACCCAGACGCCGAAGGACGTGCCGGGTGATGTGCTCGCCCAGCTGGGCAACCGGGTGCAGCACGCGCTGCGGGCGTTCACTCCGGACGACGCGAAGGCGCTGAAGGCGACGGTACGGACGTTCCCGAAGTCGGCGTACGACCTGGAGGAGGTCCTGACGGGCCTCGGGACGGGCGAGGCGGTGGTGACCGTGCTGAGCGAGACGGGCGCGCCGACGCCGGTGGCGGCGACGCGGCTGCGGGCGCCGGAGTCGCTGATGGGTCCGATCGAGGCGGGGGCGCTGGAGGCGGCGGTGAAGGGCTCGCCGCTGTACGGGCGGTACGCGGAGGCGGTGGACCGGGAGTCGGCGTACGAGAAGCTGACGGCGGAGCAGCGGGAGGCGGAGGAGGCGGCGATGAGGGCGGCGGAGGGTGCCCGTACGGCTCCGAAGAAGGACGAGTCGCTCGCCGAACAGGTGGTGGGGAGCGGGGTCTTCAAGTCGCTGGCGCGGTCGATCGGCACGCAGCTGGGCCGGGAGATCTCCCGGTCGCTCTTCGGCACGGCCCGCCGGAAGAGGTAGGGGGTGGGGCGGGGATTTCCCCCACCCCACCCTCCCCGGACTCCGTCCGGGGAGACCCCCATCCCGAAACCCTGACGGGACCGGGGGCTGCGCCCCCGAACCCCCGCCGGCGCGACAGCTGCGCGCCGCGAGAGGGAGGGCCCGGCCCTCTGAAGGACCGGGCCCCGGAGGTCGTGCTACTCCGTGACCTCGTGGTCGTGGCCGTCGTGCAGGCCGCCGCCGCTGCCGGCGTCGCCGTCCGTCGGGACGGAGACGACCGGCTTCTTCAGGGAGCTGATGTCGTGGGCGTAGGTGCCCACCGCGTTGGCGATGATGTCGATGTTGGCGTCGAACGCCGTCATGTTGATGTTCGACAGGTTGTCGCCGGCGGCGTGGTAGTTCACGTCGTACGCGACACCCGCCGTCCCGCCGAACTTGGCCGCCTGCGCCGCCGTCTTGATGCCCTCGGCGCCCGTGAAGGTGCCGCCCGACGGGATGCCGACCTCGATGAACGGGCCGTAGTCCGAGCGGCCCGTGAAGTCGGTGCCCTCGTGCGGGAGGCCGCGCTTGTCCATGAACTCGTTGATGTCGCGCTCGAGCTGGGCGGAGCCCTCCGGTCCCGCGCCCGCGCCGACGTTGTCGGAGTTGTCGCCGTCGTAGACGAACAGGCCGTAGTTCGGCGAGGCGATCATGTCGAAGTTGAGGTAGAGCTTGACTTCCTTCTTGTCCAGCTCGCTCATGTTCGCGACGTAGTGCTCGGAGCCGAGCAGCCCGTTCTCCTCGGCCGACCACCAGGCGAAGCGGACCTTGTTGCGGACCTTCGACTTCGACTCGGCGAGTTCCAGGGCGGCCTGGAGCAGACCGGCGGAGCCGGAGCCGTTGTCGTTGATGCCGGGGCCGGCGGTCACGGAGTCGAGGTGCGCGCCGAGCATCACGGTGTTGGCGGCGTTGCCGCCCTTCGTCTCCGCGATGACGTTGTTGGTGGAACGCTTCTCCTGGAGCTGGCGGATCTCGAAGGAGATGTTGACCGCGCCCTTGGCGAGGTCCGCGGCGAGCTTCTGGCCCTCGGCCTGGGTGACGCCACCGGTCGGGATCTTGCCGGCCGCCGGGTCGCCGAGGGTGCCGGAGAGCGCGCCGTCGGTGTTGTTGTAGATGATCGCGCCCGCGGCGCCCGCCGCCGCGGCGTTCTCCTGCTTGAGCGCGAAGGTGCAGCCGCCGCGCTTGATCAGGGCGATCTTCCCGGTGAAGGTGCCGGACGCGAAGTCGCCCGGCTCGCAGCCGTTGGTGCCGTCGGCGTCGACCGGGACGGCGGCCAGGTCGGCCTTGATCCCGCCGACCGGGGTGGACTTGGTGTAGGTCATCGCCGCGATCTCGATGTCGCGGGGCGCCGGGGATATGACGGAGGCCTTCTGGGCCAGCGTTTCGGTGTAGATGAATTCGAACTTCTGGTACGAGACGTTGTAGCCGGCCTTCTTGAGCTGCTGGTACACGTACGCCGCGGAGGCGTCGTGCCCGAGTGAGCCGGCCGCGCGGTGACCGCCGGCCGAGTCGGCTATCGCCTGGAGCTTCTGCAGGTGCCGGTAGGCGTCCTTGCCGGACGTCTCACGGACCAGCTTCTTCGCCAGCTGCGCGGCATCCCGGGCGGGCTTGGCGCCGGGGTCCGAGGTGGCGGTGGCGGGGGAAGCGGCGGCCAGCAGGAGCGGGGTGGCGAGTGCGGCTGCGGCCAGGGTGGCCGCGGCTCTGCGAGAGGATGCGTTCACAGAGGTCCTTCCCGATGCGAACGAGGTTGAGGGGAAGTTAGCGATCTCCGGTGCTTCCTGTGAACAGCTCCGCGACAATTCATGTCGGAATTAGCAGGATTGACATCCGGAACCGTCAATTCTCGGATGATTTGGCCGCTTTTGCGGCGCGCTTCGCCTCCTGCTTGAACGCGCGGACCTTGGCGAGCGACTCCGGTCCCGTGATGTCCGCGGCCGAACGGTACGAGCCGGTCTCGCCGTACGCGCCGGCCGCCTCCCGCCAGCCCTCGGGACGTACGCCGTACTGCTTGCCGAGGAGCGCCAGGAAGATCTGCGCCTTCTGCACCCCGAAACCGGGCAGCGCCTTCAGCCTGGCCAGCAGCTCCTTCCCGGTCCCCGCGTCCGCCCAGACGGCCTCGGCGTCGCCGCCGTACTCGTCGACGAGGAACTGGCACAGCTGCTGGATCCGCTTGGCCATCGAGCCGGGATAGCGGTGCACGGCGGGCTTGTCGGAGAGCAGCGCGCCGAAGGCCTCGGGGTCGTACGCGGCGATCTGCCCGGCGTCGAGATCGTCCGTGCCGAGCCGCTGGGCGATGGTGTACGGCCCGGAGAACGCCCACTCCATGGGGACCTGCTGGTCGAGCAGCATGCCGACGAGCGCGGCGAGCGGGGAGCGGCCGAGCAGCTCGTCGGCCTCGGGCTGCTGGGCGAGGTGGATCTCGGTGGTCATGACCCGATGATCTCCCCGGGGCAGGGGACGCGCACGGCCTGTCACCCTTCCGCGAACCGCGCCAGGGCCGAGAGGACGAGCGCGCGGGTCTCCTCGCCGCCGAGATGCCCGGCGCGTTCGACCACGTGCAGCTCCGCGTCCGGCCAGGCGCGGGCCAGCTCCCAGGCGGTGGTGAGCGGGCCGCCCATGTCCTGGCGGCCGTGGATCAGTACGTGTGCGGTGCCCACCAGCGCGGCGCCCTCGGGGTACAGGGGCCCAAGGAGCGGACGCGCCCGCAAGGGCGCCGTCCCGTGTGCCCACCCGTTCCGCCCCAGCGGAACGAATGCCCACACGGAGTAGTGGGGCGGGAGCCCGCGAGCCCGCCACTGGATCGGTCTCCAGGCGGTGGTGCGCCTGCACGTGGGGCGCCGGCCGGCGAGGGCGCGGAGGGGCAGCGTCAGCCGCGCTGGTCGAAGAGGACGATCCGGTACTTCTCCGCGTCGAAAGCGCGGCGGGCGCTCGGGCGGGCTCCGGCGCCCGGCCCCCCGTGGACGTACAGGGCCGGCTTCCCTTCCGGGTTGCCGGCGACCGAGTAGTGCACGTGGTTGCCGTCGCCCACGTCGAGCAGGCCCTCTTCGTACGCTTCGATCTCCGGGAACATCCGGCCGACCCTACCGGGGCCGGGGTGAGGCAGTTCGTACCTGCCCCCACCCCCACCCCCACCACCAAACGGTCAGGCGCCCACGTACGCCTTGAGGTGACGTGCCGTCAGGGTGTCGCTCTTCTCGATCAGTTCGGCCGGGGTGCCCTCGAAGACGATCCGGCCGCCGTCGTGGCCCGCGCCCGGGCCCAGGTCGATCAGCCAGTCCGCGTGGGCCATGACCGCCTGGTGGTGCTCGATCACCACGACCGTGTTGCCGGCCTCGACCAGCCGGTCCAGGAGCGCCAGGAGCTGGTCGACGTCGGCCAGGTGGAGGCCCGTGGTCGGCTCGTCGAGGACGTAGATCGCGCCCTTCTCGGCCATGTGGATCGCCAGCTTCAGGCGCTGGCGCTCACCGCCCGAGAGCGTGTTCAGGGGCTGGCCGAGGCGGAGGTAGCCGAGGCCGACGTCGTTCAGGCGGCCGAGGATCGTCCGCGCCTGGCCCTTCGCCGTGAAGAACTCGTACGCCTCCTCGATCGACATCGACAGCACCTCGTGGATGTTCTTCCCGTCGAGCGTGTAGGAGAGCACCTCACTGGTGAAGCGCCTGCCCTCGCACTCCTCGCAGACCGAGGCGACGCCCGCCATCATCGCCAGGTCGGTGTAGACGAGCCCGAGCCCGTTGCACTTCGGGCACGCGCCCTCCGAATTGGCGCTGAACAGCGCCGCCTTGACGCCGTTGGCCTTGGCGAAGGCGGTACGGATCGGGTTCAGTAGGCCCGTGTACGTCGCCGGGTTCGAGCGGCGCGAGCCGCGGATCGGGGACTGGTCGGCCACGACGACGCCCTCTCGGCCCGGCAGGTTCCCGTGGATGAGGGACGACTTGCCGGACCCGGCCACGCCCGTGACGACCGTCAGGACGCCCGTCGGGATCTCGACGCTCACGTTCCGCAGGTTGTGCTGGGCCGCCCCCTCGATGGAGAGCGAACCGGTCCGGGGCCGCACCTCGGGGCGGAGCTTCGCCCGGTGCGCGAGGTGGTCGCCGGTCAGCGTCCCGGAGGTGCGCAGGCCGGGCACGTCGCCGGAGTAGCAGATCTCGCCGCCCGCCGTGCCGGCCCGCGGGCCCAGGTCGACCACGTGGTCGGCGATCTCGATGACCTCCGGCTTGTGCTCCACGACGAGGACGGTGTTGCCCTTGTCGCGCAGCCGCAGCAGCAGGTCGTTCATCCGCTGGATGTCGTGCGGGTGCAGGCCGATGGTGGGCTCGTCGAAGACGTACGTGACGTCGGTGAGCGAGGAGCCGAGGTGGCGCACCATCTTCACGCGCTGCGCCTCGCCGCCGGAGAGCGTGCCGGAGGCCCGGTCCAGGCTCAGATAGCCGAGGCCGATCTCGACGAGGGAGTCGAGGAGCTCGCGCAGGCTCGCGAGGAGCGGGGCGACGGACGGGTCCTCGATCCGGCGGACGAACTCCGCCAGGTCGCTGATCTGCATCGCGGAGCACTCGGCGATGTTGATCCCGTCGATACGGGAGGACAGCGCGGCCTGGGTGAGGCGGGTGCCCGCGCAGTCGGGGCAGGTGCGGAAGACGACGGCCCGGTCCACGAAGGCCCGGATGTGGGCCTGCATGGCCTCCCGGTCCTTGGTGAGGACCGTCCGCTGGAGCTTCACCACCAGACCCTCGTAGGTGAAGTTGTTGCTGCCGACCTTCACCTTGCAGGACGGCTTGTGGAGGAAGTCCTCCCACTCCTGCTCGGTGAAGTCCGCCAGCTTCTTGTCGGGGTCGTAGAAACCGGAGCCGGCCATGATCTGCCACATCCAGGAGTCCACCGCGTAGCCCGGCACGGTGATGGCGCCCTCGTTGAGGGACTTGGTGCGGTCGACGAGCTCGTCGACGTCGATGTCGGAGACCTGACCGACGCCCTCGCAGCGCGGGCACATCCCCTCGGGCAGGTTGAAGCTGAAGGCGCCGGAGGTGCCGATGTGCGGGGTGCCGAGGCGGCTGAAGACGATCCGCAGCATCGTGTACGCGTCGGTCGCCGTGCCCACCGTGGAGCGGGAGTTGGCGCCCATCCGCTCCTGGTCGACGACGATCGCGGCGCTGAGGTTGTGCAGTCCGTCCACGTCCGGCCGGCCGAGGCTCGGCATGAAGGACTGGAGGAAGGCGCTGTAGGTCTCGTTGATGAGGCGCTGCGACTCGGCGGCGATGGTGCCGAAGACGAGCGAGGACTTCCCGGAGCCGGAGACACCGGTGAAGACGGTGAGGCGGCGCTTGGGGAGGTCGACGGAGACGTCCTTGAGGTTGTTCTCCCGGGCTCCGCGGACCTGGATGACGTGGTGGTTGTCCGCTGCGGCGGGGGTGGTCATGGTGTGCGCCCTCCGATGGTGGTCCCAATCTCCGTACACGGTACTCTATACGGCGTACAAAGTAAGAGGATTAGGTCCTGACCTGCGAAGATGGGTGACATGGCGAAGGAGCGGAGCAGCGGCGCGGGCGATCCGGCGCGGACCCTGGAGCTGCTGTGGCGGGACGGCGCGGCGGTGCAGGGGAGCCGGCGCGGGCCCCGGCAGGGGCTGACCGTCGACGCGGTCGTCGACGCGGCGATCGGCCTGGCCGACGAGGGCGGGCTCGACGCGCTCACCATGCGCGCGGTCGCGCAGCGCCTCGGCGTCACCCCGATGACGCTCTACACCTACGTCCCGGGCAAGGGCGAGCTGCTCGATCTGATGCTGGACGCCGTCTTCCTGCGGATGCCGCGCGCCGCCTTCGCGGCGGACGAGCCCTGGCGGGAGCGCGTGACGGCGGTCGCCGACGCCAACCGGGCGCTGTATCTGGACCACCCGTGGCTGGCGGAACTGCGGGTTCACCGGCCGCCACTCGGCCCGGGGGTGATGACCAAGTACGAGCACGAGCTCGGCGCCTTCGAGGGCCTGGGCCTGGGCGACGTGGCCATGGACTCGGCGCTGACGCATCTCCTGGGCTTCGTACAGACCGTGGCGCGGACCGAGTTGGACGCGCGCGCGGTGGAGCGCGAGAGCGTGCTGTCCGACCACGAGTGGTGGGCGGCGCACGAGCCGCTGCTGCTGCGGGTGCTCGACCCGGACCGCTTCCCGCTGGCGTCGCGGGTGGGGGAGGCGTCGGCGGTGGCGTACCAGGGCCTGTACGACGCCGGCCATGCCTACGCCTTCGGCCTCGCCCGCGTCCTGGACGGGTTCGCGGCGCTCATCGCCCGAGGTTCAGCAGCGCGGTGAGCCCCGCCTTGACCGCGTCGGCGGAGAGGTCCTGCTCGACCGACAGGTGGTGCATCAGGCTCGGCGAGAACGGCGCGAGCAGGAGATGGGCGAGGAGCGCGCCGTTCTCCTCCGGTCGCAGCTGCGCGAGCAGCAGGGCGACATGCGTGTGCATGGCGAGGTACGCGCCGCTGGTGTAGCGGGCGCTGGGGGCGGCGGCCTGGGCGGCGAGCAGGAGTTCGCGCTGCTCGATGACCCGGTCGACGAGGGCGTCGAGGAAGGCGTGCAGCCGCTCGTCGGCGGGCGCGCCGGGGCCGAGCGGCGGCGGCCCGCCCATGTACGCCTCCTGGAACTGCCGTTCCCGGTCGTCGAGGAGGGCCCACAGGAGCTGGGAGACATCGCCGAAGCGGCGGTAGACCGTGCCGACGCCGATGCCGCTGGCGTGGGCGACCTGGTTCATGGTGACGGCCTCGGGTCCCACCTCGGCGACGATCCGCGCCGCCGCGTCGAGGATCTTGCGCCGGTTGCGGGCGGCGTCGGCGCGCTCGGGGGCGGCGCGGCCGGTGGTGGGGAGAAGGGTGATCCCGGGAAGGCCGGACGCGGGGGCGGCCTGCCCCGACCCTGCCGCCGGTCCTGATTTCTTCGTGCTCATCTCGTCCGCCTGCCCTTCGTTCCAAGCCCCCTCGGTGCGCCCGTGGCATGAGCATAACGGAGCGCTATCCGGTTGTTCGCGTGTTCCCCTTGCAAAGTGGATCCGTATCCGTTTAATCTCTGACTCGTTGAACCGGAACGGAATCCGCTTAGACCGCCGAAGGGGCTCGCCATGTCCGTCAAGGTTGCTGTCATCTACTACTCGGCCACGGGGAACGTGCACGAGCTCGCCCAGGCCGTCGCCGAGGGCGCCGAGAAGTCCGGTGCGGAGGTCCGGCTGCGCCGCGTGAACGAGCTCGCCCCCGACGCCGCCATCGACTCGAACCCGGCCTGGCGCGCCCATGTGGACGCCACCGGCGACGTCGAGATCGCCACGATCGAGGACCTGGAGTGGGCCGACGCCTACGCGCTCGGCTCGCCCACCCGGTTCGGCAACGTCGCCGCGCAGCTGAAGCAGTTCATCGACACCACCGGCGGTGTGTGGCAGCAGGGCGTCATGGCCGACAAGCCGGCGACCGCCTTCACCAGCGCCCACAACGTGCACGGCGGCAACGAGTCGACGCTGCTCGCGCTCTACAACACCTTCCACCACTGGGGCTCGGTCATCGTCTCGCCCGGCTTCACCGACCCGGCGGTCTACGCGGCGGGTGGCAACCCGTACGGCACGGCCCACCCGGGCGCGAACGGCGCCCCGGAGGAGAACGTGCTGCAGGCCGCGCGGTACCAGGGCGAGCGGCTCGCGAAGATCGCCAAGCGGCTGAAGGGCCTCGCGGTCGACTGACCGGCCGTCCGGCCCGACCGCCCGTCCGACCGACCAGTCCGACTGACCGGCCTGGCTGACCGGCCTGGCCGGCCCGTCCGACGGGCCGTCCGACCGACCAGTCCGCGGAATCGGGCGTTCCGGTGTGGGCGCTCCAGGGAGTAGCTTGCTGCCCGTGAACACTCCCTCCTCCCTCGACGCCGACCAGGCCCGCGCCCGGCTGGACGCGCTGACGGTCGTCGACGTCCGTACGCCCGGCGAGTACGCCTCCGGCCATGTGCCCGGCGCCCTCAACGTCCCCCTCGACCAGCTCGGCCGCGCGATGCCGGCGCTCAGGGAGGCCGCGCAGCGCGGGGAACTGCTCGTGGTGTGCCAGTCGGGCGGGCGCTCGGCCGGCGCCTGCGCCCGGCTCTCCGCGGAGGGCGTGCCGGCGCTCAACCTCGCCGGCGGCACCGGCGACTGGGCCTCGCGCGGCCATGAACTCGCGCGTCCCGTGGGCGCCCCGGCGCACGCCACGTGGGCGATGGAGCGCCAGGTCCGGCTCGCCGCCGGGACGCTGGTCCTGATCGGCCTGACCCTGGGGCTGCTCCTGCACCCGGCCTGGCAGCTGCTGTCGGCGGGCGTCGCCGGCGGATTCGTCTTCTCGGCGCTCACGAACACCTGCGGCATGGCGGTGGTGCTCGGAAAGCTCCCGTACAACCGCGGCGCGGCGTGCGGGATCGGCTTCGACGCGACCCTGGAGCGGCTGCGCCGGGGCTAGCCGGCCCTTGTTACCGCACCTTCACCGATCGAGACGGGCCGCCCTCGTCAGCAGGTACCGGCGTTCCGGGAGGCTGAGAGTGAGGGTGGCCGCCGTGGCGTAGGCCGCGCGGGCGGCTTCGGTCGCGCCGGCGCGTTCGAGGAGGTGGGCGCGGACCGCTTCGAGGCGGTGGTGGTGGGGCAGGCGGGGTTCCAGGGCGGTGAGTTCGGCGAGGCCGGACTCGGGGCCGTGGACCATCGCGACGGCCACCGCGCGGGAGAGTTCAGCCATCGGGTCGGGGGCGTGGGCGACCAGCAGGTCGTACAGGGCGAGGATCTGCGGCCAGTCCGTCTCCTCGAGGCTCGGCGCCTCGTCGTGGAGGGCCGCGATCGCCGCCTGGAGCGGGTACGGGCCGGGCGGGCCCGCCGCGAGGGCCTCCTCGACCAGAGCCGTGCCCTCCGCGATCGCGGCGGAGTCCCAGAGCGTGCGGTTCTGCTCGTCCAGGGGGATCAGCTCGCCGTGCGGGCCGGTGCGGGCCGCGCCGCGGGCCTCCGTCAGGAGCATCAGCGCCAGCAGACCGGTCACCGAGCCCTCGCGGGGCAGCAGGCGGCGGAGTGACCGGGTCAGCCGGATCGCCTCCCGGGCCAGGTCGGCGCGGTGGAGGGTGGGGCCGGAGGTGGCGGTGTAGCCCTCGTTGAAGATCAGGTAGAGGACCTGGAGGACGGTGACCAGGCGGGCGTCGCGGTCTTCCGGGCCGGGAGGATGGAACGGGTGGTCGCGGAGCTTCGCCTTCGCGCGGCTGATCCGCTGCGCGATCGTCGCTTCCGGTACGAGATGGGCCCGGGCGATCTCCGCCGTGGTGAGGCCGCCGACCGCGCGCAGCGTCAGCGCGATCCGCGCGGCGGGCGCGAGCGCCGGGTCGCAGCAGAGGAAGAGCAGCGTCAGGGTGTCGTCGTCGGACGGCGCCGCCCGGGTCTCGCGGAGTTCCAGGCGCGCGGCCGTCGCCTCCCGCCGGGCCCGCGCCTCGTCCGCCCGCAGCTGGTCGGTCAGCCGCCGCGAGGCCACCCGGATCAGCCAGCCGCGCGGATTGCCGGGCGTCCCCGTCTCCGGCCACTGGCGCGCGGCGGCCAGCAGGGCCTCCTGCACGGCGTCCTCTGCGGCGTCGAAGTGTCCGTACCGGCGCACGAGCGCACCGAGGACCTGCGGCGCGTGTCGGCGCAGCAGGTCCTCGACGGTCTCCTCCCCGGCCACGCTCAGCCGGCGATGAACTCGTCGGCGGAGCGGTCGTCGATCTGCCGGATCACCACGGGGTACTCCGGCGCACCGGCCGGCTGCGGGCACCGGGCGACGCGCGCCGCGATCTCGGTGACCCGCTCCAGGCTCGCGCAGTCGAGCACCCAGTAACCGGCGAGCAGCTCCTTCGTCTCGCTGTACGGCCCGTCGGTGATCACCGGCTGCCCGGCCTTGTCGACGGACACGTGCCGGGTCTTGCCCGGCTCGACGAGCCCCTGCGCGTCGACCAGCTCGCCCGATTCCGCGAGGTCGTTGTTGATCGATCCCATGAACTCGAACATCGCCTTCATGTCCTGCTCGCTCCAGGCGGGGCTCTGCCCGGAGCCCCTGCCGACCATGGCGTCGTAGTCGGCCTGGGATCCCTGCACCATGACGAGGTACTTCATGACTTGCTCCTTAACTCGTGGTTCCCTGTTGCCTTTCACAGGGGACGTCGGAGCCGGGCACCGATTCTCGACACCTCGCGGGGGCCGATCAGAATTCTTCTCGGATTCCACCCGGGGGAACCATGGCCGCCTCGAACCTTGACCGCCTCACCCTCCGGCCGCCAGTTCCCGTTCAAGCGGGGTGCGGAAGCGGGGTGTCACCCGTACGTCGCCGACCCAGCCCGCCAGCCGTTCCGTCTCCGCCGCGATCGCCGCACCGGCCTCCGCGCCCACGTCGGAGAGCAGGCGGTGGACGATCCCGCCGTCCGGGCGCTGCGCCCACACGCCGACGACGCGGCCGTTCCACCACACGGTCGGGCCGATGTTCCCGGTGCGGTCGTACAGCGCCGCCTTGTGGGCCGGATCCGTGTACCAGTCGTGGTGCTGCCAGCCCATCGCCGTCGGGTCCAGCGCGGGCAGCAGCGCCGCCCACGGCTCCGGGTCCGGTACGGGCGCGGTGTCCTCCGGCAGGACGTAGCCCGTGCCCTCCGTCAGCTCCACCGCCTCCGCGTCGATCGCCGCAAGGGCCTTGCGGACGTCGGTGACCTTCCACCCGGTCCACCACTTCAGGTCCGCCTCGGTCGCCGGCCCGTAGGTCGCCAGCCACCGCCGTACGAGTTGGGCGTGGGCGTCCGCGTCGCTCGGGTCGGGGCGCTGCGGGGTCAGCCGCCAGCGGAAGCGGCTGGAGGTCCAGGTGCCCTGCGGCCGGCCGCGGGCGATCCGGCCCTCCATGCCGAGGACGCGGAGCAGCCGGCTGGAGAGCGGCTGGTTCCCCTCCTGGCGGGTGCCGATCCCGTAGACGTACTGCACGCGCAGCCGCGGCACGGCCTCGCCGAGCTCCGCGCCGGTGGCCTCGCCCCGTACCGCCAGCTCCGCGGTCAGCAGCCGCTCGGTCTCCGCCAGCCACTCCTCGTCGTACTCGCTGCCCTTGCGCAGGTCCTTGACGAGCATGGCGCGCTCGCGGGTGGCGACGTCACGTGTGGTGGAGGCGTGCACGGCGGGGGTGAGGTCGGTCGGGAAGACGAAGATCGTGTGCCGCATCCCGTGCATCCGGGTCAGCGTCCGGTCCTCGTACAGGGCCCGTTCCAGATCCCGTACCGGCCCTTCGACGCCCGCCTGCCCACTCAGCCGCGCCCCCACCGCGAGGAAGACGCTCGCCGGGTCGGTCGCGTGCAGGGCCACCAGGGACCCCGCCACCGCTTCCGCGCTGTCCGCCCGCGCCGCTCCGGCCAGCCGGTGCCGTACGGCGAGCCGGGCCCTGCGTTCGTCCGCGTCGATGCGGCGCTTCGTCTCGTTCCCCATGCGGGCAAGCATGGCCCAGCGGGGACCGGACAGCGGGGCGGGCGGGGCCGCGCTCAGCCCGCCGCGCGCTCGGACAGCGGGCGGCGCCGCAGCGTCGCGTCCACCAGGAACGGCGGGCGCCAGACCCCGTCCGGCCGGTAGAGGTTCGTGCCGGGCGGGACGATCTCGTCGATGCGGTCGAGGACCTTGTCGTCGAGGACGAGCGAGGCGCCCTTCACCAGCCCCTCCAGCTGTTCCCTCGTCCGCGGGCCGATGATCACGGAGGTCACGGCCGGGTGCGCGGCCGCGAACGCGAGCGCCAGCTCGGGCAGCGAGCAGCCGATCTCCTCCGCCAGGGCGACGAGTTGCTCGACGGCGTCGAGTTTGGCGGCGTTGCCGGGGATCGTGGGGTCGAAGCGGTGCGGGTGGAGCGCCGGCCGCCCGCTGGTGAGGTCGATCGGCCGGTCCTTGCGGTACTTCCCGGTGAGGAACCCGGACGCCAGAGGAGCCCAGGTCAGCACCCCCATCCCGTACCGCTGCGCCACCGGCAGTACCGAGGCCTCGATGCCCCGGGCGAGCAGCGAGTACGGCGGCTGCTCGGTGCGGAAGCGGCGCAGGCCGCGCCGCTCGGCGACGGCGTGCGCCTCGACGATCTCCTCGGCGGGGAAGGTGGAGCAGCCGAACGCGCGGATCTTGCCCTGGGCCTGGAGGTCGCCGAGGACGCCGAGCGTCTCCTCGATGTCCGTACGGTGGTCGGGCCGGTGGACCTGGTAGAGGTCGATCCAGTCGGTGCCGAGCCGCGTCAGGCTGTCCTCGACGGCGCGGGTGATCCAGCGCCGGGACAGACCGCCACGGGCGGGCCCCTCGCCCATCGAGAAGTACCCCTTGGTGGCGAGAACGGTCTCGGCGCGGCGCTTCGGGTCGCGCAGCGCCTTGCCGACGATCTCCTCGGACTCGCCCATGGAGTACATGTCGGCCGTGTCGACGAAGTTGATGCCGTGGTCGAGGGCGGAGTGGATGATCCGTACGGAGTCCGTGTGGTCGGGGTTGCCGACGGCGCCGAACATCATCGTGCCGAGGCAGTACGTGCTGACTTCGATCCCGGTCCCGCCGAGTACGCGATAACGCATGCGGAGACTTTAGGAGTTGGAGTGGACTCCAGCGCAAGACCCGGCCCCGGAGGCCATGACGTCCACGAGCGACGCGTGGAGGGCGTCCGCTTCGCACATGTCATTACCCGCCTCAGGAGTCATGCGGGCTCGCCCGACGGCGTGAGCAGGGCGTCCGCGACCGAGGTGCGGGCGTAGAGGACGGAGCGGCCGCTGCGGTGCGCGGTGACGAGGCCCGCGTTGCGCAGCGCCGTGAGGTGCTGGGAGACGCCGGCGGCCGACAGGCCGCAGTGGACGGCGAGTTGGGTGGTGGAGGCCGGGGTGTCGAGCTCGGTGAGGAGCAGGGTGCGGGAGCGGCCGAGGACGGCGGCGACGGCGTCGGTCGCGGTGGTCGTCCGCGGCTCCCAGAGGTTGCCGATGCCCCGTGCGGGATAGGCGAGTTGGGGCGGATCGGGCGCCACGGCGCGGGTCAGGACACGCGGCCAGGCGAACGCCGAGGGGACGAGCAGCAGTCCGGAGCCGACCTGGTCGCGGGTCAGTGCGCAGTGCCGTCGTCCCACCGTACGGTCTCGTGGAGTTCGCTCAGGACGCGCGCCGAACCGTGCTCGGCGACCTGCCTGGCCCGGTGGAAGACGTCGGCTTCGAGGAGCTGGCGGATGCGGGCCCAGTAGGGGGCGAGGGCGAGTTCCCAGTAGTTCTCGATCTCGGCGGCGACCTTCTCCAGAGCCTCCTCGGGGGCCTCGCGCAGCAGCCGCAGCCGGGGCGAGGCGCGGTGGCCGGCCGGCTCCTTGGCCCGGAGGAGCTCCAGGTCCTTGCGTACCTGCGCGGGTGTGGACGCGCGGATCGCGTCCAGCTCGGCGGCGAGGGTGGGGAAGGGCGTGGCGGGGGTCGGGTTGAGGAAGTCGGCGAGGTAGCCGTGGCCCGGGATCAGTTCGGCCAGCCAGCCGCCGTCGAGCCCCGCCCGCGCGAGCCGGGGCCGTACCTGCGCGGCCCAACGCCGGTGCAGCGGCGGCTCGGCGGTGTCCCTGAGCAGCCGGAAGCTGGTGACGACCTCCCACATGGGGGAGACGGCGAACCGGGTCTGCGCCAGGTCCGCCGCCGAGAAGCTGAGCCCCGATTCCATGCGTCCCCCGTACCGTGGATCGACAGATCGATTCGGTCTGAGCTTAATCAATGGAACGTCTCGGTGTCCCGGGCGCAGTCTCCTCGCATGCTCTCCTCCTTCCGCGGACTCCCGCCCACCGTGTGGACCCTCTTCGCCGGCACCGTCATCAACCGGCTCGGCTTCATGGTCACGCCCTTCCTCGTGTTCTTCCTCGCCGCGCGCGACGTCACGGGGCCCGAGACCACGTACGTCCTCGGCGCCCTGGGCGCCGGCAATCTGCTCGGCCCGGCGGTGGGCGGCGTCCTCGCCGACCGCGTCGGCCGCCGCCCCACCATGCTCATCGGCCTGCTGGGCGCGGCTGCGGCGCAGGGCGCGCTCTTCGTGGCGCCGGGCGTGTGGACGATGGCCGCCGCGGCGCTGCTGATCAGCGCGACGGGCGCGATGGTCGGCCCCGCCGCGTTCGCGCTGATGGCCGACGCCGTCGACGCGGAGCGCAGGCAGCGCGCGTACGCACTGTTCGGCTGGGGCGTCAACATCGGCACGGCGGTGGCGGGCGTACTCGGCGGCTTCCTGGCGGCGCAGGGCTACTGGCTGCTGTTCGCGGTGGACGCGGGGACGATGCTGATCTACGCGGTGGTCGTGGCGACGCGGCTGAGCGAGCCGCCGCGCACGAAGGCGACACAGGGGACGGATGACGGCATCGGCTACGGAGTGGTGTTCCGGGACCGACTGGCTCTGGCGCTCCTGCCCCTGTTCGGCGTCCAGCTCTTCGTCTACTCCCTCACCGAGGTCGCCCTGCCGCTCGCCGTCCACGACAGCGGTCTCTCCCCGGCGGTGTACGGGGCGATGGCGGCGGTCAACGCGATCCTGGTCGTCGCCCTCCAGCCGTTCGTCACGGCCCGGCTGGCCCGCCTTCCCCAGCTTCCGGTCCAGGCCGCGGGCAGCGTGCTGATCGCCTCCGGCGTGGCTCTGACGGGTCTCGCGGACGGGGTCGTGGGCTTCACGGTGTCGGTGGTCGTCTGGTCCCTGGGCGAGGTGTGCGTCGCGGGCATCGCCGCGACGATCGTCGCCAACCTCGCCCCGGCCCACGCCCGCGGCCGCTACCAGGGTGCCTTCAGCTGGACCTGGGGCGTCGCCCGGTTCGGCGCGCTCACCCTGGGCGTGACGCTCTACACCGGCCTCGGCCCGGCAGCTCTCTGGTGGACCGCCCTGGCCGCAGGCACCCTCGCCGCGGCGACGACCCTCACCCTCACGAGCAGGGTCGCGCGCCGCACGGAGCACGCGCTGGTGGCGTGAGGGGGCGTCAGCGGGCGGTGCGGGCGCGGGCGGGTGTGAGGGGGCGTCAGCGGGCGGTGCGGGCGCGGCCCGGGTACGGCTGCGGGCGCGTTGCCAGGCGAGGCCGCCGCGGGCGGGAACCCGCCCGGACCGGCCGGGCGGGTTCCCGCCGGGCGGAGATGTGGGGCCCGCCGGGCACGGCGGGCGGTGGACGCCGGGCCGAGCGGGGGCCCGCCGGGCCGGGATGTGGGGCCCGTCGGGCACGGCCGGGCACGGGCCCCCGGCCGGGAGCCGGGCCCGCCGGGCGGGGATGCGAGGCCCGCCGGACACGGCCGGGTAGGGGTCGCCGGCCCGGGCGGCGCCCGCCAGGCAGGGGATGCGAAGCGCCCGAACAAGTGCGAGCTTTGATCCCGTCTGACCCCTTTCGAGAGGCGGGATCGCGTGCAGCAGCCGACACGGGACGAGGCCCGGCCGACACCGGACGAGGCCCAGCGGACGGCTGCCGAGGCATGGATCTGGGGCTACCCCCTCCTGGAGAACTACCGCCTCCCGGAGCGCCTGCTCGTCGACAACCCGATCGACCGGTACTCGATCGGCGACCGCACGCCCGGCCTCGTGTACGACGACGACGGCGGCCTCACGCTCTACGTCCAGCAGACGCGCCCCGGCGACCCCGAGCACGCGGCCAACTGGCTCCCGGCCCCCGACGGCCCGTTCACGATCGCGCTCGGCGTGTACGGCCCCGATCCCTCGGTGCTGAACGGCGGCTGGTCGATGCCGCGGCTGGCGGTGAACGACACATGACCGGATCCGCGCCCGACCTGACATCGCTGGCCACCGAGGCGTACGTCTACGGCTACCCACTCGTCCACGACATCGCGACGGTCGCCGCATGCGTACAGAACGGCTTCGGCGCCCTCCTCCCGGCGCCGTTCAACGAGTTCGCCCACGCGGACCGACTCGCGGCCCCCGACGCGCACGTCGTCTCGGTGAACAACGACACGGTGTACTCGATCGCCCAGCTGGACCTCTCGGGCGGCCCGCTCCTCCTGCACGTGCCGGACACGGCGGGCGCGTACTACGTCCTGCAGTTCGTGGACGTGTGGACGAACAACTTCGCGTACGTCGGCAAGCGCGCCACCGGCACGGCGGAAGGCCACTGGCTGATCGCCCCGCCCGGCTGGGCCGGCACCGTTCCCGAGGGGCTGAGCGGAGTGATCGACGCGCCGACGTCCGTGGTCTCGATCGTCGGCCGCAACGCCTGCGACGGCCCGGACGACATGCCCCGGGTCCGTGCGGTGCAGCAGGGGCTCACCGTGACCCCGCTCGACCACACGGCCCATCTCCACGGACTGCCGTCGCCCGACCCCGACGTACCCGAAGCGCTGCGCTTCTTCGAGCAACTGCGCGTCTGGATGGCGGACTTCCCCTCCTCGGCCCCGGACCAGGCGTACGAGGAACGCTTCCAGTCACTGGGCCTCCTGGAGGAGGGTCCCTCCCCGTACCGGAACGCCGCCCCGGCGCTCGCCCGCGCCCTGACGGAGGGACTCGCGGCGGGCCGGGAGCGCGTCGAGGCGGCGACCAGGCCGAGTGCCGGGGAGGGCCCGCCCGGCGGCTGGTCGGCCGACCCGCACCTCTTCGACTACAACCTCGACCACTTCGGCGTCGGCACCCTGCGCTCACCGCAATGGCGGATCGCCGACCGCGAGGCGTCCTACGTGGTCAGAGCGGCGGCGGCGCGGGCGCGGCTCTGGGGCAACCACGGCTACGAGGCGGTGTACGCGACCACCTATGCCGACTCCGCCGGCCGGCAACTGAACGGCGCGCACGCGTACGTGCTGAGCTTCGACCAGCCACCGCCCGTGGAGGCCTTCTGGTCGGTGACCATGTACGACACCCCGGACTACCACCTGGTCGACAACCCGATCGCCCGCTACTCGATCGGCGACCGCACCCCCGGCCTGACGTACGCCGCCGACGGCTCCCTGACCCTCGTCCTGCGGCACGACCGCCCCGGGGACCCGTCGGAGGCGGCGAACTGGCTGCCGACACCGAAGGGCGACTTCCGTCCGGTGGTGCGCCTGTACCTGCCCAAGGCCCCGGTACTGGAGGGCACGTACCGCCTGCCGCCCATCGAGCGACGCGATGGGTGACGGGGGCGGTCAGTCGCGCCGGATGTGCTCGGGATCGACATGGCGCCGCACGAGCGGCAGCGAGGCGGCCGCGGCGGCGAGCAGCACGCCGAGACAGCAGACGAGCAGCAGCGGCAGCCCACTCCAGTCCCAGTGCACGGCCCCACCCCCGGTGATCAGATAACTCGACTCGGCCAACCACCCGGTCACCACGGCCGCCCCCAGCCCAACCCCGAGCGGCAGGACCACCTGCACACACTGCACCACCCGCAAGGTCC
This sequence comes from Streptomyces sp. NPDC059875, assembly GCF_042731085.1. Lineage (NCBI taxonomy): Bacteria > Bacillati > Actinomycetota > Actinomycetes > Kitasatosporales > Streptomycetaceae > Streptomyces > Streptomyces sp. NPDC059875. The sequence goes on from NZ_JBHWJZ010000006.1 coordinate 241,760, forward strand.
CGGCCCGAGCCCCGAGCAACGCAAGCGCGGCGACCTGCCCGCGTCGCTCCATGGCCCGATCGGCGACGGAGACGACGAAGGCGGCGACGCTGATGACGAGGCCTAGGACCATGCCGGCGGCGAGGAGGCTGCGGATGACGGTGAGTTGGGCGAGGGACTCGATGACGATGCCTACGGGTCGGACCTCGGCGAGCGGGGCGATGGTACCGAGGGCGTCGAGCGTGGTGCGGACGGTCTGAGGGTCGGCATCACTGACGAGGACGAGTTCTGAGCTAGCAGGCAGCTCATCCGAGGGAATGAGGGAGGGGGGAATCAGAACATCTGTCCCGAAGGCGGATGGATCGAAGGCGCGGAGGTCTACGTGCTTGCTCGGCACGGTGATGGTGACCTGCCGACTCCTGAGGTGGAACGGGAAGGCGCGACCGGGTTGTGCGTCGTTGTTCGGCAAGAGGGTCGAATCGCGCAACCGGAGAACCTGCCCGTCGACGCAACCATTCGACCACTCGACGAAGGCGTCGAGTTGGTCGCAAGTGGCGACCACGGCACGCAGCGTAGGGCTGTCGGTGTCGTCCATGGGAGTCCAGGAGGACAGCGTGGCGGCGTGAGCCCGCACGCTGTCGGCTTTGGTCATCCCCTCGACTTGCTTCGCCGTGAGCCCTGCGTGCGGCACGCCGTACTCCTGCACCGGCGCTGTGCGACGGCTGACCTGGTCGAGCTCGACGAGGACACCCTGGGTTAGGGACGTGGCGAAGACCAGCAACACGAGTCCGGTGACCACGCGGAGCGAGGCGCCCGGCTCCACTTCGGCGCGGCGCATCGCGAGCGCCAGCGGGAGTGACCGTGCGGTGCCGGCGAGACTGCGGGCGAGCCACATGGTGATCGGTGGAAGCCCGAAGATCAGCCCGGCTCCGGTCAGCAGGACAGCGGCGGGTACGAGGAGGGTGTCGTGGGAGCCGCCGGACGGATCCTTCCCCAGCACGCTGAGCACGCAGTAGCCGCCGATGATGCCGAGTCCCGGGATCAGCAGCAGCGTTCCGTACATCGTGGGCGGCTTCCGTTCTGCGGTGCGCCGGACGTTGAGCGGAGTGCGCGCGGCAGCACGTGCGCTGTGTCGTCCCACGAACCAGGCGAGGGCCGGGCAGAGGATCAGGCAGACAGCGAGCGTGCTGGCCTCGGGACGTCCGTCGGCCGGGTACCAGTGGAGCCCCGGGAGGCCGATCCTCGCCATGATCTCGTTGAAGACGAGGTATCCGCCGACGCCGAGCAGCGCCCCGAGGAAGGCGGCCGACACCGTCTCGCCGGCGTTGACCCGCAGGGTGTCTTTGACGCTCATTCCTACGAGCCGCAGCGCCGCGAGCCTGCGGGCGCGGGACTCTGCGGAGAGCCGGGCACACACGGAGAGGAACACAGCGAGGGGCAGCAGGACGACACAGGCGAGTGTGAACCGAAGGATGTCGAGGGTGGACGAATCCACCACCGTGTACGGCGGCCACCTCGACCCGAAGTAGTCCACCGTTCCTGCCTGAGGCAGTTGGGCGCGGGTGCTGCCGATGTATGCGAAGAGCTCGTCCGGTCCCGTCAGACCCGCCGGCCCGATCGTCCCGGCGACACGGCCGGGCAACAGCCCTGCCAGGGAGGGGTGGTACGCCAGTTCGTCCCGCAGCCGGGGTGAGACAAGTACCTCGTCGGGGGCGGGAAGGCGATCCACGCCAGGGGGGACCGGGGCAAGACCGGAGGACGAGCGGGCGACGAAGACCCGGCGGAGCGGCTGGGATCCGTAGGAGTCCACAAGTGGAGCCATGGCGAAGGTGTCGCCGGCCGCCGGCGGGTGTTCCGCTTCGTGCGTTACTTGCGGATGACGGGCGGCAGCCCGGTTGTCATGGGCGGCGAGGATCGCCGGGATGGTGAGGACGGCGGCCAGACAGGCGACCCCGATCGCGCAGCCCATGGCCATCAACAGGAAACGGCCCCGGCTTCTGCGTCCGCCACGCCACAGCAGTCGCATGCCGAGCAGGAACGGGTTCATTTCAGGATCCCGTCGGCCATCGTGTACCGGCTGTCGGCCTGTTCGGCCACTGTCGGGTCATGCGTGACGATGACGACGGCGGTGTCTTGATCCCGCGCGAGACGCAGGAACTCTTCCAGTACGGCGGAGGCGTTGACGCTGTCGAGCGCACCGGTCGGCTCGTCGGCGAACACCACGTCCGGCCGATGCACGAGCGCCCGTGCGACGGCGACCCGCTGGCTCTGCCCGCCGGACAGCTGGGCGGTCCTGCGCTGGAGCAGCTCGGTCATCCCGAGCCGTCCGAGGACCTCCCCGGCGGCCGCGTGCGCGGGCGCCTTGCGCTGGCCGGCGAGCCGCAGGGGGAGCGCGGCGTTCTCCTCGACCGTCAGCTCGGGCAGCAATTCCCCGTACTGAAAGACGAATCCGAACCGTTCCCGACGCATGGTGCTCAGCTCTTCGTTGCTGAGCGAGGACAACGCGACTCCGTCGAAAGCCACGGTGCCGCGCGTGGGCGCGAGCACCCCGGCCAGGCAGTACAGCAGTGATGACTTCCCGGAGCCGCTGCTCCCCATGACCGCCGTCACCTCCCCGCGCTTCAGCGAGAAGTCCGCACCGCTGACTGCTTGGTGCGTCCCGTAGAAGAGATCCACGCCCTCGGCGCGGAGAATGGCGTTCACGGTTGTGTCCCTTCGTGACGAGGCGGTCGTCGGTTAGTTGCGGTGGTACGAGTTGATGGCTGTGCAGCCATCCGGCCGCAGGGTGCCTCGATCGCGGCAGACCCGGATCCGAGCGTTCTTCGTGTACTGGGCGGCGCCGTCGTACACGACCTTGTCCAGCTGGACGGTCTTCTTCTGAACGCCGCTGAACCGGTTCCAGTCGTAGCCCTCGACCCTGACTTCTGCGTAGACGTTGTGGCCGTCGTCGGGCAGGACGTCCCTAAGCGCTCCCTTGAGGTGGAACCCGCCGTGGTTCTGGCCCTTGGGCCAGAACTTGTACTGCGCAGCCCGCAGCTCCGCGCCGTCGGTCCGCATCGGACCGATGGCCTTCCACCCGGAATCCGCCACAGCAACCCCCATCCCGCCCAGGAACAACCCCGCCGCCACCGCCACCGTCGCCAACTTCCGCACGTTTCCTCCACCTTGAGAGCACCCCACACGGGCGTTGCGGAAAGTGTCCCAGCGATTACGGAGAGCATCACCCGCCGTAACGTCTCTGCCGCCCCGGACCCCCCGAACCGGTGAAATCACCACACGAGTCGGACCATCGCCACAGGCCGGAGACGCTCCGAGGAACGCCGAAGGCCCCGACCGGTTTCCCGGTCGGGGCCTTCCGCCGCGTGCAGGCCGAGGTGCTCGGCGTCCCCGTCAGGCCACGAGCTCCGCCTTGCCCTCCGCACCCGAACCCGCACCCGAACCCGCGCCCTCCGGCGCCTCCGGCTTCCCCGCCCCCGGCTTCCCGTCCCGCATGACCACCGCCGCCAGTACCGCCGCCGCCAGGACCCCGATCGCGCTGATCGTGAAGGTCGCCGACATCGACGTCGTGAAGGCTTCCCGGGCCGCGTTCATCAGGCCCGCGTCGCCCTGCGCCGCCGCCAGGGCGCCGCCGATCGAGTCCTTGGCCTGTTCCGAGGCGTCCGCCGGCATCTCGGCGGCGAAGCGGCTCGACAGGAGCGAGCCGAGGATCGCGATGCCGAGCGCGGTGCCGGCCTGCTGGATGGTGTCGTTCAGGGCCGAGCCGACGCCCGCCTTCTCCGTCGGGATCGTGCCCATCAGCGCGCCGACCGCGGCCGGCATCGCCAGGCCGGCGCCGAGGCCGAGCAGGCCGAGTGCGACGGCCGGGACGGTGAAGCCGGAGGTGGCGTCGACCGTGGTCAGCAGGGTGAACGAGGCGGCCATGACGAGCATTCCGCCGAGGACCAGCCAGCGGTAGCCGATCTTCGCGGCGAGGCCCGCGCCGGCGGCGTTGCCGATCAGGGCGGCGACGGCCAGCGGCATGAACGCGAGGCCCGCCTTCACCGGCGAGTAGCCGAGGACGAACTGCAGGTACTGGGTGAGGACCAGCAGCAGGCCGCCGTTGCCGATCTGCACGAGGGTCAGCGAGAGCGAACCGCCGCTGAAGTTGCGGTGCTTGAAGAGGACCAGCGGGACCATCGGGGAGGGGGTGACGTTCTCCCAGATCACGAAGCCGGCGAGCGCGGCGACCGCGACGATCAGGGTGACGGCCGACCGGCCCTCGAAGGCGCCGTGCTGCGGGATCTCGATGATCCACCAGATCAGGGCGGTCATGCCGACCACGGAGAGGATCGCGCCGAGCGGGTCCGGCTTCTGCCACGGGCCCTTGGACTCCGGCATGAGGGTGAGCGCCGCGATGACGGCCAGCACGACGACCGGGACGTTGATGAGGAAGATCGACTGCCAGGAGAAGTGGTCGATGAGCACGCCGCCGAGCACCGGGCTGCCGACCAGGCCGAGCATGGACACCGAACCCCATGCCGCCATCGCCTTGCTGCGCTCGTCCTCCTCGAAGACGGTGATGAGGATCGACAGCGTCGAGGGCATGATCAGCGCTCCGCCGACGCCCATCGCGATGCGTACGGCGATGACCTCACCGGGGTTGTCGGCGAAGGTCGCCGCCAGTGACGCCAGGCCGAAGAGCAGCAGGCCGATGATCATGATCTTCCGTCGGCCGAACCGGTCGCCGAGGCTTCCGGAGGTCAGCAGGAGGCCGGCGAAGACCAGGATGTAGGAGTCGAGGATCCACTGGATGTCCTGGGCGCTCGCGCCGATGTCCTCGGTCATCGAGGGCACCGCGACCGTCAGCGCCATGCTGTCGACGACCAGGACCAGCGTGCTGAGGCACAGCACGACGAGGATCCACCAGCGGCGTGGATTACGGACGGTTTCCATGGGAGTTCCTCTTGTTCCTCTCGGCTGCGCACGGTGTTCCTTCGGTGCGAACACTGTACGCAGACGCGTACGCCGTGCGCAAGCCCTCACTCCTGTACGCTGAATGCGAACGCTGTACGCACCGAAGGAGGGTCATGGCCGCCAAGACGAACCCCATCCCGTCCGTGTGGGCCCGGCAGCAGGCCGCGTCCGAACAGCCCGCGCTCAGCCGCGCCGCGATCGTCCGCGAGGCGATCGCCATGCTGGACGCCGACGGCATCGACGCGCTGAGCATGCGCAAGCTCGGCGCCCGCCTGAACGCCGGCGCGACCTCCCTCTACCGGCACGTCGCCACCAAGGACGAGCTGATGGAGCTCGCGGTGGACGAGGTCTTCGGCGAGATCGCCGTACCGCCCGCCGACAGCCCGGACTGGCGCGCCGCCGCGACCGAGGCCGCCGGCTCGTTCCGCGCGTCGGCTCTGCGCCACCCCTGGCTGACCTCGGTCCTCGGCCAGGCGGGCCTCGCGTACCTGGGTCCCAACCTCATGGCGTACTCGGAGCGACTGGCCACTCTTTTCACGGCCGTCGGCTTCCCGGAGCCGAGCCGGGCGATCGAGACCCTCCTGGGGTACGTCATCGGCATGAGTACGACGGAGGCGGCCTGGCTCACGACGGTCGCCCGCTCCGGCGAGACGGAGGCCGAGTTCATCGCCCGCCTCACCCCCGCCGCCCAAGAGGCGGCGGTAGGCCACGACCACCTGACCGAGGCCTACCAGGCGACCCTGGCCGCCGATCCGGTTGAGATTCGCGACACCAAGTTCGCGTACGGGCTCGAGGTCGTCCTGGACGGCCTGGCCCTGCGCCTGCCGAGCTGACCCACCGACGTCCCCCCGGACGTCCCCCGGACGTCCCCCGACCTTCCCCGGACCTGCCCCCACCGACCTCCCCCGATGAGCGCCGCCGATGAGCGCCGCCGCCCCGTAGGGGTGATCACCGGTGTGCCTGCGTGAACCGGCGCGGCTCCGCCCCCAAGGATGCGCGCATGCGCATTCCCACTTCGCTGCCCCGCCGCGTCCTCGTCCCGTTCGTGGCCGCCGTCGCGTTGCTGACCACAGCCGCCTCCTCCGCGGCCACCGCGGGGGAGGCCTGCGGCTCGATCATCACCGCCCCGCTCGCCCGCCCCGTCGCCGCCGACGACCCCTGTCCCAGTACGGACCCGGTGGTGTGCCGTATCCGGGCCATGCCGATGGACGAGAAGGTCGAGGCCCAGAGGACCCGGATCCGGTACCACGACCTCCTGGAGGACATGCACCGCACCGAGGCCAACATGCGCGCGGCGGGGGCCTCCGAGGAGGAGATCGCCCGGGAACTGGTCGACATGCGCAACCAGGCCAAGGAGATCACCCGCGCGGGCATGACCCCGCAGGAGGTCCGCATCCTGGAGGAGCGGAACATCGCGAAGTACGGCAACCCCCTCGGCCCCACCGCGGACCAGCTCTACGCCAAGTACGGCTCCTGGGAGAAGGTCACCGACGCCTCCATGCGCACCAGCTACGCCGTCGACCGCGAACTGAGCCTCGAGTACCGCCCCTGCCCGGTGCAGCTGTAGCGGCGGGATGTACGTCCGAAGGCCCCACCGCGAACGGTGGGGGCTTCGGACGGTGGCACGACCTACCGCCAGTTCCGCTTCAGGGTGTGCGGATTTCCGGGTCGGGGCGGGAAGCCGGGCCAGGTCCGGTCGGGTACGCGGCCCCGGATCCGGCCCGGGGGTGTTGCTCTTCAGTACGTGAGCGCCTCGTCCAGGCTGGTCACCCAGTGCGTGACCTTGGCGTCGTCGGTCTTGTAGGTGTCGGCCGGGAGGGTCACGGACGCCGTCCGGCCGACGGAGCCGGACGCGTCGCGCGAGGCGAAGTTCACGCCGAGCCGGGACGTGGTGCGGCCGTTGACCTCGCTGCCGGTGCGCTCGGCCATCAGGATCACGGAGGCGTACGCGGACTGGCCCGGGGCGAGCCGGATCACGCTCTGCTGCTTGGTGCCGTCGTCGATGGCGGTGGCGGCCTGCTCCTCGTCGAAGCGCAGGAGCGGTGCGCTGTAGAGGTCGCAGGGCACGGAGCCCTTGTTGGTGGCGGTGATCAGCAGGTGGTTGATGGGGCGGGTCGGCCGCGTGACGACGACCCTGTTGTTGTCGCCGGTGCAGGTGACGGCCTTGACCGGGCCGTCGGCCGGCTGCTTGGCGCCGCCGGTGGTCTGCTTCCCGCCGGTGCTCCCGCCGGTGCTCCCGTCGGTGTTCGTGCCGGTGCTCGTGCCCCCGGTGCTCTGCTTGCCGCCGGAGTTCGTTCCGCCGGAGTTCGAGGACGTCGCGCCGGACTGGCTGGGCGAGGGCGAAGCGGTCGCCGTCGACGTCACGGACGGGCCCTTCCCCGCCGCGTCGGAGGAGGGGGCCTTGCCCGTCTCAGTGGCGCCGCAGGCGGTGGTGGCGAGCGCGGCGGTCAGGACGGTGGCGGCCAGGACGGTGCGGCGGATGTCGAACGTACGCATGAGGTTGTTCCCCCGTTGGATGAGTGGTGGTGACGGTGGATCAGTGGAAGCGCCCGGTCCGAGCGGCGCTGCACTCACCTTGTGCGCCGCCTTCGCATTCGCACCAGCGACGGGAGAGAATGTCGTACGGGCGAATGCTCGTACGGGGGTTGACCTGGGGAAACGGGTTCCCCCTGGAACGCCCGCCTGGGACGTCGAATGCGACGTCGAACGGCACGGCGACCGGAAGGGACCACTCGGGGTGGGGATGGACAGCCAGGACCTGGCCGGCTTTCTGCGGGAGTTGAAGGAACGGTCCGGGCTCAGCTACGGCGCCCTCGGCAAGCAGATGCACATGAGTCCGTCGACCGTGCACCGCTACTGCAACAGCGACGCCGTGCCGACGGACTTCGCTCCCCTGGAGAAGATCGCGCGGCTGTGCGGGGCGAACCGTGAGGAGCTCCTACGGCTCCACCGCCTCTGGATCGTGGCGGACGAGACCCGCCGTCGGGCCAAGACCGCTACGGCTGCGGCGGCAGAGTCGGCGGTGCCAGCGGTGTCGGCGGTCCCGGCCGTACCGGCGCCCGCGGACGCCGACTCCCAGGAACCGCAGTCCGTACGGGAGTCAGAAGACGAGGAGCTTCCCGAGCCGACCGCTCCCGCCGCTCCCGCCGCCCCCGCCCGGACCAGCCGCCGGCGGCGTCTCTGGACGCTGGCCGCCGTAGTCGCGGCGACCGTCGCCGTCGCGACGTTCGCCACCACCACCCTCTGGCCCAGTACGCCGGAGGCCTCCAGTGACCAACTCGGCGCGGCCGGGAGCTCCGCGGCGCCCTCCACCGCCGCACGCCCGCCCGGTGGCCCGGCCGCGAGCAGCGCCACGCCCGGCAGCCCGACGCCTGCCGGGCCCTCGTCGGCCGGCACGGTCACGCCCACCGGAGGCAGCGGTTCCGGCGGGAAGGGGGGCGACACGTCCACGGGGAGGCAGAGGCCGCCCGAGGTGCCCCTGGCGGTGGACGTCAATCCGTACGTATGGAAGGACCCGTGCAGCCAGTTCTACGTGGTGGACCAGGACCCGAAGCGCATGCCGCCACCGCCCTCCCCGCAGGACGCGCGGGGCTGGGTCACCCCCCTGGGCGGGGTTCCCGGGGGCGAGATGGTGATCGATGTGTCGCTCCAGGGGCTCGGTGACGACACGGTCGTCCTCCAGGCCCTCCACGTACGAACGGTCGACACGTCCGCGCCGTTGCCGGGCAACGTGTACGCGATGGGCGTCGGCTGCGGCGGGGACGCGCGCCTGCAGAGCCTGGACATCAACCTGGACGCGGCCCGGCCGCGGCCCGTCCCTGTGGCGGGGTGGAAGGGCGACGAGTACCGCCCGGCGTCGGACTTCCCGTACAAGGTGTCCGCGAGCGACCCGCAGGTACTGACGATCACCGCGCACACGCGGGGCCGAAGCGTGAAGTGGTACCTGGAGCTGGAGTGGAGCAGCGGCGGTCGCAGAGGCGTGCTCCGGGTGGACGACCGGGGCCGGCCCTTCACCACGAGCGCCACGGCGAACATGCCCACGTACCAGTTCCCCCTGGGGTCGAACGCCTGGGAGCCGTATCAGTGGGGGTGACCGGTGACACGGGCGGTGGGGGCGGCGGGGACGGCACGGGCGGCGGGGACGGCACGGGCTCCACTCCACACGCGCCTGCCGAGTGCGCCTTCGCGCTCCGGCGAACGGCGTAAGCGGCACTGCGGGGAGCTCACCATGATCAATAACCTGGCGCCCGACGCGTGACCTCGCGTCTGATCGGACAGAAGGTGAGCGACCCGTGGAACTCCCGATGGTGCGACGCACGGCCTCGCTCGCGGCGGCGACCACCCTCCTCGCGGTGCTCGGCACCGCACCGTCCGGTGCGGCCGGTGCGTGGCAGCAGGTCGGCGCCGACGCCCGCAGCGGCGTCAGCGGCCTCGCGTACGAGGGCCGGACCGCGGACGGAAGCGGGGTGCACCTGCTGGCCGTGCACGACAACAAGCGGACCGGGCAGCAGCGCCTGTCCCGGATCACCCACGGGGAGGGCTCCGACACGGTCGCCCCGATCACCTGGGACGGTCCGGAACCCGTCGATCTGGAGGCCATCGAGGCCATCCCCGGGATGCCGGGGGAGTACGTGGCGCTCACCGGCCGCGGCATCGTGTACCGCCTGAAGGTCAGCGGCTCCACGGCGACGGTCGTCGACTACACGCCGCTGCCGGCGATCGGCGAGGGCGACGACTTCGAGAGCTTCGCGCTCGTCGCCCAGAACGGGAAGCTCGCCGCCCTCTGGGCGGACCGGGGCGCGGGCGCGGACCGTCCGGCCACGCTGTACGCGGCGCCGCTGACGTTCGCGTCGTGGGGCCAGCCGCTGTTCGGGGCCGTGACCCGCCGCGCTTACCGGGCGCCGTACCCGACCGACGGCGGAACGCGGCACATCTCCGACATCGTGGTGACCGACGCCGGCCGCGTCCTCGTCAGCTCGGCGGCGGACGCCGGCGACGACGGCCCCTTCGACTCGGCGCTGACCGACGCAGGCCGGGTGACCGTGTCCACGTCGGGCCGGGTCCGGGTCGCGCTCGACGCCTCCCCGACCGTGCTCGGGACGTTCCCGCAGTACAAGATCGAGGCGGTGGAGTGCCTGCCCGGATCCGCCGCGGGCGACGGCGTCCTCGGCACGGACGACGAGAACTTCGGCGGCTACGTACGGACCATGTCGATCTGCTGATCGGGACCCGGCGGGATGTCAGCCGCCTGGTGACCCGGTGTGCGTGGCGGTGTGCGCTTCTCAGACTTCGTCGACGTGGGTGCCGGTGCCGGTGGACGGCCTGCTGGTGCCCAACCAGGAGTGGGACGGTTCGGCGACGGACTCGGTGTCGACGGTGAGGTGGAGCCGCGTGCCGCCTTCGGGAACGGGGTAGCTGCGCTGTTCCGTGCCGGCGAAGGTGTGGCGGAGCAACTCGGCCACAGCGCGGGCGGTTTCGGGGGTGGCGGCGACGATGCGGATCTCGGCGTGTCCGGCCGAGGGCAGGGTCGCGGTGTCGGTGGGGTACAAGGTGTGTCGTCCCTTCAGGGGCGAGCGAGAGGCCGGTGGGTGGGTTGTCCCGGGTGTCGGGTGCCCCACCCGCGGCCTTCGGTCGGAGGAGTGGTCTGAGGTGCGGGTCAGGTCAGGTCAGGTCAGGTCGGGTCAGGGTCAGGGCCAGGGTCAGGGCCAGGGCCAGGGCCACGGTCAGGTCGGGTCAGGGCCAGGTGCCTGTACGCCTGCGGCCGGGGGTCTGTCCTGTCGGCCCGTTGCGGCTGTAGCCGGGTGGGCGGCTGATGGCCGGGAAGGGGTCGCTGAAGTGGTGGGCCTCGATGCGTGCGGCGTGCTCGGCGTTGAGTCGGTGGATCAGGAACATGCCCAGGGCGATCACGAGGGCGGCCGCCGCGATCAGGACGAAGGTCTCCATGACGTCACCACCCCCACTTGTTCCGGGGCAGGGGGATCATCCGTGCCCCGACGACCGGATGCCGGAGGGGCGGAGGGGAGGCCCCGCCGTCGGTCTCCCAGACGTCCTCCCGGCCTCGGGCGTCGTCGACCCGGCCTCGGGCGTCGTCGACGTCCTCCCGGCCTTGGGCGTCGTCGCGGGCGCCGTCGCGCAGACGGCGGCCGATCGCGGTTTCGTCGGACATGAGGGTGACGGTGGTGAGAAGGCTGCCGGGGATGGCTGCGGCGGTCATCAGCCGGGCGGCTGCGGCGGGTTCGGTCTCGGGCGGGATCACCAGCAGGTCGCAGCGGCCGACGGTGTAGGAGAGCAGGATCACCTTGTCGGGATCCTGTTCGGTGAACCAGCCGACGTGCACGGTGTGCCCGGTGACGGGAACCTTGTGCGGGACGACGGGCCAGCGGGTGGGGTTCACCATGACGCGCGTGATGCGTCCCCAGCGCCCTTCCAGTGCGTCGACGAGGAGCGGAAGCTCGGCTGCGAGATCGCGTGAACGAGGCCACCACGCGCCGTCCAACAGACCCGTGCGAGAAGTCTTCGGCGTGAGCGCAAGGCGCGGCGACAGCGTGGGAGCGAGGGTCGTGGTCATGATGCGGACCCGTCTCCGGGCCGTCCTGCAGGGCGGCCCAGTGTCTTGATCGCCGGAAACGACGTCCGCGTGGGAGCGGGTGTTCGAGTTACTCCCGGTACTTTCAGCGTACTCCGAGCGTTGGTCGGGCGAGCGGTTCTGACCAGGTGACTTCTGACCAGGTGACTTCTGACCAGGTGAATTCTGATCGGGCGGGGACGCCCTGACCCCCGGGATGCGACCGCCGACGTCGAAGGGCGCCACCGTTCGCGGTGGGGCCCTTCGACATTGGCGATGCGCCTCACTCCTGCCCAGGGCCGAGATCCGCAAGCGCGGCTCCCAGCCGACGTACACCCTCGGTCAGCTCGGCGTGGTCGGCGGTCGCGGCGAATCCGATCCGCAGGTGGGCCGCCGGCGGCTCGGTGGCGAAGTAACGGCTGCCGGCGCTCACGGCCACGCCGCGCTGCCGGGCGGCGCTCGTCAGTACGGTGTCGTCCACGCCGGGCGGCAGGCGAACCCACAGGTGAAGTCCGCCCGTGGGCAGCGCGGCCAGGGCCGCGCCGGGGACTTCCTGGGTGATCGCGGCGGCCAGCACGGCGCACCGCTCCCGGAGCGCCGTGCCGAGAGACCGGACGTGCCGGTCCCAGGACGGGGAGCTGAGCACCTCCAGCGCGGACTCCTGCAGTGGGCGGGTGACGAAGAAGTCGTCGACCAGGCGCACCGCGCGCATGCGGTCCATGACCGGTCCACGGGCCACCAGTGCCCCGATCCGCAGGCTCGGTGCGGCGGGCTTGGTGAGTGAGGTGACGTGGACGACCGTGCCGTCGCGGTCGTCGGCGACCAGCGGCCGCGGCACCGGGCCGCCGTGTCCCAGGTGCCGCGCGAAGTCGTCCTCGATCACGAACGCACCCGAAGCGCGCGCCACATCGAGGACCTGGCCGCGTCGTTCGGGCGCCAGCACGGCGCCGGTCGGATTCTGGTAGGTCGGCTGGCAGTACAGCAGTCGTGCGCCGGTCATCGCGAACGCGTCGGCCAGCAGGTCGGGCCGGACACCGTCGGCGTCGAGCGGCACCGGCACCGGCCGCAGCCCCGCGGCGCGGGCCGCGGCCAGAGCCCGGGGATAGGTGGGCGACTCCACCAGGACCGGGCTGCCCGGCCCGGCGATGGCCCGGAACGCGATCGACAGCGCGCTCTGCCCGCCCGCGGTGACGAGCACGTCCTCCGGTGCCACACTGCCGCCGATGATCTGGGCGAACACGGTGCGCAGCGCCATCAGGCCGCCGGCCGGGGCGCGGTCCCAGGCGTCCGGGCGGCGTGCCGCCCGCGCCAGCGCCGCACTCAGGGCCCGGGTGGGCTGGAGCGAGCGGTGCACGTAACCGCCGTCCATGGTGATCGTCCCGGCCGGCGGCGGGCCGAGCGGGTCGGCGATCAGGTGGGTGTCGACGGCGCGGTCGGTGAGGGCGACCGTCTGCCAGTCCGTGTCGGCGGCAGTGGCTTCGGCGCCGAGCCGGGTGCGCTGCGCCACGTACGTCCCACTGCCCGGACGGGTCACCACCGCGCCCTCGGCGGCCAGTGCGGCGATGGCCCGCGCCACGGTCGCGGGGCCGACCCGGTACTCCTTGATCAACTCCCGGCTGCTCGGCAACCGGTCGCCGGGCGAAAGCCGGGAGAGCAGCGTACGGAGTCTGTCGGCCAACTCCCCAGAAGTGCTACCGTCATTCATGAGAGATGAGAATAGCGCTACTGGATCTGCTTCGGAAGCACTTCAGCTGGACGTCGCCGCCCTGCGCTCGGACACCCCGGGGTGCCGCCAGGTCATCCACTTCAACAACGCGGGTTGTGGCCTGCTGGCGGCCCCGGTCCTCGACGCGATGGTCGGCCATCTGAACCTCGAGGCACGGATCGGCGGTTACGAGGCATCGGCCGCCCAGGCCGCCGAAGTCCGCGGGTTCTACACGGAGATCGCCGCCCTCATCAACACCACGCCCGACAACATCGCCTTCGCGGGCAGCGCCACACACGCCTACGCCAACGCCCTCTCGTCGATCCCGTTCGAGGCCGACGACGTCATCCTCACCACCCGCGACGACTTCGTCTCCAACCAGATCGCCTTCCTGTCCCTGCGCAAGCGATTCGGCGTACGCATCGTCCACGCGCCCGACGCGCCCGAGGGCGGGGTCGACGTGGAGGCGATGGCCGCGCTGATGCGGACCCACCGCCCGCGCTTGGTGTCCGCCACCCATGTCCCCACCAACTCCGGGCTGGTCTCGCCGGTCGCCGAGATCGGCCGCCACTGCCGCGAGTTGGACCTGCTCTACCTGGTCGACGCCTGCCAGTCGGTGGGCCAGTTCGTCATCGACGTCGAGGAGATCGGCTGCGACCTCCTCACCGCCACCTGCCGCAAATTCCTCCGCGGCCCGCGCGGCTCCGGATTCCTGTACGTCTCCGACCGCGTCCTGCGCGCGGGCTACGAACCGCTGTTCATCGACATGCACGGCGCTCGCTGGACCGAGCCGGGAGGCTACGAGCCCGTCGGGACGGCGGCCCGGTTCGAGGAGTGGGAGTTCCCCTACGCCACGGTGCTCGGCAGCGCCGCCGCGACGCGCTATGCCCGCGAGGTCGGCATCGAGGCCATCGAGCAGCGCACACCGGCGCTCGCGGCCCGGCTGCGCGACCGGCTCGCACCGATTCCGGGGGTGCGCGTGCTCGACCGCGGCCCGCGTCTTGCCGCGCTCGTCACCTTCGGCGTGGAGGGCTGGCAGCCGCAGCCGTTCAAGGCGGCCATGGATGCCCGCGGCATCAACTCGGCGCTCAGCTTCCGCGAGTTCGCGCAGTTCGACTTCGGCGACAAGGACGTGGACTGGTGTCTGCGCCTGTCGCCGCACTACTACAACACCGAGGAGGAAGTGGACCACGTCGCGGACGCGGTCGCGGACCTCGCCCGCCAGGGACGGCGATGACCGCCACGCAGACACGCACCGCAGAACCGTCCGGGCAAAGCCTCTGGCGCAACGGCGACTTCCTCAAGTTCTGGCTCGGCGAGACCCTCTCGCTCCTCGGCACCCAGGTCACGAACCTGGCCCTGCCGCTGACCGCGATCATCGCCTTCGACGCCACCGACGAGCAGGTCGGTGTCCTGCGCTTCCTGCAGCTCGTCCCGTACCTCGGACTCGCCCTGGTCTTCGGGGTCTGGGTGGACCGCGCCCGGCGTCGGCGGATCATGCTCGGCGCCAACCTCGTCCGGATGGTCCTGCTGGCCCTCGTGCCCGTCCTGTACTGGACGGACGCGCTCAGCATGGGTTCGCTCCTGGTGATCGCCTGCGCCGTCGGTGTCGCCTCGGTGCTGTTCGACGTGAGCTGGATGTCGTACGTGCCCACTCTCGTACGCGACCCCGAGCACTACGTCGAAGCCGGCGCCAAGATGGGGATGAGCTCGTCGGCGGCCGATGTGGCGGGACCCGGGCTCGCGGGTGTCCTGGTCGGCGCCCTGACCGCGCCCGTGGCGCTGATCGTCGACGCGTTCTCCTACCTGGTGTCCCTGATCTCGCTGCTGCTCATCCGCACGCCCGAGCCAAGCCCCTCGCCCCCGGCCGTACGACGGCATGTGCCGACCGAACTCCGGGACGGCCTGCGCTGGGTCCTGAAGAACCCGGTCCTGCGGTCGCTGGCCCTGATCGGGTTCTGCTGCAACTTCTCCATGGTCACCGTATGGACGATGTTCCTGCTGTACGGAACACGCGACCTGCACCTGGACTCGACGACCCTCGGCGGCATCTTCGCCACCGCCTCCGTGGGCGGACTGATCGGCGCGGCGATCTCCCGCAAGATCATCCGGCGCTTCCGGCTCGGGCGGGTCTATCTCGTCGCCCAGGCGACCCTCCTCATCGGCCCGATGCTGATCGTCCTGGCCGCCGGCCCCCGGCCGGTGATGGTGGGGATGTTCGTCCTCTCCTTCTTCACCACCTACCTGGGACTCGGCGTCGCAGGCGTCGTCATCGTCAGCCTGCGCCAGGCGAGTACCCCGCAGTCGATGATGGGCCGGATGACGGCGGTCTTCCGCACCCTGCTGTTCGGCGGCGGCGCACTCGGCGGCCTGTCCGCGGGCCTGCTCTCCGGCCGGATCGGCGCCCAGGACGCGCTGACCGTGGCGGCGGTCGGATCTGCTGCGGTACTGATCGCGCTCGTCCTGTCCCCGGTCAGCCGACTCCGCAGCCTGCCCTCGGCACCGGCAGAACCCGCCACGGCGGCTGCGGGCTGAGACCGAGGTACGTCGAAGGGCCGCACCGCAAGCGGTGGGGCCCTTCGACATCGTGCCCGGTGAGGCACTGGCGGAGGATACGAGATTCGAACTCGTGAGGGGTTGCCCCCAACCCGCTTTCCAAGTCTGTTGATGCTGCACGGCGTCGTGTACGAGGCTGTTCACCTGCGTTCGTGCGAGGTCGGCGGCTCAGCCGGTACCGGGTCTGGGCCTGCCCTGAACCCCCGTGAACGGAGCTGAATGAGACGGAAACTGAGACGGGGGTAGCGATGGAACGAGTTGAGGCCGAGCTGTTCACCGACGGCGGCAACGACGCCGTGGTCCGCCTCCCGCGCCGCAACTTCCCCGGCGTCCTGATCCAGGGGGACACCCTCAGCATCCTGCAGAGCAATGTCGCCGAGCTCGTCGAACTGTGCGCCGCCGGCGACCTGAAGGAGGCGCAGCACGTGGCCAGCCTCCTCCAGGCCGACCTGGGCGCGAAGCTCCAGCGCTACACGGCAGCACTCGAAGCTCACGGGATCTCCCGACCCTTCTGATCCGTAGCTCTAGCCGGATCGGTCAGCGACGGCCATACCGGCCGCTACCAAGCCCTGTAGGGGCGCTACTGGACGCGGGCGATTGCTCGGGTTGCGGTACCTGGCTGCCGTACCGCAGGATCCAGACGGGGTGACCATGGAACGGCATGTGCTGGAATCGCTGTTGGCCGGTGACGACGAGGCGTCCGTGATAGCTCTGGCCCTCCTCCGCAGCGGCGCCACCTACAGCGTGGGAGACCGGGCACAACCCGCTGGCGCGCATGCTGGAGTCTTCAAGCGCCGACTTCAGCGCATGCGGATGCACGGATTCGAACCTCTTGGGCTGGAACGAGCAGTGCAGCTCGTCCGCGAACATGGCCAGCCCGTGCGCACAGGGCTGATCGATTCTGCCGATCGGACATGGACGTCCCTGCTCTTCCTCACCGAGGACGGCAGCGCACTGGTGGCCTGCGCCAGCTGGCCGCGGTTCGTCAGAGAACCACCGCTTTAGGAGAGCGGGAGGGCCGTGCCATGCCTGACATGCACAGATGCTGCGGGAGCTGATCTACACCCCAGAGTCCGACAACGCCCCTTGTTCCCCGTGATTCCCTGCACGATCTGGCACGGATATGGCACGGGGACCTCTTCGTCCCGAAGCAACTCGGGTGCGAGCCTTTCCTTGGGCTGCTGTTCGTCGGCGTTGTCACGCAGTTGGACACTCACCGCTCAACGGCCGACTGTTGACACGGTCGTTGTCAGTGCCGGCCTCTATGGTCTCAAGCGCGCGGTCGGCTTCCGGGGGTTCCAGCTCTGGAGGGAATGGTTGCATCCCCGGCCTGTCTGGGGGCGGCCCGGAGAATGGTCCGGGACCTAACCGACGGTCGGGCTTCGCTGATGGCCAAGAGATCACCTGCCAGCGCCGACCGCGCACCTGATCCGTAGCTCTAGCTGGATCGGTCAGTGGCCATTCCGGCCACTACTGGACGCCTGATGGACGCTACCGGGCGTGGGCGGTTGCTGAGGTTGCGGGACGGCGCTGCTGTACTGTCTCCAGTTCGGCGCCCCCATGGAGCGTCCGACGGATGACATCTCCCTTCGGAGAGCCTTCTCGTGTTCGGCGCTCATCCTGATGGAAGATCCCGCCATATCCAGAAGAACGAGCGACGTGACCAGCAGGCCGCGCCACAGTCCCTGCAGTACCTCGCTGTTGGTTCGAGCGTAGGAGTCGTAGAGCCCCTCCACGAACACTTCGAACGTGGGCAGCTCTATGTCACAGCCGCCTAGTCGGTCATTGCGTGTCAGACCGGTCGACAACTCAAGATGCTCTGCCGCGCCCTGGGCAAGGGAGAAGTAGAGCCGGCCGCTCTGGTAGCCCGCGTCCCAAAGCGTCTCGTCGTCCAGTGCGTAGGGGTAGCTCAATTCGGCAACTCCACACTTCTCATACCCGTCTCAAGGCATTTGGCGAGTCACTGCCTTGACCTGCAGTGACTCCGAACTCTGCCAGCTAGCGCTCTGGCAGGCGATGCGATTACGGGGCGCAACGTGGGCAGTCCGCAGGCTTTTGGGATGGCCTTCACCACGCCTCGCCCCAGCTCCCATCCCGTCTGCCGTCGACCCACACGTATGTGGAGCGGGCCCGGTGCCGCGTCTGCTCGGCTTGTCCTGGGTCGACGGCAGGCGGGATGGGAGTTCCCCGCCTCAGCACCCCACGGCCGGCACCCACGTACGGCGCCCCCGCCAACCCGGAGCCTGAGGCCCCCGCCGGAGGCATGTCGGTGACAGATGGAACCGCGGCCGTTGGGGCTCGACCCATGCCCTTGGGCCTATCCCGTCTTGCAGGGGCGGGCGTCGGTGCAGCGGGGGCGGAGCGGGCCGAAGGCAGGAGCGGCGCGCGGAGCGCAGCCGGGTGCTTGATGAGGTAGAGAAACCTGTAACAGCTCGCGGCTAGGACCTGTCCGGCCGATCAAGGTGACTGGGCGGTGAAGGGTCCAAAAGTCGGATCGCCATGTCGTGGTTGTAGAACCGGGCCATGTCGTAGGCGGTCTTGCCATCGACGGTGAGGGTCGGGTCAGCACCGTAGGCGAGAAGGATCGCGGTGAGGGCGCCGTCAATCGGTTGTCCTGACTGGAGAGCCGAGTCCCCTTCAAGTTCGATGGCGTGCTCCAGCAGGGTCATCGCGCAGCAGACCTCGTTCGCGTCGGCGCCCTCGTCGAGGAGACGCGTGAGCATGGCGTGGTCGCTCGACTCCACCGCCTGGTGAGCGGGCGTCCACGGGCTTTCGATGTTGATGATGCTCACCACGGCATCGTGCCTGACGGCACGCAACCATGATCGGCCGAACAGGTCCTAGAAGCGGGCGGAGATCACCGTTGCATGGTTGTGCCCCTTGGAGCGGTGCCACCGCTCACGGTCTGGGTCGCTCAGCTCGGCGTCCCGGACGTCGTGGTCGACGCGATCATGGGATGGGAGCCGGGCGGTGCCGCGCGGATGCGGGCCCGGTACATGCACGTGACGAGAGCCCTGCTGAGGAAGACCGCCGATCAGGTCGGCGAAGCTCTCTGGGGCCTGCCCGAGGGCAAGTGAGACGGAAACTGAGACGGACAACGAAGAAGGGCCCCACCGCAAGCGGTGGGGCCCTTCGACATCGTGCCCGGTGAGGCACTGGCGGAGGATACGAGATTCGAACTCGTGAGGGGTTGCCCCCAACACGCTTTCCAAGCGTGCGCCCTAGGCCACTAGGCGAATCCTCCGCCGCAAACAATACAAGACGCTGAGGGGTGCTCGCGAACGTGATCCAGAAGCGCCTCTCGTGATCGGAAGCGGGGGGCCTAGAGGCCTCTGGAATCAGGTACCCTTGGCGGAGCCCCTCACGTGGCGCTATCTGACTGAACTCCCCCAGGGCCGGAAGGCAGCAAGGGTAGGTCGGCTCTGGCGGGTGCGTGGGGGGCGCTTGCGTTCCCGGGAGATTCTCTGAGTGCCCTGGTTGTCGGTGGGCGCCTATAACCTCGTATACGTGTCGTCTCTCGCGCTGTACCGCCGCTATCGTCCCGAGTCCTTCGCCGAGGTCATCGGGCAGGAGCATGTCACCGACCCGTTGCAGCAGGCCCTGCGGAACAACCGGGTCAATCACGCGTACCTGTTCAGCGGGCCCCGGGGCTGTGGCAAGACGACCAGTGCGCGCATCCTTGCCCGCTGTCTGAACTGTGAGCAGGGTCCCACTCCGACCCCCTGCGGGGAGTGCCAGTCCTGCCGTGACCTGGCGCGGAACGGGCCGGGGTCGATCGACGTCATCGAGATCGACGCGGCCTCGCACGGTGGTGTGGACGACGCCCGTGACCTGCGGGAGAAGGCGTTCTTCGGGCCCGCGTCCAGCCGGTACAAGATCTACATCATCGACGAGGCGCACATGGTCACCTCGGCGGGCTTCAACGCCCTGCTGAAGGTGGTCGAGGAGCCGCCGGAGCACCTCAAGTTCATCTTCGCCACCACCGAGCCGGAGAAGGTGATCGGGACGATCCGGTCCCGTACACATCACTATCCCTTCCGGCTCGTGCCCCCCGGCACCCTGCGGGACTACCTGGGCGAGGTCTGCGGGCGCGAGGGCATCCCCGTCGAGGACGGCGTGCTGCCGCTCGTCGTGCGTTCCGGTGCCGGGTCCGTGCGTGACTCGATGTCCGTCATGGACCAGCTGCTGGCCGGAGCCGCCGACGACGGTGTGACATACGCCATGGCGACCTCTCTTCTCGGGTACACGGACGGGTCCCTGCTCGACTCGGTGGTGGACGCCTTCGCCGCAGGCGACGGCGCCGCCGCGTTCGAGGTCGTGGACCGGGTCGTCGAGGGCGGAAACGACCCCCGGCGCTTCGTCGCCGACCTGCTGGAGCGGCTCCGTGACCTCGTGATCCTCGCCGCCGTGCCCGACGCCGCCGAGAAGGGGCTGATCGACGCCCCGGTGGACGTCGTGGAGCGCATGCAGGCGCAGGCGTCCGTGTTCGGCGCGGCCGAGCTCAGCCGGGCGGCCGATCTCGTCAACACGGGGCTGACCGAGATGCGCGGCGCCACCTCGCCGCGGCTCCAGCTGGAGCTGATCTGCGCGCGCGTGCTGCTGCCCGCCGCCTTCGACGACGAGCGGTCGCTCCAGGCCCGGATCGACCGTCTCGAGCGCGGCGCCGCGTCCGGTCCGGCGCCCGTCTTCACCACCGGTGCGCCCGCGCCCGCCATGGGGTACGTCCCCGGGCCCGAGGCCCACACGCCGATGGCCCCGCCCCCGCCCGCCCCGGTCCAGCAGGCTGCCGCCCCCGCGCCCGTGCAGCAGCAGCCCGCCCCCGTACAGCAGCAGCCCGCACAGCCCGAGAGCGCGCCCCGCCCCGGTGCCTGGCCCGGTGCCGCCACTCCCGGGGCCCCCGCCCCCGGTGCCTGGCCGGGCGCCTCCGCCCCGGCCGCCCCCGCGCCCCAGCCGGCGGCCGCCCCCACCCCCGCGGCCCCGACACCGGCTCCCGTTGCCGGCGACATGGCCCAGGGCGCCGCCCAAGTGCGGAACATGTGGCAGCCGATCCTCGACGCCGTGAAGAACCGGCGCCGCTTCACCTGGATCCTGCTCAGCCAGAACGCCCAGGTCGCCGGGTTCGACGGCACCACGCTCCAGCTCGGCTTCCTCAACGCCGGCGCCCGCGACAACTTCGCGAGCAGCGGCAGCGAGGACGTCCTGCGGCAGGTGCTGGCCGAGCAGTTCAACGTGCAGTGGAAGATCGAGGCGATCATCGATCCCTCGGGCGGCGCCACACCGCCCCCCGCCGCGGCCAACTTCGGCGGCGGCCGGCCGGCCCAGGCCCCCGCCCCGCAGCAGCAGTGGACCCCGCCGCAGCAGAGCCCGCAGGCCCCGCAGGCGCCGCAGGGGCAGCAGCCCCCGCCCGCCCAGCACCAGCAGGCGCCCGCGGCCGCTCCCGTACCGCAGTCGCAGCCCCAGGCTCCCGCGCCCGTCCACCACGCGCCGCCGCCCGTCGCGCCCGAGGACGACGTACCGGAGGAGGACGATCCCGACCTCGTCGACTCCGCCCTCTCCGGCCACGACCTGATCGTGCGCGAGCTCGGAGCCACGGTTGTGGAGGAATACACGAACGAGTAGGACCGTCTCGCTCGGTGGCCCGCACAAGGGACATCCGGCCACGCGGGCTACCCTGGCTGGCGTGAAGGTCCTCGTCATCGGCGGCGGCGCCCGCGAACACGCCCTGTGCCGCTCTCTCTCCCTCGATCCCGACGTCACCGCTCTGCACTGCGCGCCCGGCAACGCCGGAATCGCGGAGGTCGCCGAGCTGCATGCCGTCAACCAGCTGGACGGCGAAGCCGTCGCGCGGCTCGCCGCCGACCTCCAGGCGGACCTGGTCGTCGTCGGCCCGGAGGCCCCGCTCGTCGCGGGCGTCGCCGACGCCGTCCGCGCGGTCGGCATCCCCTGCTTCGGCCCGTCCGAGCAGGCGGCGCAGCTGGAGGGTTCCAAGGCGTTCGCCAAGGACGTCATGGCCGGGGCGGGCGTCCCGACCGCCCGCAGCTACGTCTGCACGACCGCCGAGGAGATCGACGAGGCGCTCGACGCCTTCGGCGCTCCGTACGTCGTCAAGGACGACGGCCTCGCGGCCGGCAAGGGCGTCGTGGTCACCTCCGACCTGGCGGAAGCCAGGGCCCACGCGCTCGCCTGCGGCCGCGTCGTCATCGAGGAGTACCTGGACGGCCCCGAGGTCTCCCTCTTCGCGATCACCGACGGCGTCACCGTCCTCCCGCTCACCCCCGCGCAGGACTTCAAGCGCGCGCTCGACGGCGACGAGGGCCCGAACACCGGCGGCATGGGCGCCTACTCCCCGCTGCCCTGGGCCGACCCCAAGCTGGTCGACGAGGTCATGGACACCGTCCTCCAGCCCACCGTCGACGAGCTGCGCCGCCGCGGCACCCCGTTCCAGGGCCTGCTGTACGCGGGTCTGGCGATGACCAGCCGTGGCGTACGGGTCATCGAGTTCAACGCCCGCTTCGGCGACCCGGAGACCCAGGTCGTCCTCGCCCGGCTCAAGACCCCGCTGGCGAGCGTCCTGCTGAACGCCGCCAACGGCACCCTCGACAACGAGCCGCCGCTCAACTGGCGCGAGGACGCGGCCGTGACCGTGGTCGTCGCCTCGCACAACTACCCCGCGACCCCGCGGACGGGTGACCCGATCGAGGGCCTGGACGAGGTCGCGGCGCAGGATGCCCCGCACGCGTACGTCCTGCACGCCGGGACGAAGCGGGACGGCGAGGCGATCGTGAGCGCCGGCGGCCGTGTCCTGTCGGTCACGGCGACCGGAAAGGACCTGGCGCAGGCCCGCGAGCGGGCGTATGCGGCGGTCGGCCGGATCCGGCTGGACGGCTCGCAGCACCGTACGGACATCGCGCGCAAGGCCGCGGGGGAGTGAACCTCTAACCGCCCCGAACCGTCATCACCTTTACCCAAAGCCATTCCATCGAGTGACGG
Source organism: Streptomyces sp. NPDC059875 (assembly GCF_042731085.1). Lineage (NCBI taxonomy): Bacteria > Bacillati > Actinomycetota > Actinomycetes > Kitasatosporales > Streptomycetaceae > Streptomyces > Streptomyces sp. NPDC059875. Next base: position 264,508 of record NZ_JBHWJZ010000006.1, read on the forward strand.
CTGAGCCATCCGGATGACGCCCGCCGAAGCCCCAACTAGGGTGCGGCGGAGGCGTTCCGGCACTTGGCCCACCGGCATTGCGATGTCGGTGGCGGGTGCCACAGTGGGGGAGTGAGCAACACCGCCACAGGCAGTCCCGACGAGGGCAGGAGGGGGTGATGTACGGCGTGTCCGGTACCGGTTCCGTTGTCGGCGAGGAGATGGGTGCGCGCGCCGCGCGCACCCGGGCCCTCGCCGTCCTCCGGGTCCGCGGCAGGGCGCTGGGCGTCGCGCTGCTCCCGTCCGCCGCGGCCGTGATCATGTACGCGGGAGGGGTCACCGGTCACATGACCGGGGCCGGCTGGGACGCCGCCCGCTGGGTGACCACCGCGCTCGCGCTGGTCGTCCTGCTCGCCACGGCGGCCGTCGCGCTGGTGATCGCGCGCTCCCGGCCCGCCGTCACCCCGACCGTGGAGCTCGACGAGACCGCGGCCCCCGATCTCTACCGGATGGTCCGGGACCTGGCCGACCGGCTGGGCGTCCCTGCGCCCTCCGCGATAGCCCTGACGCCGGACTGCGACAGCTGGCTCGAGGACCGTACGCATCCGGCACACGGCTCCGGTCGTACGGCGGGGCTGCGGCGCTCGGCCGACGCTCCCGTTCTCGTCATCGGCTCGCCCTTCCTGTGGTGGATGCGCGTCGGCGAGCTGAGGGCGGTCCTCGCCCCCGTCGTCGCCGGTACGGCTCCGGCCGCGCATCCCGACATAGCCGCGGCCCGCCGCTTCGTGCAGGGCCTCGACGCCGCCGTCGCCGCTCCCCGCCGCGAGGGGCTCGACCCGGTCAGCAGGCTCGGCGCCCACGGAATCGGGCGCGTCGCCCGGGTCCTGCTGCGCCTCTGTCGAGGCCATGCCGCCGAGATGGAGCGGGGCGTCGCCGTGGCCGGCTCCGAGCGTGCACAGGCTGTGGACTACGGAGTCCGGATCGTCGCGCAGGAGCAGGTCGGCCTCGCCTACGCGGGCTGGGACCGGCTGCTCACCAGGGTCGCGCTGCCCGCCTGGCGGATGGGCCGCTGGCCCGCGCGCCTGGACGTGGGCGTGGTCTCCGCCCTCACCGAACTCTCCCGCCGCGACCGGCTCGCCGAGGGCTTCGCCTCCCGGCTCGGCGAGCGCCCCGCCTGCGACCTGCTCGAAGAGCCCGGCGCCGTCGACGAGGCCGCCTCGCTGCTCGCCGCCCGCCTCTTCCACGGCGGCCCGGCGGAGACCGGCCCTGACTGGTCCCCGGTCGACTGGGAGCAGTACCCGGAAGAGGTCGTCGACCGTAAGTGGCGCGCCGACGCGGCCCGTCTCCACCAGGTCCTCGACGAGCTGGGTGTTCTTCCCGCCGGTACGGGGGCAGGTGCGCGCCACGGCTCAGCGGCGGCCGACGGCCCGACCCTGACCCGGGTGATGTCCCACCTCTCGGCCCACGCGAAGGACACGACGACTCCCGGGCCAGAGACGCCCCCCGCCCCCGGCGCGGACGCGCCCGCCCCCACCCCGCCCGGCGCAGACGCCCTCGACGAGACCGCACGCGACACGACCGCCCCCAGCGCGGACGCGCCAGCCCCCGACCGGCACACGCCAGCCCCCGACCGGGACGCACCCGACTCCGACGCGCCCGACCTGGACGCGCCCGACTCCGACGCGCCCGACCCGGACGCGCCAGACCCCGACAGGGACGCGCCCGACTCCGACGCGCCCCACCCCGACGCGCCCGACTCCGACGACCCCACCGCCCGCAATCCGGCCGCCGACTCGCTCGCCGCCGCGCTCACCGCGCATGTCGCCCGCGAAGAGGCCGCCAGGCCCGCCGGCCCCGCTCCCGCGGCGCCGCACGCCGCCGCGCCGGGCGCGGACGGGCTGCCGCTCTTCCCGCTGCAGCCGCCCCGGACCGGGCGGGACCTGCTGGCCGACCACGTCACGGCGATGGTCTGCTGCGCCGCCGTCGACACCGCCGGCGCCGCCCCCGGCCTCGACTGGCTCGACGGGCCCGCGCTCCTCGTCGGCGGCGAGCGGAACACCGATCTGACCGCCCGCGTCCTCGCCCTGGTCGAGGACGGCGACTCCGAACCCCTGCGGGCCTGGCTCACCGAGACCGGCGTCCGCCCCGAGAAGCCCGTCCGCCTCGTCTAGAACGGCTCTTCCGGAACGGCTCGCGCGCGGAAGCGCGCCTTCCGTTCACGTCAATTCGCGACGAACGGTGACGGAGTGCGTGCGTTATGTGATGTGCTGGGGACCGGCACTGACAGCAGCACATGACAGAGCACACACAGCACACCCAGCACACGCGGCAAACGGCACACACGGCACACGACGGAATTCGGCGCGGGGGAGTCGAGGGAGGGGTGCGGCATGGGGGCGGAGCAGATCAGGCGGTGGGAATCGGGCGCGCTCGCCCACGCCGTCTCGGACCCCTTCGGCCAAGGGCCCCTGCCCTGGCTGCGCGGTTCGGAGAAGTACTTCGACGACACCGGGCAGGTCGTCCCCTGGTACGCCGACGAGACCCTGGCCCGCGGCGGCAGCGGCGGCCCCCGCACCGCCGACGACGTCCACAGCCAGATCAAGGGCTTCGTGTCGGACGGGGCCGTGGCCCCCGGCGAGGCGATCGATTTCCACATCACGGTGGACCCACCGCAGCAGTTCTCGGTCGACATCTACCGGATCGGTCACTACGCGGGCGACGGCGCCGCCAAGATCACCACCAGTCCGCGCCTCTCCGGCATCGTGCAGCCGGCCCCGCTCACCGCCGACCGGACCGTCTCCTGCCACCACTGGTGGCAGTCCTGGCGCCTGCAGATCCCGTCCTTCTGGTCGATCGGCGCGTACGTCGCCGTGCTCACCACCGCCGACGGCTACCGCTCCCACATCCCCTTCACCGTCCGCGACACCCACCCCGCCGACCTCCTCCTCGTCCTCCCGGACGTGACCTGGCAGGCGTACAACCTCTATCCGGAGGACGGCCGGACCGGCGCGAGCCTCTACCACGCGTGGGACGAGCAGGGCCGGCTGCTCGGCGAGGTGGACGCGGCGACCACCGTCTCCTTCGACCGCCCGTACGCGGGCGCCGGACTGCCCCTCCACGTCGGCCACGCCTACGACTTCATCCGCTGGGCCGAGCGGTACGGCTACGACCTCGCCTACGCCGAGACCCGCGATCTGCACGCCGGCCGCGTCGATCCGACCCGCTACCGGGGCCTGGTCTTCCCCGGCCACGACGAGTACTGGTCCGTCCCCATGCGCCGGACGGTCGAGCTCGCCCGCGAGCAGGGCACGTCCCTCGTCTTCCTCTCCGCCAACACCATGTACTGGCAGGTGGAGCTCGGCCCCTCCCCGTCCGGCGTCCCCGACCGGCTCCTCACCTGCCGCAAGCGCCGCGGCCCCGGCCGCCCCGCCCTCTGGCGCGAGATCGACCGCCCCGAGCAGCAGCTGCTGGGAATCCAGTACGCGGGCCGGGTCCCGGAGCCGCACCCCCTGGTCGTCCGGAACGCGGAGCACTGGCTCTGGGACGCGACGGGCGCCGGGGACGGGGACGAGATCCCCGGCCTGGTCGCGGGCGAGGCCGACCGCTACTTCCCGCGCACCGCACTCCCCGAGCACCAGGGCCGCATCCTGCTCGCCCACTCGCCCTACCAGGACGGCGACGGCGCCCTGCGCCACCAGGAGACCTCCCTCTACCGGGCGCCGTCCGGAGCCTGGGTCTTCGCCTCCGGCACCTTCGCCTGGTCGCCCGCCCTGGACCGGCCGGGCCATGTCGATCCGCGGATCCAGCGCGCCACCGCGAATCTCTTGGACCGCATCTGTAAGAGGGACTGACCAGGGCCTTCGAGGGGCCGCTCGCCGAGCGGCCTTCCCGGTGCGAGAGAATCGAACCGTTCCTGGATCAACCTACGCGGAGGAACCGTGTCCGGATTCGTAGAAAAGCCCGAGCCTGTTCAGGTCCCGGGCCTGACCCACCTCCACACGGGCAAGGTGCGTGAGCTCTACCAGAACGAGGCGGGCGACCTCGTGATGGTGGCCAGCGACCGCATGTCCGCGTACGACTGGGTGCTGCCGACCGAGATCCCCGACAAGGGCCGGGTCCTCACCAAGCTCTCCCTGTGGTGGTTCGACCGGCTCTCCGACCTGGTCCCCAACCATGTCCTCTCCACCGAGGTCCCGGTCGGCGCCCCCGCCGACTGGGAGGGCCGCACCCTCATCTGCACGTCGCTGAAGATGGTGCCGGTCGAGTGCGTGGCCCGCGGCTATCTGACCGGCTCCGGCCTGGTCGAGTACAACGAGTCCCGTACGGTCTGCGGCCTCGCGCTCCCCGAGGGCCTCAGCGACGGCTCCGAGCTGCCCGCGCCGATCTTCACGCCCGCGACCAAGGCCGCGGTCGGCGACCACGACGAGAACGTGAGCTACGAGGAGGTCGCCCGCCAGGTCGGTGCGGAGACCGCCGCCCTGCTGCGCCAGACGACCCTCGCGGTCTACGGCCGGGCCCGGGACATCGCCCGCGAGCGCGGGATCATCCTCGCGGACACCAAGTTCGAGTTCGGCTTCGAGGCCTCGGAGGACGGCGGGGAGCGGCTGATCATCGCCGACGAGGTCCTGACCCCGGATTCCTCCCGCTTCTGGCCGGCGGCGAGCTGGGAGCCGGGCCGCGCGCAGCCCTCGTACGACAAGCAGTTCGTGCGCGACTGGCTGACCTCGCCGGCTTCCGGCTGGGACCGCAAGAGCGAGCAGCCGCCGCCGGCCCTCCCGCAGGAGATCGTGGACGCGACCCGCGCGAAGTACATCGAGGCGTACGAACTGCTGACCGGCAACACCTGGCAGTAGAGGCCCCGGAACACGAAGAAGCCCCCGGTCCGAGAGGACCGGGGGCTTCTTTCATGGAGCGGACGACGAGATTCGAACTCGCGACCCTCACCTTGGCAAGGTGATGCTCTACCAACTGAGCCACGTCCGCATGCGCCGTAGCGCGGAGCCAACTATACCCAACCTTTCTCCCGTGCGAGACGCACCGCCGTGTGACGGTTCTCGGCGCCGAGCTTCGCGGCGGCCGAGGAGAGGTAGTTCCGGACCGTTCCCTGCGACAGCGAGGCCCGCTCGGCGATCTCCGCGACGGGCGCCCCGTCGGCCGCGAGCTCCAGGACCTCGGCCTCGCGCGCGGTCAGCGGGGAGTCCCCGGCGGCGATCGCGTCGGCCGCCAACTCCGGGTCGACGTAACGGTTTCCGGCGTGCACGGTACGGATGAGCTCGGCCAGCCGCTGGGCGCTGACGGTCTTGGGCACGAAGCCCCGCACGCCGGCCGCGAGCGCGCGCTTGAGGTGTCCGGGGCGGCCGTGGCTGGTCACGATCATGGTCCGGCAGTCGGGCAGTTCGTCCCGCAGGGCTGTGGCGACCCTCACACCGTCGAGGCCCGGCATCTGCAGATCGAGGACGGCGACATCGGGCCGGTGGGCGCGGGCCATGGCGAGCGCCTCGGGTCCGGTGGCGGCCTGGGCGACGACGACGAGATCGTCCTCCAGGGCGAGCAGCGCGGCGAGCGCGCCCCGGATCAGGTGCTCGTCGTCGGCGAGCAGCACGCGTACGGTCACGCCCCCAGCCCCCGTCCCGGTACGGGTACCAGCGCCGTCACCTGGAACGTACCGTCGTCGTCCGGCCCCGCCTCCAGGGTCCCGTCCACCGCCGCGAGCCGCTCCCGCAGCCCCGCGAGGCCCGTGCCGCGCCCCATCACCGCCCCTTCCCGTACGCCGTCGTTCCGCACCGTCAGCAGCACCGAACCGTCCTTCTCCCGCAGCGAGATCGCGCACCGCCGCGCGTCCCCGTGCCGCAGCACGTTCGTCGTGGTCTCCCGGACCACCCAGCCGAGCACCGACTGGACCGTGCCGGGCAGGTCCATCGTCACCGGGTCGATCGCGCAGTCGATCCCCGCGGCGCCGAGCACCCCGCGGGCGCCCTCCAGTTCGACGCGCAGGTCCGCCTCGCGGTAGCCGCGCACGACGTCCCGTACCTCTCGCTGGGACTCCTGAGCGATCCGCTGGACCTCGATCATCTGGTCCACGGCCTCGGGTCGTTCGCGCCGGGCGAGCTGGACGGCGAGTTCGCTCTTGAGCGCGATGACCGAGAGGTTGCGGCCCATGACGTCGTGGAGGTCGCGGCCGAAGCGGAGCCGTTCCTCGGCGACGGCGAGCCGGGCCTTCAGGTCGCGGGAGTTCTCCAACTCCCATACGGCCTTCATCAGCCAGCGGGAGAACCCGCAGGCGGCGACGAGTCCGGCGCCGCCCGTGAGGATCCCGACCGCGTAGCCGAGCGCCTCTCCCGGGTCCACCCCCATCACTGCGACGGCCGTGCCGGTCGCGAGGGCGGCGGCCGGAGCCACGTACACCATCCGTCGAGGCCGGCGCACGCACAGCACGAGGCTGCCCAGGCTGAAGGTGACGAGGCCGGTGACGACGGCGGCGGCGACCGAGATGTCCGCGAGCAACCCCGTGGCCCGCAGTGCGATCACGATCAACGAACCGGCCGCCGTCAGGACGATCAGCGCGGTCGCGAGCCGGACCGGCCGCTCGCGCCGGTCCAGGGCCCAGTCCAGGGCGCGCGAGGAGAGCACGGCGTTCAGCACGGCGTGCACGCAGACGAGCAGCGACAGCGCGACGGCGAGGGGGGCGGCGATGCGGCTGTCACCTGAGCGGGAGATCGGTACCAGACCGATGGCGCCGATCTCGATCACCGTGAAGAAGTGGAAGCTCCACCGGGTGTACAGCTCGACCTTGGCCGCACTGCTGCGCCCGCTCCACCACCCCGTCAGCCTGGACACGCGCCCCGGCCCCCTTTCTAGCGACGCGGTTCCCAGCGGAACCACCGTCGGACAGCAAACACGGTGATCACGCCCCAGGCCAACGTGTTGAGCACGGCGGTCACCAGGTCCTTGGTGTCGCCGACGCCGAGCCAGCCGGTGCGGACGAGCTCCATGGCGCCGCTGAACGGCAGCAGTTGGCAGATGTCGGCGACGAGGTCGGGGAGCAGGTCGCGGGGGACCATCAGCCCCGAGCCCATCGCCGAGACGAGGAAGAACGGCAGCGTGGTGAGGCCCGCGCTCTCGACGTTGCGGGTGATGGCCGTGGTCGCGGCGGCCACTCCGGCCAGGAGCAGGATCGCGGCGAGCACGCCGAGCACGAGCAGGTCAGGCCGCTTCGGCGCGGGTACGTCGAGGGCGAGGGCGCCGCCCACGGTCAGCACGGCGCACTGGGCGAGGGCGATGGCCGCCGACGGCAGCGCGGCCCCGGCGAGGATCTCCAGGTCGCTCGCCTCTCCGGTACGCAGCCGCTTGAGGACCAGCTCCTCGCGCCGGGCGACGAGGGCGGACGTCAGGCCCATGTAGACGACGAGGACGAGGACCAGCCCGGTCCCGCCGATGAGAGTGGCTCCCGCCATGCCCAGCGGCAGCTCGTCCTGGCCCATCGTCGCGAGCGAGGACCGCATCACGAAGATCATCAGCAACGGCATCAGCAGGGCGATGAAGAGGTTGTTCTTGTTCCGCCCGAGGAGGGTGAGTTCGGCCCGCCCCAGCGAGGTCATCCGGCGTGCGGTCGCGTTCATCGAACAGTCTCCAGGGCGTCGGTACGGGAGTCGTCGGTACGGGAGGCGATCTCCAGGAACGCCTCTTCGAGGGAGGCCGAGCGGGCGTCGAGCCCGTCGAGCCGGACATCGGCCTCGCGGGCCCAGGTGAGGAGTTCGCCGAGCGCGTCCTGGAGGGTGTGCGTACGGATCTCCACGTGGCGCCCGTCCGCCGCGGCCTTCAGCCCGAGCGGGAGCCGCCCCGGCGCCATGCCCTCGGGGAGGGTGAAGCGGATGCGGGCGGGCCGGGCGGCGGTGACCTCGGCCGGGGTGCCCGAGAGCACGATCCGGCCCTGGTTCATGATCGCCAGCCGGTCGGCGAGGGACTCGGCCTCCTCCAGGTAGTGCGTGGTGAGGACGACGGTCGTGCCCCTGTCCCGCAGTTCCCGCACGAGTGCCCAGGTGTCGCGCCGGCCTTCGGCGTCGAGGCCGGTGGTCGGCTCGTCGAGGAAGAGGATCTCGGGGCGGCCGAGGAGGGCGAGCGCGAGATCGAGGCGCCGCCGCTCGCCGCCGGAGAGCTGCTTGATCCGCACCCGGGCGCGGGAGCCGAGCCCGACCTCGTCGAGCGCCTCACCGGTCGGCCGCGCGCCGCTGGTGCACCCCGCCCACATGCGGACGGTTTCGGCCACGGTCAGGTCGGAGGGGAAGCCGCCCTCCTGGAGCATCACCCCGATCCGGGGCCGGACAGCGGCCCGCTCCCGGTACGGGTCGTGGCCGAGGACCCGGACGCTGCCGCCGCTCGGTGCGGCGAGGCCTTCCAGGAGCTCGACGGTGGACGTCTTGCCGGCCCCGTTGGTCCCGAGCAGGGCGAAGATCTCGCCCTGCCGGACGGCGAAGGAGATCCCGTTGACGGCTTCGAAGCCGCCGGAGTAGCTCCGGCGCAGGCCCTCGGCCTCGATCACGTTGGTCATGGCATCAGCCTCCCGGCGGAGGGAGCCGGTCGGCAGTGCGCGGTGTCATCGCTGCTCATGACAAATGTCAGATGCCACGAGGTGCACACGACGAAGGCCCCGGTTCCGTAGAACCGGGGCCTTCGTTCTCTGAGCGGACGACGAGATTCGAACTCGCGACCCTCACCTTGGCAAGGTGATGCTCTACCAACTGAGCCACGTCCGCATTGCTGCCGCTCAGCTCTCACTGGGCGGTGCGAGCACCACTGTACCTGATCCTTTGGAGCGATCGGTAATGCGATGCAGAGCGGGTGACAGGAATTGCACACTGCGCCTTCCCCCTGGAAGGGGGATGTTCTACTACTGAACTACACCCGCACGCTGCGTGAGGTTCGGCCCTGCGGCCTCGCCCCTCGGCGTGATCCAGACTCTAGCCGATCAGCGGGGGTGCAATGCAACTCGGTTCCTGTGGGACCGTCGGCCCACCGCCTCAACTCGCCTCGCGGAAGGCTTCGTAGACCCGCTTCGGGATGCGTCCGCGGGCGGGCACGTCCATCTTGTTGGACTGCGCCCAGGCACGGACCGCCGCCGGGTCGGGGGCGAGGGCGGTGTGCTTGTACGAAGCCACGGAGGCGGCCGAGGCCTTGCCCGTCTGCTTCCGGCCGGCCGCGAGGTAGGGCGCCAGCGCCTTGCGCAGTTTCTTTGCATTGGCGGGATTCAGGTCGATCTCGTACGTCTTCCCGTCAAGGCCGAACGCAACCGTTTCCGCCGCTTCTCCGCCGTCGATGTCATCGAAGAGAGTGACCACTACTCGCTGAGCCACGGATAGGTCCTTTCCTGTCGGTCCGCCGTGCCGTGTCGGCGCGTGGAGCGCCTCTGACGTGCGGCGACACCGGCTTTACGGCTGCCCCGGGGCAATGCTGCTTTCCCCTGTATTCCTTTGTACAGCGGTAGGCGTCGCATTGTGAAGCCCAGCCAATTGCATCAGCGTGTCCCACCGCAATGGGCCGCGCAATATTTCACTTGAATTTTCCGTGAGGGTCTTTGGGTCCCTTTGTAGGGTCCTCCAGACTTCTACCCGCGTAGAATTTGGAGGCAGGTACGCTGAGGGAACCGCCCACGCAACACACCACCGGGAGTGCCAGTGGCACGCGTCGTAGTCGACGTCATGCTCAAGCCGGAGATCCTCGACCCTCAGGGGCAGGCGGTGCAGCGTGCACTGCCCCGCCTGGGATTCGACGGAATCGCCGACGTCCGCCAGGGAAAGCGCTTCGAGTTGGAGGTGGAGGGACCGGTCGACGAGGCCGCCCTCGCCCGCATCCATGAGATGGCCGAAACCTTCCTTGCCAACACCGTGATCGAAGACTTCACCGTGAAGGTGGAGTCGTGACCGCACGCATCGGCGTCGTCACGTTCCCCGGAACGCTCGACGATCAGGACGCGCTGCGCGCCGCCCGCCTCGCGGGCGCCGAGCCCGTCTCGCTCTGGCACCGCGACAAGGACCTCAAGCAGGTCGACGCCGTGGTCCTGGCCGGCGGCTTCTCCTACGGCGACTACCTGCGGGCCGGAGCCATCTCCCGCTTCTCGCCGGTGATGGAGACGATCATCGAGCAGGCGAAGGCGGGCATGCCCGTCCTCGGCATCTGCAACGGCTTCCAGATCCTCACCGAGGCCCATCTGCTGCCGGGCGCGATGCTGCGCAACAACCACCTGCACTTCATCTGCCGCGACCAGAAGCTGCGGGTGGAGAACGCGGACACCGCGTGGACCGTGGACTACGAGCAGGGCCAGGAGATCCAGGTCCCGCTCAAGAACATGGACGGCCGCTACGTCGCCGACGAGCGCGTGCTCGACGAGCTCGAGGCCGAGGGGCGGGTGGCCTTCCGCTACCTGGACGTGAACCCCAACGGCTCGCTCCGCGACATCGCGGGCATCACCAACGCCGCGGGCAACGTGGTCGGCCTCATGCCGCACCCCGAGCACGCCGTCGAGCCGCTGATCGGTACGGGCCGTACCGACGGCCTCGGTTTCTTCACCTCGATCCTCAAGAAGCTGGTCAACGCCTGATGACTCTGGACACGGTCAAGCACGCGACCGAGACGCCGGACAGCGAGCAGCCCTGGAAGGAGCTCGGCCTCAAGGAGGACGAGTACGCCCGCATCCGCGAGATCCTCGGCCGCCGACCCACCGGCGCCGAGCTCGCCATGTACTCGGTCATGTGGTCCGAGCACTGCTCCTACAAGAGCAGCAAGGTCCACCTGAAGCAGTTCGGCGAGAAGGTCCCGCAGAACGACGCCATGCTCGTCGGCATCGGCGAGAACGCGGGCGTCGTCGACGTCGGCCAGGGGTACGCGGTCACCTTCAAGGTCGAGTCGCACAACCACCCGAGCTATATCGAGCCCTACCAGGGCGCGGCCACCGGCGTCGGCGGCATCGTCCGCGACATCCTCGCGATGGGCGCCCGCCCGGTCGCGGTGGTCGACCCGCTGCGCTTCGGCGCGGCCGACCACCCCGACACCAAGCGCGTGCTCCCCGGAGTCGTCGCGGGCATCGGCGGCTACGGCAACTGCCTGGGCCTGCCGAACATCGGTGGCGAGGTCGTCTTCGACGAGTGCTACCAGGGCAACCCGCTGGTCAACGCCGGCTGCATCGGCGTGATGAAGCACGAGGACATCCACCTGGCCAAGGCCTCCGGCCCCGGCAACAAGGTGATCCTCTACGGCGCCCGTACCGGTGGCGACGGCATCGGCGGCGTCTCGGTCCTCGCGTCCGAGACCTTCGACGACAGCAAGCCGACGAAGCGCCCCGCGGTCCAGGTCGGCGACCCGTTCCAGGAGAAGCTCCTCATCGAGTGCACCCTGGAGATCTTCAAGGAGAAGCTGGTCGCGGGCATCCAGGACCTGGGTGGCGCCGGACTCTCCTGCGCGACCTCCGAGCTGGCCTCCGCCGGCTCCGGCGGTATGCGCGTCGAGCTCGACCGGGTCCACCTGCGCGACGCGACGCTCTCGCCCGAGGAGATCCTCATGAGCGAGTCGCAGGAGCGCATGTGCGCGATCGTCGAGCCCGAGCACGTCGACCGCTTCCTGGAGATCTGCGAGAAGTGGGACGTCATCGCCACCGTCATCGGTGAGGTGACCGAGGGCGAGCGCCTGGAGATCTTCTGGCACGGCGAGCAGATCGTCGACGTGCCGCCGCGCACGGTCGCGCACGAGGGCCCGGTCTACCACCGGCCGTACGCCCGACCGGAGTGGCAGGACGCGCTCCAGGCCGACGACGCGAACAAGCTGCCCCGGCCGCAGAACGGCGAGGAGCTGAAGGACCAGGTCCTGAAGCTGGTCTCCTCCCCGAACCAGGCGTCGAAGTCCTGGATCACGGACCAGTACGACCGGTTCGTGCAGGGCAACACCGTCCTCGCGCAGCCCGAGGACGCGGGCATGGTCCGCATCGACGCGGAGACCAACCTCGGTGTGGCCATGGCGACCGACGGCAACGGCCGGTACGCGAAGCTCGACCCTTACACGGGCGCGCAGCTCGCTCTTGCGGAGGCGTACCGCAACGTCGCCGCCTCCGGTGCGAAGCCGCTGGCGATCTCGGACTGCCTGAACTTCGGTTCGCCCGAGGACCCGGCCGTGATGTGGCAGTTCGCCGAGGCCACCCGTGGTCTCGCGGACGGCTGCCTCCAGCTCGGCACCCCGGTGACCGGCGGCAACGTCTCGCTGTACAACCAGACGGGCGAGGTCGCCATCCACCCGACGCCGGTCGTGGCCGTGCTCGGCGTGATCGACGACGTCAACCGCCGTACGCCGATCGCCTTCGCGGAAGAGGGCCAGCTCCTCTACCTGCTCGGCGACACGCGTGAGGAGTTCGGCGGCTCGGCCTGGTCCGAGGTCATCCACCGGCACCTCGGTGGTCTGCCGCCGGCCGTGGACCTCGACCGGGAGAAGCTGCTCGGCGAGATCCTGATCTCCGCCTCCCGCGACGGCATGATCGACGCGGCGCACGACCTGTCCGACGGCGGTCTGGTCCAGGCGGTCGTCGAGTCCTGCCTGCGCGGGGGCACGGGCGCGCGCCTGGTCGTCCCGGACGGCCTGGACGCCTTCACCTTCCTCTTCAGCGAGTCGGCCGGCCGTGCGGTCGTCGCCGTCCCGCGCAGCGAGGAGCTCCGCTTCACCGACATGTGCGGCGCGCGGGGCCTGCCCGCGACCCGGATCGGTGTCGTGGACGGCGAAGAGGTCGACGTCCAGGGCGAGTTCAGCATCTCCCTGGAGGAGCTGCGTACGGCCCACGAGGCGACGATCCCGGGCCTGCTGGTCTGACATCTCGCAGTAAGCGACGCGGTACGGGAGCCCCCGTCCGGACCTTCGGGTCCGGGCGGGGGCTTTCGCGTTCCTGCTTGCGCGAGATTACGTAATTACGTAATCTGCGAACATGGAGCTGGAAGAGCGGGTCGCCGAGCTGGAACGGCGTATGGCGGCCCTGGAGAGCGAGGAGCGCCCCGCGCCCGAGGTCGTCGACACGACGTTCTGGGCCCTGGAAGGGCTCAAGTCGCAGCTCGCGCAGGCGGGTGCGGCGGGCGAGGACGGCGCGGTGCTGTTCACGGGATCGGTCCGACTGCCGACCGAGGAGCGGTACGAGTGGCAGTTCGGCGCCTTCACCGAGCGGCTGCTCGACGAGGACTGGGCAGAGACCGCCGAGTCCTTCGCCGCGCTCGGCCATCCCGTACGGCTCCGGCTGCTGCGGGAGATCGTCGGCGGCCGGCGCACGGCCGCCGAACTGGCGGAGCTCGAGGAGATCGGCACGACCGGCCAGATCTACCACCACCTGCGCCAACTGACCGGCGCGGGCTGGCTCCACACCACGGGACGCGGCCGCTACGAGGTACCGGGAGCCAGGGTCGTCCCGCTCCTCGTGGTCCTCACGGCGGCCCGTCCGTAACCGCGATCGTTCAGGGGGAACGTTCATGTTGTCGCGCAAGGCCGCGGTGGTCCTCCACCGCACGCTCTGGCTGGTGTTCGTCGTACAGGCGGTCGCCTCGGTCTTCGTCGAACCGCCGTATCCGTACTGGGTGGGCTGGCTCCCGGCGATCGCCGCCGGGGCGCTCGGTGTCACGCTCGCCAGGACCGCCGGCAAGCGGATCGAGGCGGCGCAACGGGCCACCGTCGAGGTGGATCCACCGGTCACCGGCCGCTGGTCGGCGCTCAACAGCCCGGCGGACCGGACGCCCAGCCACGGCACGCACCAGTTCGGCCAGACGTACGCCATCGACATCGTGGCGGAGGACGCGTCGCGCCCCCGTCCGCCCTTCGTCCGGCTGTGGCCGGTGTTCCGGCCGAGCGAGGACTTCCCGGCCTTCGGCGCCCCGCTGCTCGCGGTCGCCGACGCGACCGTCGTGCACGCCGAGGACGGACAGCGCGACCACCTCAGCCGCAACTCACTGCCTGCCGTGATCTATCTGCTGCTGGTCGAGTCCGCCGTCCGCAGTCTGTCCGGCGCGCGCCGTGTCACCGGGAACCACCTGGTCCTCGACCTCGGCGACGGTACGTACGCCATGTACGCGCATCTGAAGCGCGGCTCGCTCGCGGTCCGCGCGGGCGATCGGGTGGTGGCCGGGCAGGTGCTCGCCCGGTGCGGCAACTCCGGCAACTCCAGCGAGCCGCATGTGCACTTCCAGCTGATGGACGGCCCGGATCTGGACACGGCCCGGGGCGTTCCGTTCACCTGGCGTGGTGTGGGCGTGCCGAAGAACGGCGAGACGTTCGTGGCGGGGCGGGCTTCCTACTCGGCCTGACCCCAGAAGGCGTCGGACTCGTCGATGTCCTGCACGCACTCGTCGACGTCGGTGACCTTGCCTCCGACGATGGTGAAGAAGAGACCGCCGTGCATCTCGATGCCGCGGTCGCCGCGGTCGCCGAACCACTTGTGCGTCGCCATGACGTGCCCACGGCCGTCCGGGTACGCGGCCTCCAGTTCGACCCGGAAGGTGCCGTTGGTGAGCTCGAAGAGCTTCCCGAAATGTGCGAGGACGTTGTCCGCGCCCTTGAAGTGGCCGGACATCTGGCTGCTGCCCGGTGAGTGGTGGGTGCAGTCCGAGGTCATCAGCGACCGCACGGTTTCCATGTCTCCCGTGGAGAACGCTTCGTAGCCCCGGCGGACCACGGCGACGTCAGGGTGCTCAGCCATGGCTGATCGACCCCTCTCCTGCGCGTAGGTGTGTGCGGCAAGCCCTCCCTCTCCAGTCTCCGACTACCCTCGCCCCCATGCCACCGGCCAAGAAGCGCACCCGCAGCTACGACTCCGCCAAGATCCGCGCCGCCGTGCTCGCGCAGTTCGGGAACGTACGGGAGGCGGTGGCCACGCTCACTCCCGAGCAGCTCGACGGGCCGACCCGGCTGGGGGAGTGCACCGTACGGGAGCTGGCGGCGCACATGACCATGGTCCTCGGCTCGGTCGTCCGCAAGCTCTCCGAGCCCGAGCCGGCGACGCTCGAACTCGCCCTGCTCGACTGGCCCTCGGCAACCGCCACCGCCGCCGCGACGATCGACGAGGACACCCGGGCGATCGACACGGGCGACCTGGCAGGCCTGTACGCGGGGACGGTGGCGCTCTTCGAGGAGCGGATCGCCGGCGTCCCGGACGAGCGCCTCGTCCCGACGCGCTTCGGCACCATGCGCCTCGGCGACCACCTCGTCACCCGCACCGTCGAACTCGTCGTCCACACCGGTGACCTGAACGCGGCGACCGGCCTGGACGTCCCGTACGACCGGCAGGCCCTGGCCGCCTGTACGCGTCTGCTCGCCGACGCGCTCGCGGTGAAGGCGCCGGGCGGCGCGGTCGAGGTACGGGTCCCGCCCTTCGCGGTCGTTCAGTGCGTGGAGGGCCCGAGGCACACCCGGGGCACCCCGCCCAACGTCGTCGAGACGGATCCGCTGACCTGGATCCGGCTGGCGACCGGCCGGGCGCGGTGGGCGGAGGAGCTGGACGCGGCGCGGATCCGGGCGAGCGGCGAACGCGCCGACCTGGCCGGGCTGCTGCCGCTGATGGGCTGAGCGGCGCATGGTGAGGCGGGCGGAACCGTCCGTACCGTTCACCCGTCCCATCCCCATGCTGAAGACACGTACCACCGCAGCCGCCGCCGTCCTGGCCTCGCTCGTCGTGCTCTCGGCGTGCGGCACCGAGAAGGCCGGTTCCGAGCCCGGTGCCGGCGCCGTCGCCCCCGACGTGCCCGTCGCCGGAGTGCACTGGGCCTTCGACACCGTGACCGTGGCCGGCAAGGAGACCCGGGCGCCCGACGGTGCCCACGTCGAGATCACCGCCGACGGCCAGGCGTCGGGGAACAGCGGCTGCAACGGCTTCGGTGCCGAGGTATCGGTCCAGGGGGACACGGTCACCGTGAAGCAGGGCCAGGGCACCGAGATGGCCTGTCCCGGTGAGCGGGGCGCCTTCGAGGCGGTGCTCCAGAAGGCCTTCTCCGGCACCCTCAAGGCGAAGCTGGACGGCGACCGGCTCACCCTCACCTCGCCCGACGGCAAGAACGTCGTCGCGCTGACGTCCGAGCCGCCCGCCCCGCTGAACGGCACCACCTGGAGCATCGACTCCCTGCTCTCCGGCGAGACGGCCACCTCCCTGCCGAAGGGCAGCGAGGGCAAGGCGCACCTCGTCATCGCCAAGGACGGCAAGGTGAGCGGCAACCTGGGCTGCAACCGGTTCACGGCCACGGCGAAGGTCACCGCGGACACCCTCACCGTCACGGGACCGGTCGCGACCACGCGGATGATCTGCTCGGGCCCGCAGATGGAGCTGGAGACCAAGCTGTACGAGCTCCTCGACGGACCCCTCTCGTACGAGCTGCGCCATCGCACCCTGACGCTCACCGGTACCGACGGCGAGGGCTTCGCCGCCACCGCGAAGCCGGCGGCGACGTCCCCCACGACGTCCCCCGCTCAGTCCTAGCTCCCGTACGGCAGCAGCCCCGCGTCCGTCCGCTCCCACGCCGCCCGCAGCCCGGCCAGCCGCTCCTGCTCGTACGGCGCCCGGTCGGCCTGTTCGCGGGCGTCCTCGGTGAGGTGGAAGAGCTGGTCGCGGCCGTTCTTGCCCCGGTAGTACTTCCACTCACCGCGGCGCAGCGCCCGCTCGCCCCGCACCCGCCAGAAGAGGTCGCGCTCGCCGATCTCCTCGCCCCGCAGCAGGTGCCCGGCGAGGCTGGTGCCGTCGAGCGGGTACGCCGGGTGGGGGCGGGCACCGCCCAGTTCGAGGAGGGTCGCCGTCCAGTCGGGTGTGTAGACGGGCAGGTCGCTGACCTGGCCGCCGTCGATCCGGGCGGGCCAGCGCAGGACCGAGGGGACGCGGATGCCGCCTTCCTGGAGCGAGCCCTTGTTGCCGGCCAGCGGCCAGTTGTAGGAGAAGCGCTCACCGCCGTTGTCGCTGGCGAAGAAGACGAGGGTGTCGCGCTCCTGCCCGGACCGCTTCAGCGCCTCGAGCACCGTGCCGATCGAGCGGTCGAGGTCCTCGACCATCTCCTTGTACTTCTCGATGGAGCCGCCGTCCTGGTGCCACAGGGCACTGCGGTCGCCCGCCTTGATCCGGCGGACGATCTCGGCGCTCGTCTCCTCGTCGCCGTCGGCGATCCACGGCCAGTGGGGGGTGGTGAAGTTCAGGTTGAGCAGCCAGGGCCGGTCGTGCTCCCGGCGCACGTACTCGCTCGCCCGCTCGGTCAGGATGCGGGTGTAGTAGCGCAGGTCCTTGTAGGGCGCGTCGCCCTCGTAGAGGTCGTACTCGCCGCCGAGGCCGAGCTTGGAGTAGTACTCCAGGGCTCCGCCGAAGTTGCCGAAGAACTCGTCCCAGCCGGATCGGGTGGGGGAGTAGTCGGGCAGGTAGCCGCAGTGCCACTTGCCGATGAGCGCGGTGGCGTAGCCGGCTTCGCGCAGCCGTGAGGCGAGCGTGGGGTGCGTGGGCTCCAGACCGACCGTCTTGTCGGCGATCGGCTCGGCGAGTCCGCCCTTCGTCCGGCCGGGGAAGCGGCCGGTGTAGAGGCTGAAGCGCGTGGGGGAGCAGGTCGCCGAGCCGGAGTAGGCGTTCGTGAAGCGGACGCCCTGGCGGGCGAGCCGGTCGAGGTGGGGGGTGCGGATGTGGGTCGAGCCGTACGAGGAGAGGTCGGCCCAGCCGAGGTCGTCGCCGAGGACGAACAGGATGTTCGGCCGCCGCGAGCTCCGGCCGGGCGCGGCACGGAACGGCCGCTCCCTGGCCTGCGCGATCCCGGCCTGCGAGGTCCCGGCCTGCGCGGTCCCGGCTCCGGCGCCCAGCGCGGTGACGGCGGCGGCCCCGACTGCTGCCCCGCCGAAGGCGCGTCGGGACAAGGGGATCTCGGGCGTGGGCATGGAGGCTCCTTGGAAGTGCAGGGGTGCGTGAAGGCAGGGCGGGCGCGCGGGGGCGCGTGGCATCACGGCCCGTATGCGGGCAGTGGCTCAGGAAAGAAGCGCCCTGAGCGCCGGGCAGGCGCGGGCCATGGGGGTACGCATGTACTCCCGTGATCGATGGCGCGGGGGCGGGGTGGGGCTAGGCGCAGCGACAGAGCGCGCCGGCGACACGGACGAGGTCGACGTGTCGGCGCGCCACGAGGGTGACCGAGCGGTCACGCACAGGCTGCATGAGGCTGGAGCCTGGCCGAAGGTTCGTGCACCTGTCAACGGTCGTTCCGGCCCCTGGGACGCCCGTCCGGGACCGGCCCGGGACCCGTCCGACGCCGTTCCGCTGCGAACTCCGTCACATCCCGGGCCGTCCGCGCCCGGATCTACCGGCCGGTAGCGCCTTGTGGGGCGCTCACCCCCGACACCCCGGAGCCCGGTCCCCCCTTGGGTCCCGGGCACCTCGCGGGCGCCCCGTGGGACGCCTGTGGATCAGCTCGTACGATCACACCATTCGGGGACCCCGCTCAATTCCCCAATTCGGACCAGTGCGCTACCTCGCCTACACTCGGAGACGTGCCACGTGGTGACGGTCGACTCAATCACGATCTGCTCCCCGGCGAGAAAGGCCCCCAGGACGCTTGTGGCGTCTTCGGTGTCTGGGCTCCGGGTGAAGAGGTCGCAAAGCTCACGTACTTCGGGCTCTACGCCCTCCAGCATCGGGGCCAGGAATCCGCGGGAATCGCGGTCAGCAACGGCTCCCAGATCCTCGTCTTCAAGGACATGGGCCTCGTGTCCCAGGTCTTCGACGAGACCTCTCTCGGTTCCCTCCAGGGTCATATCGCGGTCGGTCACGCCCGCTACTCGACCACTGGTGCCTCCGTGTGGGAGAACGCGCAGCCGACGTTCCGGGCGACCGCCCACGGCTCCATCGCGCTCGGCCACAACGGCAACCTGGTGAACACGGCGCAGCTCGCCGAGATGGTCGCCGACCTGCCGAAGCAGGAAGGCCGCACCACCCGTGTGGCGGCCACCAACGACACCGACCTGCTCACGGCGCTGCTCGCCGCGCAGGTCGACGAGGACGGCAAGCCGCTCACCATCGAGCAGGGCGCCGCGAAGATCCTCCCGCAGGTGAAGGGCGCGTTCTCCCTCGTCTTCATGGACGAGCACACGCTCTACGCGGCCCGTGACCCGCAGGGCATCCGCCCGCTGGTCCTCGGTCGTCTCGAGCGCGGCTGGGTCGTCGCCTCCGAGTCCGCCGCCCTCGACATCTGCGGCGCCAGCTTCGTCCGCGAGGTCGAGCCGGGCGAGATGATCGCGATCGACGAGAACGGCATCCGCACCTCGCGATTCGCGGAAGCGAAGCCCAAGGGCTGTGTCTTCGAGTACGTGTACCTGGCCCGCCCGGACACGGACATCGCCGGCCGCAACGTCTACCTCTCCCGCGTGGAGATGGGCCGTCGCCTCGCCAAGGAGGCCCCGGTCGAGGCGGACCTGGTCATAGCGACGCCGGAGTCCGGCACTCCGGCCGCGATCGGCTACGCCGAGGCCTCCGGCATCCCCTTCGGCGCCGGTCTGGTGAAGAACGCCTACGTCGGGCGCACCTTCATCCAGCCGTCCCAGACCATCCGCCAGCTGGGCATCCGGCTGAAGCTGAACCCCCTGAAGGAAGTCATCAAGGGGAAGAAGCTCGTGGTCGTCGACGACTCGATCGTCCGCGGCAACACCCAGCGCGCCCTCGTCCGCATGCTCCGCGAGGCGGGCGCCGCCGAGGTCCACATCCGGATCTCCTCCCCGCCCGTGAAGTGGCCGTGCTTCTTCGGCATCGACTTCGCCACCCGCGCGGAGCTGATCGCCAACGGCATGACGGTCGACGAGATCGGCAAGTCGCTCGGCGCGGACTCGCTCTCGTACATCTCCCTCGACGGGATGATCGAGGCGACCACCATCCAGAAGCCGAACCTCTGCCGCGCCTGCTTCGACGGCGAGTACCCGATGGAACTCCCGGACCCGGAGCTGCTCGGCAAGCAGCTGCTCGAGACGGAGCTGGCCGCCGGCCCCGCCGCGACCGCGGCCGCCGACGCCCTGCGCCGCCCGTAAGACCCCGCTGCACCCCGCAGTACGACACGAAAGCTCTGAACCCATGTCTCAGACCACCGGTGCCAGCTACGCGAGTGCGGGCGTCGACATCGAAGCGGGCGACCGCGCCGTCGAGCTCATGAAGGAGTGGGTGAAGAAGACCCAGCGCCCCGAGGTCGCGGGCCTCGGCGGCCTCGGCGGCTTCGCCGGCCTCTTCGACGCCTCCGCCCTCAAGCGCTACGAGCGTCCGCTGCTCGCCTCCGCCACCGACGGTGTCGGCACGAAGGTCGACATCGCCCGCCAGATGGGCGTGTACGACACCATCGGCCACGACCTGGTCGCGATGGTCATGGACGACATCGTCGTCTGCGGCGCCGAGCCGCTCTTCATGACGGACTACATCTGCGTCGGCAAGGTCCACCCCGAGCGGGTCGCCGCCATCGTCAAGGGCATCGCCGAGGGCTGCGTCCTGGCCGGCACCGCCCTGGTCGGCGGCGAGACCGCCGAGCACCCCGGCCTGCTCGGCCCCGACGACTTCGACGTCGCCGGCGCCGGTACGGGCGTGGTCGAGGCGGACCGACTGCTCGGCCCCGATCGCATCCGTACGGGTGACGCCGTCATCGCGATGGAGTCCTCCGGCCTTCACTCCAACGGGTACTCGCTCGTCCGCCACGTGGTCTTCGACCGCGCCGGCATGAGCCTCGACCAGCACGTCGAGGAGCTCGGCCGGACCCTGGGCGAGGAGCTCCTGGAGCCCACCAAGATCTACTCGCTGGACTGCCTGGCGCTCACCCGGACCGCCGAGGTGCACGCCTTCAGCCACATCACCGGTGGCGGCCTGGCCGCCAACCTGGCGCGCGTGATCCCGGCCGGGCTGCACGCCACGGTCGACCGTTCGACCTGGGCCCCGGGCGCGATCTTCGACCTCGTCGGCAAGGCCGGACAGGTCGAGCGCCTGGAGCTCGAGAAGACCCTGAACATGGGCGTCGGCATGATGGCCGTCGTGCCGGCCGAGTCCGTGGAGGTCGCCCTGGCGACCCTGGAGGACCGGGGCGTCGAGGCCTGGGTCGCGGGCGAGATCACCGAGCGCGGCGAGCGCGCGACGGGCGCCGAGCTGGTCGGCGACTACGCGGTCTGATCCGGCGCGGTGGGTGGGCACCGCCCCACCCACCGCGCCGTGAGGCGTCTCGTGGACGCACAGAAACCCGGTCCGGGTGTCCCGGACCGGGTTCGGTGTTGAGCAGCGCTCTTCAAGAGGTCAAGCGCGACGGTGGGACGACGCGTCGGGACCGGACTCGTCGTCCTCGTCCTCGTCGTCCGTGTTGTAGAGATCCGCGTACTGCGCGTACGGGTCGTCTTCCTCGTCGTCGTCCTCGAACGGCTCGCCATTCGGCGGCTGGCTCGAAGTCGAAGCGCCCAGCTCGTTGGCCAGACGCGACAGGTCAGTCCCGCCGCTGCTGTACTTCAGCTGGCGGGCGACCTTCGTCTGCTTGGCCTTTGCCCGGCCGCGCCCCATGGCTCGACCCCCTCGGTGACGGGGCTCGACGGCCCCAGAGTCTTGACACGCGTTCATGATTCGGAACGGGCTCTCGACAGAGAGACCGGTCCGTAGGGCTTCAACGGTACCTGCTTCCGTGGCCATACGGTACGCCGCACGCATCACATGCCCCGGTACAGAACCATCGAGGTGCCCTGTCCTCGCTGGTCAATCGCGATTTTAACCTCTTCTTGAGGGCCGACCCGCCGACCGGGGTGAGTCATCTCTCGATTGGGGTGAACCTACAAAGTTCACTCCTTGGAGCGCCCCGCGGGCCGGCCCTGTCAAGAATCAGCCGCGGCGCGCCTCGGCCATCCGCTGCTCGGCGATCCGGTCGGCGGCCGCGGCCGGCGGGATACCGTCCGCCTTCGCACGCGCGAAGATCTCGAGGGTCGTGTCGAAGATCTTCGTGGCCTTCGCCTTGCACCGGTCGAAGTCGAAGCCGTGCAGCTCGTCGGCGACCTGGATCACGCCACCGGCGTTGACGACGTAGTCGGGCGCGTAGAGGATCCCGCGGTCCGCGAGGTCCTTCTCGACACCGGGGTGCGCGAGCTGGTTGTTGGCCGCGCCGCAGACGATCCGCGCGGTCAGGACCGGCACGGTGTCGTCGTTCAGGGCGCCGCCGAGGGCGCACGGGGCGTAGACGTCCAGACCCTCGACGCGGATCAGCGCGTCGGTGTCCGCGACGACCGTGACCTGCGGGAACTTGTCCGTGATCCGGCGCAGCGACTCCTCGCGGACATCGGTGATGTACACCTCCGCACCGTCGGACAGGAGGTGCTCGACGAGGTAGTGGCCGACCTTGCCGACACCCGCGACGCCGACCTTGCGGTCGCGGAGCGTGGGGTCGCCCCAGAGGGTCTGCGCGGAGGCGCGCATGCCCTGGAAGACGCCGAAGGCGGTGAGGACCGAGGAGTCGCCGGCGCCGCCGTTCTCGGGGGAGCGGCCGGTGGTCCACTGGTTGGTGCGGGCGACGACGTCCATGTCGGCGACGTAGGTGCCGACGTCGCAGGCCGTCACGTAGCGGCCGCCGAGGGAGGCGACCATGCGTCCGTAGGCGAGCAGCAGCTCTTCGGTCTTGATCTTCTCGGGGTCGCCGATGATCACGGCCTTGCCGCCGCCGTGGTCGAGGCCGGCCATGGCGTTCTTGTACGACATGCCACGGGAGAGGTTCAGCGCGTCGGCGACGGCCTCCGCCTCGGTGGCGTACGGATAGAACCGGGTACCGCCGAGGGCCGGGCCCAGGGCGGTGGAGTGGAGAGCGATGACGGCCTTGAGGCCGGAGGCGCGGTCCTGGCAGAGCACGACTTGCTCGTGGCCACCCTGCTCCGAGTGGAACAGAGTGTGCAGTACGTCAGCAGCAGGAACGCCGGTCACATCGGTCACGGTGGTGACTCCCAAGTACGAAGCGGCGGTTGCACCGGCCCCTCCTGCGGGTGGTGGCGGGACCGGTTCGGCAAGAGAGTAAGTCCTACGCGCGCGTAGATCCGCCGCAGTGCGCAGGATCACCCTCTCCCGGAGTACCACCGTGGAAGGATTTGCGACATGTCGGTCGCCTCCTCGGTCCTCGTCCCGTACGCCTCCTATCTGCGGGTCTACGAGCCGCTGGCGGCCTTCCCCGAGCCGGAGCGGGGGCACTGGGCCCGGTACGCGCGGCGGGCGGACACCCCGACCGCGCAGGACGAGCTGCGCCGGTCACTGGCGGACCTGGTGCCGACGCCGCCGGTCCCGGTGCCGGTCCACGAGAGCGGTGACGCCTTCGTCGCGTACGTGGACGGGGTGGTCGTGGTCTGCCCGTGGCGGACCCGGCTGCGGGGCTGGCTGGCCCTGGAGGAGCTGGGGCAGGTGCGGGCGGCCGAGCCGGGGCGTTCGCTGCCGGGGGCGGTGCTCGACGCGATGCTGCCGCCGGTGGTGCGCGCCCAGGTGACGGCGGATCACGAGCGCTGGCGCGAGCGGAACCCGGACGCGCGCCCGTGGATCCGTACGGCGGTCTGGCAGGTGCCGGTGCGCTGGTTCACGCTCTTCGCGGACGAGGAGCGGGAGTACGTCCCCGGGGCCGCCGGGAAGGCGCCGGTGTTCCGGTACCGGACGCCGATGGTGCAGGCGCGCCGCCGGCTCGCACGCGCGCTGCGGGCGCTGCGGGAGTCGATCGACGAGGGGCCGCTGACCGAGGGCCTGGTCGAGGTGGGCCGGTGGCTGGAGGAGTTCCATCCGCGGGCGCTGGTGGAGCTGGACTACGGCGGCCTGGTGCACGCGCTGTCGGCGGAGCGGCTCGCGGGGGACCGGTCGGCGGCGGATGTGGCCGAGGGGATCGCGGCGCTGCGGGACGGCGACGGGGAGGGTGCGAGCGAGGCGTACGGCCGGCTGGCGGAGCGGTGGCGGGAGATCCGCAACCTGCAGTTCGCCAATTGACCATCGACAGGACATGTACGGCTGATGTAAATGATCACTAAGCGCCGCGGGTCCTTGGTGGGTCCTTGGGGGGACGTTGGTGAGTCCGCGGCGGGACGTAGGTCCCGATCCGGGCCTTTGGCTCAAGCGTGACGGATAGCACTTACTGCGCCCTTGCGTCCATCACCCACCCTCGTGCCAAAATAGGACAAGGAGTCCGGGGAGGGTTCCTTCCGTCCAACTATGGGCGGAACGCTCAGCATTGCACTCTATGGGGGGTCTGACGACTCCTGATCGCTCTGTGACTGATCGTCACAGTGGCGTGACTGTCCGTTATGGCATGGTCCATTGACTTCCGCCGCTGATGAACACCTGCGAGGGCAATTCCATCGGTTTGGCCGACGTGGCTGGACGGATGGTGTAGTTGTAGTGCCGAGGACAAGCCGTTCGTCCTATAACCGACTCGGCTCGCGTCCGCCATTTCGGGCAACGCGGGTCAAGGTGCAGAATTTAGAGGAAAGAACCGAGAAGGTTCGGTTCTCCCGAGGAGGCCGCTCATGACCGCTCGCACCCCTGATGCCGAGCCGCTGCTGACCCCCGCTGAGGTTGCCACGATGTTCCGCGTGGACCCGAAGACGGTGACCCGTTGGGCGAAGGCAGGAAAGCTCACGTCCATCCGCACGCTGGGTGGACACCGCCGGTACCGCGAGGCTGAGGTCCGCGCCCTGCTGGCGGGCATTCCGCAGCAGCGCAGCGAGGCCTGAGGTACGCGCAACACCCCGCTTCACCGGGCACTTCCGGGTCCCCCAACCTGGACCGCCCACCCCAAGCACTACCGACGGGCGCCTGCCCCAACAGGCTCTTCGTCATCGATCGCGCTGGACTCCGCCGGGTCCAGCGCGATCTTTTTTGTGCCCCGTCACACGGCTCGAAGGGTGGTGCAATTGCACATATTAAATGGGGCCCGTGTAGGGAGGGTGTAAGTGAACCGGTTTCTGAAACTGGTGCGGTGACTCCCGTCACACTGGCGAAGCCTTGCCAAAGAACAGCCTCCCACTCCCCGGACGCGGCTCAACCCGCCGTTGGTCATGGGTCGGTGGGACTTTCGTCCTCGGTGCGCTCCAGCTCGATGGCGAGCGCCAGGAGGCGGTGGCAGACCGAACACTGCCGGGTGACGTGCCCGCAGCGGGACGCGGCCGCCAGATGGGCGCGCAGCAGTGCGCGTATCTCGTGTCTCGACTCACGTGCCGGTCTTGCTGGTCGTGCTGCGGACGCCGCGGCCATGCGCGACCACCTCCGGTGTGGGCCCCCGATTCCCTGATGTCTGGGTACCGGCGGCCGGCGGGCGGCGTCAATACACGGGAACGCAACGAAGAAGGCCCGCACCGATCGGTGCGGGCCTTCTCTGAAGCGATCCTGACGGGACTTGAACCCGCGACCTCCACCTTGACAGGGTGGCGAGCTAACCAACTGCTCCACAGGACCTTGCTCGCAGCGCCCTGCGAGGGGCTGCGAGGAAGACTGTACAGCAGGTCAGAGGGTCAGGTCGAACCGACGCAAGGCGACACCCCCATCAGGGGGCCAGGGCGTCGATCGCCTTCACGATCCGCTTGTCCGAGACGGGGTACGCCGTGCCCAGCGCGTGCGCGAAATAGCTGACCCGGAGCTCCTCGATCATCCAGCGGATGTCGGTGACCTCCTTCGGCACCGGACGCCCCTTCGGGAGCTGTTCGAGCAGCCAGGCGTACTCGTCCTGCATCTCGTGGACCTTGTCCATACGGGTGGTGTCCCGCTGGACGCCCGTCGGCATCTGCTGCAGCCGCCGGTCCACCGCCACCAAATAGCGCATCAGGTCCGGCAGCCGCCGCAGCCCGGTCTTCGTCACGAAGCCGGCCGGCATCAGCCACGCCAGCTGCTCGCGCACGTCCGCCAGGTTGTTGATCAGGGCCAGGCTGTTCGTGGCCTTCAGGCGCCGCTCGCAGGCCTGCCAGGCCGCCAGGATCTGCTGGACCTGGCCCACCGTGCGGACGGTCGTGTCGACGAGGTCGGCGCGGACCTTGTCGTACAGCTTCCGGAACGACTCCTCGTCCCAGACCGGCCCGCCGTGGTCCGCGATCAGCTTGTCCGCCGCGGCGGTCGCGCAGTCGTCGAAGAGCGCCTGGATCGAGCCGTGCGGATTACGGGACAGCGCCAGCTTCTGCTGGTTGGTCAGCTTGTCCGAGGCGAACTTCGCCGGGTTCACCGGGATGTTCAGCAGGATCAGCTTCCGCGTGCCCTGCCACATCGCCTGCGCCTGCTCGGCCTCCGTGTCGAAGAGCCGTACGGAGACGGTGTCGCCGGCGTCCACGAGCGCGGGGAACGCCTTGACCGGCTGGCCGGCCCGACGGGTCTCGAAGACCTTCGTGAGCGTGCCGATCGTCCACTCCGTGAGGCCTGTGCGCTCCAGAGACTGCCCGGAGCCGTCCGGGCCCGTCGTGGCCGCTGCGGCGGCCTTGGAGAGGGCCTGGCGGGCCTTGGGGCGCAGCTTCAGCTTCAGCGCCTCCAGGTCCTTGTCCTCGGCGAGCTTGCGGCGCCGCTCGTCGACGATCCGGAAGGTGATCTTCAGATGGTCGGGGATCCGGGACAGGTCGAAGTCGTCCGGCGAGACCGGGACCCCGCCCATGCGGTGCAGCTCACGGGCGAGCGTGACCGGCAGCGGCTCCTGCCGGGGGACGGCCGAGTCCAGGAAGCGGGTCGCGAAGTTCGGCGCCGGCACGTAGTTGCGGCGGATCGGCTTCGGGAGCGAGCGGATCAGCTCGGTGACGACCTCTTCGCGCAGACCGGGGATCTGCCAGTCGAAGCCCTCGTCCGTGACCTGGTTCAGGACCTGGAGCGGGACGTGGACGGTGACGCCGTCGGCGTCCGCGCCCGGCTCGAACTGGTACGTCACCCGGAACTTCAGCGCCCCCTGCCGCCAGGAGTCCGGATAGTCGTCCTTGGTGACCCCGGCGGCCTTCTCATTGATGAGCATCTCGCGCTCGAAGTCGAGGAACTCCGGTTCCTCACGGCGCTTGTGCTTCCACCAGGAGTCGAAGTGCGCGCCCGACACGACGTGTTCGGGCACCCGCTTGTCGTAGAAGTCGAAGAGCGTCTCGTCGTCGACGAGGATGTCCCGGCGCCGGGCACGGTGCTCCAGCTCCTCGACCTCGGTGAGGAGCTTCCTGTTGTCGGCGAAGAACTTGTGGTGCGTGCGCCAGTCGCCCTCGACGAGCGCGTTGCGGATGAACAGGTCACGGGAGGCCTCGGGGTCGATCCGCCCGTAGTTCACCTTGCGGTCGGTGACGATCGGCACGCCGTAGAGCGTGACCTTCTCGATCGCCATGACGGCCGCCTGGTCCTTCTCCCAGTGCGGCTCGCTGTACGTCTTCTTGATCAGGTGCTGCGCGAGCGGCTCGATCCACTCCGGCTCGATCTTCGCGTTGACCCGGGCCCACAGCCGCGAGGTCTCCACCAGCTCGGCGGACATGATGAAGCGCGGGGGCTTCTTGAAGAGCGCCGAGCCCGGGAAGACCGCGAACTTGGCGCTGCGGGCGCCCAGGTACTCGTTCTTGGCGCCCTCCTTCACGTCCTTCATGCCGATGTGCGAGAGCAGACCGGCGAGGAGGGACGTGTGCACCGACTGCTCCGGCGCGTCCTCCTCGTTGAGGTGGATCCCCATCTGCTTGGCGACCGTGCGCAGCTGCGCGTAGATGTCCTGCCACTCGCGGATGCGCAGGAAGTTCAGGTACTCCTGCTTGCACATCCGGCGGAAGGAGCTGGACCCACGCTCCTTCTGCTGCTCGCGGATGTAACGCCAGAGGTTGAGGAAGGCGAGGAAGTCGCTCGTCTCGTCCTTGAAGCGGGCGTGCTGCTGGTCGGCCTGGGCCTGCTTCTCGGCGGGGCGCTCGCGCGGGTCCTGGATGGAGAGCGCGGCGGCGATCACCATGACTTCCCGTACACAGCCGTTCTTGTCGGCCTCCAGGACCATCCGGGCCAGGCGCGGGTCGACGGGGAGCTGGGACAGCTTCCGGCCCTGCTCCGTCAGCCGCTTCTTCGGATCCTTCTCCGCCGGGTTCAGCGCGCCGAGCTCCTGGAGGAGCTGCACGCCGTCGCGGATGTTGCGGTGGTCCGGCGGGTCGATGAAGGGGAACTTCTCGATCTCGCCGAGGCCGGCCGCGGTCATCTGCAGGATGACGGAGGCCAGGTTCGTCCGGAGGATCTCGGCGTCCGTGAACTCCGGCCGTCCGAGGAAGTCGTCCTCGGAGTAGAGCCGGATGCAGATGCCGTCGGACGTACGGCCGCAGCGGCCCTTGCGCTGGTTGGCGCTGGCCTGGCTGACGGGCTCGATCGGGAGGCGCTGGACCTTGGTCCGGTGGGAGTAGCGGGAGATACGGGCGGTGCCCGGATCGATCACGTACTTGATGCCGGGGACGGTCAGCGAGGTCTCGGCCACGTTGGTGGCGAGGACGATCCGGCGGCCGGAGTGCGCCTGGAAGACGCGGTGCTGCTCGGCGTGGCTCAGGCGCGCGTAGAGGGGGAGGACCTCGGTGCTGCGGAGCTGCTTCTTCAGCAGCGCGTCGGCGGTGTCGCGGATCTCCCGCTCGCCGGAGAGGAAGACGAGGATGTCGCCGGGGCCCTCGGACTGGAGCTCGTCGACGGCGTCGCAGATCGCGGTGATCTGGTCCCGGTCGGCCTCTTCGGAGTCCTCTTCGAGGAGAGGCCGGTAGCGGACCTCCACGGGGTACGTCCGTCCGCTGACCTCGACGATCGGCGCCTCGCCGAAGTGGCGGGAGAAGCGCTCGGGGTCGATGGTCGCGGAGGTGATGACGACCTTGAGGTCGGGGCGCTTGGGCAGCAGCTGGGCCAGATAGCCGAGCAGGAAGTCGATGTTGAGGGACCGCTCGTGGGCCTCGTCGATGATGATCGTGTCGTAGGCGCGCAGCTCGCGGTCCGTCTGGATCTCGGCGAGCAGGATGCCGTCGGTCATCAGCTTCACGAAGGTCGCGTCGGGGTTCACCTGGTCGGTGAAGCGGACCTTCCAGCCGACCGCCTCGCCGAGAGGCGTCTTCAGCTCGTCCGCGACGCGCTCGGCGACCGTACGGGCGGCGAGCCGGCGCGGCTGCGTATGGCCGATCATGCCGCGGACGCCCCGGCCGAGCTCCAGACAGATCTTGGGGATCTGCGTGGTCTTTCCGGAGCCCGTCTCACCGGCGACGATCACGACCTGGTGGTCGCGTATCGCCTCCAGGATCGTGTCCTTCTTCTGTGAGACGGGCAGCTGCTCGGGGTACGTGACCGCGGGCACGCGGGCGGCGCGCCCGTCGACGCGCTCCTTGGCCTTGCCGGCCTCGGCGGCGATCTCGTCCAGGACGGCCTCACGGGCCTCGGGCTTGCGGATGCGGCGGGCGCCCTCGAGACGGCGGCCGAGCCGGTGGGCGTCCCGCAGCGAGACCTCGGCCAGGACGGACTGGAGGGCGGCGAAGGAAGTAGACATACGGAATCCAGGATCGCACCCCGGGCCGAGAACGGGCGAACCGATTTCCGTGGGGTGCGGCCCGTAATATTTCGGGCACGTCGAGCTGAGAGGTACCCGTATGTCCCGCACCGTCCGCGCGCTCGCGGCGCTCGCCGCGCTGGTGGGTGTGGTGCTCGGGGTCCTGGTGTGCGGTGCGAGCACGGCGTTGGCGGTGTCGTCGGTGACATCGGTGTCGTCGGTGTCGTTCCCCGAGGTCGTGGGGAGCCCTTCGCCCGGCTGCGGCCAGGGGCATCTGCGGGAAGAGGGTGCGGCAGGACCGGTCGTACCGCCCCGGGCGAATGGTTTCGGCGAGCTGCTGCCGGCCCTGGCGGGCGAGCGCACGGCCTGCGGGGACGGGGGCGCGGCCGTCGACGTACCGGACCTGGTGCCCGGCCCGGAGCCGCCGGAGCTCGTACCGCCGTCACCCGTGGAGCTCTCGATCCTGCGCGTCTAGAGGGCGGACCACCGTCGTCGTCCGTCCCCTCTCTCGCACTGTTCAGGAGCGTTTCCGCATGTCCAAGTCCAAGCCGATCGTGATCGTCTCCGGGGTGGCCCTCGCCGCCGCGCTGCTCGGAGTCGTCTCGTACACCGCGACCAAGCCCGCGTCCGGGAGCGGGTCGGGAGCGTCGCCGGTCGCCGAGGTCACCGCCGACCCGAGCAACGGCATCTACCCCGAGCTGGAGGCGTACGCCCGCCGCGACGCCGCCGACAAGCTGGCCATGGGGCGGGCCGACGCGCCCGTCGTGCTGATCGAGTACGCCGACTTCAAGTGCGGCTACTGCGGGAAGTTCGCCCGGGACACCGAGCCCGAGCTGGTGAAGAAGTACGTCGAGAACGGCACCCTGCGCATCGAGTGGCGGAACTTCCCGATCTTCGGCGAGGAGTCGGAGGCGGCGGCCCGGGCGTCGTGGGCGGCGGGGCAGCAGGGCCGGTTCTGGGAGTTCCACAAGGCGGCGTACGCCGAGGGCGCGAAGGAGAAGGGCTTCGGCACCGAGCGGCTGACCGCACTCGCGAAGGAGGCGGGCGTCCCCGACCTCGCGCGGTTCGCGAAGGACACGGACGGCGCGGCGGCCCGGGCGGCGGTGAGCAAGGACCAGGAGCAGGGGTACTCGCTGGGCGCGACCTCGACCCCGTCGTTCCTGGTCAACGGGCGACCGATCGCGGGCGCGCAGCCGATGGAGACCTTCACGGAGGCGATCGACGCGGCCGCGAAGGCGGCGAAGGCGGCGGAGTCGGCGAAGGCCGGGCGATGACCTCCGACATCGGATATCTGGCCGCCTTCCTCGGCGGCCTCCTCGCCCTGCTCAGCCCGTGCAGCGCCCTGCTGCTCCCGGCCTTCTTCGCGTACTCGATCGACTCGACGAGCCGGCTCCTGGCCCGTACCGGAATCTTCTACGCCGGTCTGGCCACCACCCTCGTCCCGCTCGGCGCGGCCGGGTCGTACGCCGGGCGGCTGTTCTACGGCCACCGGGACCTGCTGGTGGCGCTCGGAGGCTGGACGATCATCGTGCTCGGCGCGCTCCAGATCCTCGGGATGGGCTTCGCCTCCCGCCGGATCGCCGAGGTCAGCGGCCGGATCCGCCCCACGACGGCGGTCTCCGTGTACGCCCTCGGCCTGGTCTACGGCCTCGCCGGTTTCTGCGCGGGCCCGATCCTCGGCAGCGTCCTGACGGTGGCGGCGCTGAGCGGCAGCCCGGCCTACGGCGGGCTGCTCCTCGCGGTGTACGCGCTGGGAATGGCGGTGCCGCTGTTCCTGCTCGCGCTGCTCTGGGAGCGGTACGAGCTCGGCCGGCGGCGCTGGCTGCGCGGCCGGACGATCCGGGCCGGCCGCTTCGAACTGCACACGACCTCGCTGCTGTCCGGGCTGTTCTTCGTCGTGCTCGGCACGCTCTTCCTGGTCTTCGACGGCACGACCGCGCTGCCCGGGCTCCTGTCCGTGGACGATTCCTTCGCGGTGGAGGAGCGGGTGGCGTCGCTGAGCCGGTCGGTGCCGGACTGGGCGCTGCTGGTGGGGGTCGTCGCCGTGGTGGCGGTGGTGCTCGCGGTCCGGGGTTGGCGGGGCCGGCGCCGCGCGGCCTGATCCGAGGAGTGGGGGTGCCCGGTTCGGCCGACCGGGTGCCCCTGGCTCCCCGTACAGGGATGGAGACACGAAGAAGGCCCCGTTCTTTCGAACGGGGCCTTCTGTTTGTGGCTGGGGCCGGGGTCGAACCGGCGACCTATCGCTTTTCAGGCGATCGCTCGTACCAACTGAGCTACCCAGCCACGAGATCATTTCTGACCTCAGCGATCCTGACGGGACTTGAACCCGCGACCTCCACCTTGACAGGGTGGCGAGCTAACCAACTGCTCCACAGGACCATGCAATGTGCGAGCACTAGTCTCGCACATGGTTAAGCGTGCCCCCAACGGGATTCGAACCCGTGCTACCGCCTTGAAAGGGCGGCGTCCTGGGCCACTAGACGATGAGGGCTAAGGGCCCACCTGGGCGCTTCTCAGCGCGTCGGGGACGTGAGAAGCATATGGGATGCCAGCCGGTATCGCCAAAACGGTTTCCCCTGGGGCGACAATGGGCGGGTGCTGGAGATGACGCGCGAGGAGTTCGAGGAGCTTGTCGCCGAGGCCTTGGACCGGATCCCGCCGGAACTGACGCGGCTGATGGACAACGTCGCGGTGTTCGTCGAGGACGAGCCCGCGCCCGACGACCCCGAGCTGCTCGGTCTGTACGAGGGGACTCCGCTGACGGACCGGGGCGAGTGGTACGCGGGGGTGCTGCCGGACCGGATCACGATCTACCGGGGGCCGACCCTGCGGATGTGCGAGTCGCGCGAGGACGTGGTCGCGGAGACGGAGATCACCGTCGTGCACGAGATCGCCCACCACTTCGGCATCGACGACGAGCGGCTGCACGCGCTCGGATACGGGTGAGGGCCGATCGCCGGTAGGCGGTTGCGGCGCGGGCGTGTCCCTCGTGGGGCAAAGGGAGTTGGGCAGCGAAACGCGTTCCCTTCCCGGCTTTCCCGCCCCTTGTGTCCTGGAGGTGCCCTCCGTGCGCCCTTTGCCCACCCGTGTGAGATGGGCCGCCGCCGCGTTGGCGGTCGCCGCCTGTGCCGGTCTGAGCGGCTGTATGAGTGTGAGTGACGAGGGCGCGAAGCCGGCGCCCAGCAAGTCCGCGGGGAAGCAGGGCGTGGCGGCCGAATCGGACGGCGGGGTCGGGGTGTCGGGCCGGCACGGCGGGACCGCCGGGGGCTCGGCCGACAGGAGCGGGCCGGACGCGGACGGCGCCGGCTCGGCGTCGCCGGTGCCCAGCGGCTCCCCGTCGCCCTCCGGGAAGCCTCCGGTGGAAGCTCCGGCGGGTCCGGGGAAGAAGCCGAAGCCTGGCCATGAGCCCGGTGGAACGGGTGGGGCCGGTGGGCCCAGCGCGCCGGGTGGGGAGGCCACTCCGCCGGTCGATCCGCCGGAGCCCAGCCCGACCCCGGAGCCGGAGCCGAGCCCGACCCCGGAGCCGACCCCCGAGCCGACCGACAAGCCGACCGAGCAGCCGACCTCGACGCCGGGCGCGGACACCCACATGGGTGCGATGAAGGCGGCGGACGGGCCGGGCGGGCAGGCGGAGCCGGAGGCATCGCCGCAGGTCGGGCCGGTGTGACGGAGTCCGGTTTGCCATAGGTGGGGGAGGGTGCGTATGGTGGTAGATCGTTTGATCCCATTGCCCGGCGCCGACACAGAAGAGCGCCGCGTGGCGCGTACTCTCCCTAGCCGTGGCTGGACCGCATTGAGGCGGTCGATTTGCGAATTTCACGGAGTTGACGGGCGCGTGCCGAGACTCCGGAAGGTTTCGCATTTCGCATGTCCATTTTCAGTTCTGACCACGCCGTCATGCCCGAGAACGACGAGATCGTCGAGGCCGTAGAGGCCACCGAGATCGTCGAGACCGAGGCGTCCGACGTCACCGAGGCCGCCGAGGCCGAGTTCTCCGAGCCCACCATCACCTTCGCCGACCTGGGCCTGCCCGAGGGCGTCGTGCGCAAGCTCGCGCAGAACGGTGTGACCACCCCCTTCCCGATCCAGGCGGCGACCATCCCGGACGCCCTGGCCGGCAAGGACATCCTCGGCCGCGGCCGTACCGGCTCCGGCAAGACCCTCTCCTTCGGTCTGCCGACCCTGGCCCAGCTGGCCGGCGGCCACACCGAGAAGAAGAAGCCCCGCGCGGTCATCCTCACCCCGACCCGTGAGCTCGCGATGCAGGTCGCGGACGCCCTCCAGCCGTACGGCGACGTGCTCGGCCTGAAGATCAAGGTCGTCTGCGGCGGTACGTCCATGGGCAACCAGATCTACGCCCTGGAGCGCGGCGTCGACATCCTCGTCGCCACCCCGGGCCGTCTGCGCGACATCATCAACCGTGGCGCCTGCTCCCTGGAGAACGTCCAGGTCGCCGTCCTCGACGAGGCCGACCAGATGTCCGACCTGGGCTTCCTGCCCGAGGTCACCGAGCTGCTCGACCAGGTCCCCGAGGGCGGCCAGCGCATGCTCTTCTCCGCCACCATGGAGAACGAGATCGGCACGCTGGTCAAGCGCTACCTGAACAACCCGGTCAGCCACGAGGTCGACAGCGCCCAGGGCAACGTCACGACCATGACGCACCACGTCCTCGTCGTGAAGCCGAAGGACAAGGCGCCGGTCACGGCCGCCATCGCCGCCCGCAAGGGCCGCACGATCATCTTCGTCCGCACCCAGCTGGGCGCCGACCGCATCGCCGAGCAGCTCGTCGAGGCCGGCGTGAAGGCCGACGCGCTGCACGGCGGCATGACGCAGGGTGCCCGTACCCGCGTGCTGGCCGACTTCAAGGACGGCTACGTCAACGCGCTGGTCGCCACCGACGTCGCCGCCCGCGGCATCCACGTCGACGGCATCGACCTGGTCCTGAACGTGGACCCGGCCGGTGACCACAAGGACTACCTGCACCGCTCGGGCCGTACCGCCCGCGCCGGCCGCTCCGGCGTCGTGGTCTCCCTCGCCCTCCCGCACCAGCGCCGTCAGATCTTCCGTCTGATGGAGGACGCGGGCGTCGACGCCTCGCGTCACATCGTGGGCGGCGCGGGCGCGTTCGACCCGGAGGTCGCCGAGATCACCGGTGCGCGTTCGCTGACCGAGGTCCAGGCCGACTCCGCGAACAACGCCGCCAAGCAGGCCGAGCGTGAGGTCGCCGACCTCACCAAGCAGCTGGAGCGTCTGACCCGCCGCGCCGCCGAGCTCCGCGAGGAGGCCGACCGCCTGGTCGCCCGTTCCGCGCGCGAGCGGGGCGAGGACCCGGAGGCTGCGGTCGCCGAGGTGACGGAGGCCGCCGAGGCCGAGGTCGCCGCGGCCGTGGTGGCGTCCGAGCCGGTGCGCGAGGAGCGCCGCGAGGAGCGCCCGGCGTTCCGCGACGAGCGGGGCAACTACGAGCGCCGTGACCGTGGCGGCGACCGCGGTGGCTTCCGTCGCGACGACCGTGGTGGCGACCGTGGTGGCTTCCGCCGCGACGACCGCCGTGACGACCGCGGTGGCCGTTCCTTCGAGCGCCGTGACAACGACCGTCCGTCGGGTGGCTTCCGCCGCGACAACGACCGTCCCTCCGGCGGTTTCCGTCGCGACGACCGTCCGTCGGGTGGCTTCAACCGTGACGACCGTGGCGGCCGTTCCTTCAATCGCGACGACCGCCCGTCCGGTGGCTTCCGCCGCGACAACGAGCGTCGTGACAACGACCGTGGTGGCTTCCGCCGTGACGACCGCCCCTCGGGTGGCTTCAACCGTGACGACCGTGGCGGCTTCCGTCGCGACGACCGTCGTGACAACGACCGTCCGTCCGGTGGCTTCCGTCGCGACGACCGCCCCACCGGCGGCCACCGTGGCAGCGACCGCCCGTTCAACCGCGACCGTCGCGACGACCGCCCCTCGGGCGGCTTCCGCTCCGGTGGCAGCGACCGCCCGTACGGCCGTCGTGACGACCACCGCGGCGGCGACCACCGCGGCACCGGCTCGACCGGCGGCTCCTTCGGCCGCCGCGACGACAAGCCGCGCTGGAAGCGCAACGGCTGACACCGTGTGAGCTGACACGGAAGGGCCCGTACGACACGTGAGTGCCGTACGGGCCCTTCCTCGTGTCGGATACCCGATCGGTTCCGGGGATCTATGCGGCTATGCTCGGGGGTGATGTGCCGAGGGCCGTTAGCTCAATTGGCAGAGCAGCGGACTTTTAATCCGTTGGTTGTGGGTTCGAGTCCCACACGGCCTACCTCGGGCGAAGCGCCCCACCCGGTTGCGACCGGGCGGGGCGCTTCGTCGTTCGACGGGGCCTCAGAGGCCCAGGGCCGCCAGGCGCTCCGGGTCCGCGATGATCTGGATCTCCACGATGCGGTCGTCCACGATCGTGAAGGCCATGAGCCCGGCCGCCCGGCCGTCCACGAAGGAGACGATGCCCGCGGCGCCGTTGACCTCGACCGTCCGGTACTCGCGCCGGAAGCGGGCGAAGGTGAGCGCCTGGTTGACGACCGCCTCGGCGCCGCGGACCAGCTTCGAGGCGGCCGCGAGCGCCTTGCCGCCGTCCGCCCGCAGGACCACGTCCGGGTCGAGGACCGCGAGCAGCCCCTCGAAGTCACCGCCTTGGGAGGCCGCCATGAACGCGTCGACGACCTGGCGCTGCCGGGTGAGGTCCGGGGCGGGCGCCGGGGCCGCGCCCTGGACGCGGCGGCGGGCGCGGCTGGCGAGCTGACGGGTCGCGGCCGGCGTGCGGTCCACGATCGGGGCGATCTCGTCGAAGGAGACGGCGAACATGTCGTGCAGGACGAACGCCAGCCGCTCGGCCGGCCCCAGCGTCTCCAGGACGACGAGCAGCGCCAGGCCCACCGAGTCGGTGAGCAGCGCCTCCTCCTCCGGGTCGCGGGTGCCCTCCGCGCTGCGGACCAGCGGGTCGGGGACGTAGTACTCCAGCGGGTCCTCCCGGCGGGAGGCGCGCGAACGCAGCATGTCCAGGCAGACCCGTCCGACGACCGTCGTCAGCCAGCCGCTGAGGTTCTGCACCTCGCTGACGTCGGACCGGTTGAGCTTGAGCCACGCTTCCTGGACGGCGTCCTCGGCCTCGCTCAGCGAGCCCAGCATCCGGTAGGCGACCGCCTTCAGATGGGTGCGGTCGGCCTGGAAGCGCTCGGCCAGGAGGTCCTTCTCGTCCATCGGTGTCTCCCTCGTTGATGCCCGTCATCGTGATGACGGATGACGCCTGCGACATGTGACGGCTTCGCGGCGCTGAGGGCCGCTACGGGCCCCTTCCCGGGCTCCGGGGCGTCCGGTGCGTGAGATCCCTGCCGCCCCCCGCCGAACGCCCGGATTTCCCCGGCTGATCGGCATCGGCGCCGGGATTTGCCACTTCAGCGCCGTGATCTTCGACCGTAGATTTTCATGCATGACGACAACCGCGCAGGTCAACGCCGTACTTCGTACCCCGCCCGCCTCGCCGGCCGCCGCGGCCGCCTACTTCTCCGCCAGCCTCGCCTTCCACGCCGATGTCTCCGATGTCGCGAGCGCCCTCGCCGCCGACGGCGAGCCCGGCTTCGTGGTCCTCGACTCCCGCTCCACCGCGTCCTGGGACCAGGGCCACGTCCCCGGCGCGATCCACCTGCCGACCGCGCTCATCGCCGAGCAGGCCGAGCAGCTGCTCGACAAGTCCGTGCCGGTGGTCACGTACTGCTGGGGCCCCGGCTGCAACGGCGCCACGCGTGCCGCGCTCGCCCTGGCCCAGCTGGGCTACCAGGTGAAGGAGATGCTCGGGGGCTTCGAGTACTGGGTCCGCGAGGGCTTCCCGTACGAGACCTGGGAGGGCCCCGAGAAGAAGGACGCGGACCCGCTGACGGCGCCGGTCGACGCCGAGGACTGCGGCTGCTGAAACCGTTGCCGTGACCGTCGCCGCAAAAGGGATTAGGGGATCGGCGCCCCATGCCGTAAGGTCATATTCACCGACGCGGGGTGGAGCAGCTCGGTAGCTCGCTGGGCTCATAACCCAGAGGTCGCAGGTTCAAATCCTGTCCCCGCTACTCAGTAGCAACGAAGGCCCGGATCCAGTCACTGGATCCGGGCCTTCGTCGTGTTCCCGTGTCCCCGTCTCGCGCCGCTTGACCTTTACGCAACGTCAAGATTTAGCGTTTTCCCCATGGAGTGGTCGATCCAGGAGATCGCCAAGAAGGCCGGCACCACCAGCCGCACCCTCCGGCACTACGGAGAGCGCGGACTGCTGGAGCCCAGCCGGATCGGCGCCAACGGTTACCGGTACTACGACCAGGCGGCGCTCGTGCGACTGCAGCGCATCCTGCTGCTGCGCGAGCTGGGGCTCTCCCTGCCCGCGATCGCCGAGGTCCTGGAAGGTCAGCGGGACTCGTCCGCCGCCCTGCGCACCCACCTCCTCCTGCTGGAACAGGAGCGGGAGCGGATCGGGCGACAGATCGAGGCCGTGCGGACCACTCTCCACAAGACGGAGAACGGAGAAGAGCTCATGGCGGAAGAAGTGTTCGACGGATTCGATCACACGCAGTACGAGGAGGAGGTCACCGAGCGCTGGGGCCGCGACGCGTACGAGAAGGGCGACCGCTGGTGGCGCTCGCTCAGCGCCGAGCAGAAGCAGGCGTTCATGGACGAGCAGGCCGGCATCGCCCGCGACTTCGGACAGGCGGCGCGGGACGGGCTCGCCGCCGACGGCGACGAGGTCCAGGCCATCGCGCGGCGCCACGTCGCGTGGCTGTCGACCACCACGACGCCGACGAAGGAGTACGTGATCGGACTCGGCCGGATGTACGTCGACGACCCGCGCTTCGGCGCCAACTACGACCAGCACAGCGAGGGCACCGCCCTCCTCGTCCGGGACGCGCTGGAGGTCTACGCGGAGCGGAACATGTAGCGGTTCGACCGTAGGTAAACGGTGGCCAAAACCGCGCCCGGCGCTTTGCGGGCGTGCGCTGCCGCACCGTAATGTCACGCGCACCATGAGTGACGGAGCGGTGACTGACGTACGACGGCGGGCGCCCGCCGTCCTCGTCCTGCTCGCGCTCCTCGCCCTGCTGGTGAGCGTCTGCCACGGGTCGCACGGACACCATGTGCCGCCCCTGCCCGCCGACACGACGACCGTCTCCGCCCCCGCGCTGCCGCACGGCTGCGAGCGGCCGGGCGAGGCATGGTCCTTCGACGCCCATCTGCCCGCGCAGACCGCGCCGCAGTTCGCCGCGCCGGGCGCCGACGCGGCCGTCGACGTCGACCACGAAGAGGTCTTCCCCGCGGATCCGCACGCCCGCTGTGTGCGCGACCGGGCGGGACCCGGCCCCGAGCCGGGCCGTCTGCTGATCGCCCTCGGAGTGGACCGGAACTGAGCCGGATCGCACGACACGACCAGGCTCCCTTCCGCGTACCCACGTCAAGGACGTACCCATGAACGACCTGCTGTCCGTCGCCGCGCAGACCGTCGGCAACACCCCCGTGCTGTGGATGGACGACGGCTACTGGGCCAAACTCGAAGGCTTCAACTTCGGCGGCATCAAGGACCGTGCCGCCCTCTACATGGTCGAAGCGGCGCGCCGCCGCGGAGAGCTGCGGCCCGGCGCGCCCATCGTCGAATCGACCTCCGGCACGCTCGGCCTCGGCCTCGCGCTGGCCGGAGTGCTGCACGGCCACCCCGTCCATGTCGTCACCGACCCCGGTCTCGAACCGATCGTCGAGCGGATGCTCGTCGCCCACGGCGCCCGGGTCCACGTCGTGCCGGAGCCGAGCCCGCGGGGCGGCTGGCAGCAGGCGCGCATGGACCGGGTGGCGGAGCTTCTGACGAGCCTCGACGGGGCGTGGTGGCCGAACCAGTACGGCAACCCCGACAACCCCGAGGCGTACGGGGGACTCGCCGCCGAGCTCTCCGCGCAGCTCGACCGGATCGACGTCCTGGTCTGCGCGGTGGGGACCGGGGGGCACTCCGCCGGGATCTCCCGCGCGCTGCGGGCCACGTCCAGCCCCGCCCTGGAGCTGGTGGGCGTGGACAGCGTCCACTCCACCGTCTTCGGTCTCCCGGCCGGCGAACGGCTGATGCGCGGGCTCGGCTCCTCCATCCACCCCGGCAACGTCGACCACGCGGCCTTCGACGAGATCCACTGGGTCGGACCGGCGGACGCGGTCCGGGCCGCCCGGCGCCTGGCGTCGCGTCAGTTCGCCACGGGCGGCTGGAGCGTGGGCGCGGTCGCGCTGGTCGCCGGGTGGCTGGCCCGCACCCGGCCGCGCGGGACACGGATCGCGGCCGTCTTCCCGGACGGGCCGCAGCGGTACTTCGACACGGTCTTCAGCGACGAGTTCTGTGCGGCACACGGACTGCTCGACGCCCCGCCGCGCGAGGAGCCGGCGGCGTACGAGGGCGACGCGCAGGTCGACGGCTGGACCCGCCGGGTCCTGGAGCGGGTCCGATGAACGCCCGGGCCGAGGCCCCCGCCAAGGGCGGGATCTGGCGGCAGAGCCGTACCTTCGAACCGGCCGCGCGGCTGCTCTTCCTCAACCAGCTGACCATCAACCTCGGCTTCTACATGCTGATGCCGTATCTCGCCGCGCATCTCGCGGGTGACCGGGGCGCGGGCGGGCTGGGCATGGCGGCGTGGGCGGTCGGGCTGGTGCTCGGCGTACGGAACCTCTCCCAGCAGGGCATGTTCCTGGTCGGCGGGGCGCTCGCCGACCGGTTCGGCTTCAAGCCGCTGATCGTCGCCGGGTGCGCGCTGCGGACGGCGGGCTTCGGGGCGCTCGCGTTCGCCCAGTCGCTGCCGGTGCTGATCGCCGCATCGGTGGCGACGGGCCTGGCGGGGGCGCTGTTCAACCCGGCCGTGCGGGCGTACCTCGCGGCGGAGGCGGGGGAGCGGCGCGTGGAGGCGTTCGCGCTGTTCAACACGTACTACCAGGCCGGGATCCTGCTCGGGCCACTGGTCGGGGTGGCGCTGACCGGGGTGTCTTTCCGGCTGACGTGTGTGGTGGCGGCGGTGCTGTTCGCCCTCCTGACGCTGGTACAGCTGCGGCACCTTCCGGTACGGCTACGGGAGGAGGCCCCCGAGAGCGTCGAGGAGCGGGGCCAGTTCCGTACGGTGCTGACCAACCGCACGTTCTGGCTCTTCTCGCTCGCGATGACCGGCTCGTACGTCCTGTCCTTCCAGGTCTATCTGGCACTGCCGCTGGCGGCGGACGGCACGGCGGCCACGACCGCGCTGTTCGTGGTCTCCGCGCTCGTGGCGCTGGCGGGACAGCTGCGGATCACGGCGTGGTGCAAGCGCCGGCTGAGCCGGGAGCGGTGTCTGGTCCTGGGGCTCGTGCTGATGGGCGGGGCCTTCCTGCTGCCGGTGGCCGTGCCAGGGCTCGTGGGCCTGCTGCTGTGCGCGGCGGTCCTGGCGGTCGCGAACGCGGTGCTGTACCCGTACGAGATGGACACGGTCGTCGCGCTCTCGGGCGGGCGGTGGGTGGCCACGCACTACGGGCTCTACAACACCGTCTGCGGGGTCGGGATCACGCTCGGGAACCTGGGGACGGGCGTGCTGCTCGATGTCACGAGGTGGTCGGCGACGCCGTGGCTGGTGCTGTGCGGGGTCGGGCTGGGGTGTGCGGGCGCGGTC
Source organism: Streptomyces sp. NPDC059875 (assembly GCF_042731085.1). Classification (NCBI taxonomy): domain Bacteria; kingdom Bacillati; phylum Actinomycetota; class Actinomycetes; order Kitasatosporales; family Streptomycetaceae; genus Streptomyces; species Streptomyces sp. NPDC059875. Next base: position 305,600 of record NZ_JBHWJZ010000006.1, read on the forward strand.
CGGGCCCTGGGCCGGTCCGGGCGGCTGGGCGCGGGCGGCTGACCGGCGGGGCGTACGGGGGTGTGTCCCCCACTCGGCGGAGCGGGGGTCGCCGCGCGGCGCGGCTCCCGCCACCCTGGGGAGGGCGCGGTACCGTCCGTCGCCGTGTACGGACCGGGCAGGAGAGCACAGGTGGGGCAGGGGCAGCGAGCGGCGCGCGGCGAGGGCAACGGGCGCCCGGGGCCGCGCGCCGAGCAGGCCCGTCGGTTCATCCGCGCCCTGCCCCCGCTCGTGATCCTCGGCGGTGTCGCCTTCGACCTCTCGACCCCGGCCTCGTACACGGCCTCCCCGATGTTCTCGGCCGCGCCGCTCATCGCGGCCCCGTTCTTCTCGATGCTGACGACGCTGGTCACCGGCATCGCCGCGATCCTGGCGAGCGTCGGTCTGCACGTGTACAACGGCACCGTCGCCGATATCCCGTCCCTCACCGAGACGTTGACCGTCGTCACCGTCTCCGCCCTCGCCCTGCTCATCAACAGGGTCGTCCGGCGCAGCGGCAAACGGCTCGCCTCGGCCCGGGTGATCGCGGAGACCGCCCAGAAGGCCGTGCTTCCGACGCCGGCCGAGCGGATCGGCGGGCTCCAGGTGGCGGCGCGGTACGAGGCGGCGCAGGCGGACGCGTTCATCGGCGGCGACCTGTTCGCCGTCCAGGACACGCCGTACGGGGTACGGCTGGTGGTCGGTGACGTCCGGGGCAAGGGGCTCGACGCGGTCGAGGCCGTCGCCGTCGTCATCGGCGCCTTCCGGGAGGCGGCCGAGCAGGAGGCGACCCTCGAGGGCGTCGCGCAGCGCCTGGAGCGGGCCCTGGCCCGGGAGGGCACGCGCCGCGACGGCCTGGACGCCTTCGAGGGGTTCACCACCGCCGTCCTGGCCGAGATCCCGCGCGGTGACGGTCGCGTACGGGTGGTGAACCGCGGTCATCCCGAGCCGCTGCTGCTGTACGTGGACGGGAGCCTGGGGCTCCTGGAGCCGAGCGAGCCGGCGCTGCCGCTGGGCATGGGCGAGCTGGCCGCCTGGCCGGACCGGGCCGACGAGAGCGCGTACCCGCCGGGGGCGACGCTGCTCCTCTACACGGACGGGCTCTCCGAGGCCCGCAATGCCGCGGGGGCCTTCTACGATCCCGCCGAGCGGCTCGCCGGGCGGATCTTCCCGGGGCCGGAGGAACTGCTCGACGCGATCGTGGACGACGTCCGCCGGTACACGGGCGGGGGGTCGACGGACGACATGGCGCTGCTCGCGGTGAGCCGTCCGGCGGCCGGGCAGCCGGAGCGGCGGCGGACGATGCCGGTGGTGCCGTGACGTTCCGTAGTGAAGAGGTACCGCTGCGATAACAATTGATACATCGTCAGTTTCTGGGGGTTCGGAAGGCGTTTGCTGAAGCGCGGTCAAATCGGGCTGTACCGGCTCAATCTCGGGAATGATCAACCGGAACAGCTTGGAATCCGGCCCTCCTGTCTATTAACGTTCGATAACGCAGCGCGGTCGTCCCAGCCGTCGCAAGAGACGGCACCGTGCGCACGCGCCGAATCCTGAAAAGGAACCGGGGAACCACCACTTGGGGTGAATCGGGCACTTTCGCACCCGTGCGACAGCGCCCGTAGGAGACCTTCCTGCTCCGAACCCGTCAGCTAACCCGGTAGGCGAGAAGGAAGGAAAGGAGTACGCCTCCGTGGCGTCCAACACCCCTGCCCCCGAAGCCCCCTTCGATGCGTTCGGTGCCTCGGGTGCCGCCGGTTCGGACGACGACGCCACCACGTGGGGGGAGTGGAACCCCACCGAGGAATCCCTCCGCCAGCAGAGCCGCTCCGGTGGCCGCCACCGGGTCGTGAAGCAGCGCTCGGCCTTCGCCCGCTCCTCCACCGTCCTCGGCGTCGGTGTCATCGCGGCGGTCGGTGCGGGCGGCATGGCCACCGCCAAGGACAAGCCCCCGGTCTCGATATCGCTCCCGGACCTGAACCTCCCGGACGCCTCCGAGCTGCCGGGCGTCGGCGAACTCATCTCCGACGAGGACGGCGCGGACGGTTCGGGCTCCGGCACGAACAACCCGCAGCCGCTCACCGCCTCCCTCACCGTCCCGGTCGACGGCGGCACGGACAAGGCCGAGGGCTCCGCTTCCGCGTCCGAGTCGACGGCGGACGCCGGCGAGGCGCTGCGCGCCCGCATCCTCCAGCAGGCCGAGCAGCAGCAGGCCTCCGCCGACGCCGCCGAGAAGGCCGCCGCGGAGAAGCAGGCGGCCGAGAAGGCCGCGGCCGAGGCGGCGGCGAAGGCCGACGCGGCCGAGAAGGCGGCGGCCGAGGCGAAGAGGAAGGCCGAGGAGGAAGCGGCCGCCAAGGCCGAGGCGGAGCGCCTGGCCAAGCTCGCCGCGAGCTACTCCCTGCCCACCTCCTCGTACACCCTGACCTCCACGTACGGCCAGTCCGGCTCCATGTGGTCCTCCGGCTACCACACCGGCCTCGACTTCGCGGCGCCCACCGGCACCCCGGTCAAGGCGGTGCACGGCGGCACCATCAAGTCGGCGGGCTGGTCCGGCTCCTACGGCTACCGGATCGTCCTGGAGCTGGAGGACGGCTCGGAGGTCTGGTACGCGCACCTGTCCTCGATGACGGTGAACGTGGGCCAGTCCGTGGGCACCGGCGAGACCATCGGCCGCGTCGGCGCGACCGGCAACGTGACCGGCCCGCACCTGCACCTCGAGGTGCACACCGCGGGCGGCGACGGCATCGACCCGGCGGCCTGGCTGCGCGACAAGGGCCTGTCGGTCTGATGCTCTGACGCGCGCGCGCCGCTCGCGAAGCGCGGGCTCGGGCTCCGGCTCCGGCTGGGTGGCGAGGCTCGGGCCCGGTCACGAGGCTCGGGTCTCGGGCCCGGTCGCGAGGCTCGCTGCGGTCTCGGCGTGTGGCGCGTCCCCTCCGGCTCCGGCAGTCCTGGCGGCACCCCCCCGACGTCAGGGCTGCCGGAATAGTCCCTCGTCCGCGGGTCGTTGATGTCCCCATGACCTCTCTTCGCCCGCTGGGCACCTCCGGCCTGCACGTCTTCCCGCTCGCACTGGGCGGCAACGTCTTCGGCTGGAGCGCCGACGAGGAACGTTCCTTCGCCGTCCTCGACGCCTACGCCGCCGCGGGCGGCAACTTCGTCGACACCGCCGACAGCTACTCCGCCTGGGCCGAGGGCAACGAGGGCGGCGAGTCCGAGACCATCCTCGGGAGGTGGCTGGCCTCCCGCGGCAACCGCGACGAGATCGTCGTCGCCACCAAGGTCGGCGCCCACCCCCGGTACAAGGGCCTGGCCCCGACCACCGTCAAGGCCGCGGTGGAGGAGTCGCTGCGCCGGCTCGGCACCGACCACATCGACCTGTACTACACCCACTTCGACGACGAGTCCGTCCCCGTCGAGGAGATCGTCACCGCCCTCGACCAGCTGGTGAAGGACGGCAAGGTGCGGGCGGTCGCCGCCTCCAACATCTCGCCCGAGCGGCTGCAGGCCTCCCTCGACTTCGCCGACGCCGAGGGGCTGACCCGCTACGTCGCCCTGCAGCCGCACTACAACCTGCTCTCGCGCGACACGTACGAGGGGGAGCTCCAGGCCACCGCCGAGCGGGCCGGGCTCGCCGCCGTCCCGTACTACGCGCTGGCCTCCGGCTTCCTCACCGGCAAGTACCGTCCCGGCAAGGCCGTCGAGAGCGTCCGCGCCCACGGTGCCGGCCGGCACACCGAGACCGAGCGGGGCCGGCGGGTCCTCGCGGCGCTCGACACGGTGGCCGAGGCGCACGGCGCCGAGGTCGCCACCGTCGCCCTGGCCTGGCTGGCGTCCCGGCCGACCGTGGCCGGGCCGATCGCCTCCGCCCGTACGGTCGAGCAGCTCCCGGCCCTGGTCGCGGTCGCGGACCTGACGCTCACGGCGGAGGAGCTCGCTCTCCTGACCGAGGCCTCGGCCGGCTAGCTGCGGTACGGGTTGTACCCGCCGTAGTCCAGGTACTGAGGCGGCGCCCAGACCCGGCCGGTCGCCCGCGCCGCGTAGGTCAGCGCGGGCGAGGCGACCGCCTTGCGCTGCCAGAGGTGGTGGAGCAGCTCCTGCTCGCGGGCGGTGAAGTCCGGGCCGATCGCGCCGCGCTGGGCGCGGTGGCGCAGGAACGCGAGTGTCGTCGCGAACGCCTCGTACTCCCCGACCGCGGTGGCGGCCGGCGGGCCGTACGTACGGCGGGCGAAGTCACGGGCCATGGAGCGGGCCCGCATCGAGGAGAGCGCGAGCGGTTCGGCGGGGGAGAGCCAGCCGGCCGCCGCGTACGCCGGGAGCTGCCCGGATATCGTGCGCAGCTCGCGCTGCCTGCTCCATATCGCCAGCCAGGTCAGCAGACCGAAGGCGGGCACCATGAGCACGCCGTAGACCAGGAAGAAGCCCCAGGGCCCGAGGACGGTCGCGGATCCGTTCCACATCGCGTGCATGACCATGGCGAGGAGCAGACCGGCGAGGGGCAGCAGCGTCCGGCGCAGCCGCAGGAACCGGCGGCGGGGGGAGGCGAGGGCGGCGAAGGCGAAGCCGAGGCCGGTGAGCACGGTGAAGAGCGGATGCGCGAACGGCGACATCACGATCCGTACGAAGAAGGTGCCCACGGTCACGGAACCGAGGCCGGCCGCGCCGAACTCCTGGTCCTCGCCGAAGGCCCGGCCGAGATAGAGGATGTTCTCGGTGAAGGCGAAGCCGCTGGCGGTGAAGCCGGCGATCACGACTCCGTCGACGAGACCGGTGAAGTCCCGTCTTCGGAAGAGGAAGATCAGCAGGATCGCGGCGGCCTTGGCGCTCTCCTCGACGACCGGGGCGACGAGGGTCGCGCCGAGGGTGTCGGCGGAGGTGGGGTCGGCGGTGGCGGTCGCGATCCAGCGGACCGCGAAGGAGTTGGCGAGGATCGCGACGAGCGTGGCGGCGCAGGCGCCCCAGGCGAAGGCGAAGATCAGATTCCGCCACGGGCCCGGTTCGACCCGGTCGAGCCAGCGGAACGCGGCCATCAGCAGCGGGACGGGCAGGACGGCCAGACCCAGGCCGACGAGGAAGCCCTCGGTGCCGGTCTGTTCCCGCACCATCGCCAGGATCACCAGTGCGCAGAGCGCGAGCACGGTGATCACGGCGACGGCCCGGACCACCTTGCTGCGCCAGAAGGCGCGACGGGGCCGGTAGCGCCACTTGGCGCGCTCCGGGACGGCCGGGAAGGCCGGCTCCTCGGTGTCCCGGGCGGGGACGGGGACGTGGTTCGACACGTGAGCGACCCTAACGAGGTGCACTGACACCCCGCGAGGGAGTTCGGCGTCTTGCCCTGCTTGTTGCCTTACTTCCTGGCGAAGAGCAGGTCGTGCACGACGTGGCCCTTGTCGAGGCCCTGCCCCTCGAAGCGGGTGAGGGGACGGAAGGCGGGGCGGGGTGCGAAGCCGCCGTCGGCCTGGGTGTTCTCGAAGTCGGGGTGGGCGGAGAGGACCTCGAGCATCTGCTCGGCGTACTCCTCCCAGTCGGTGGCGCAGTGCAGGACGGCGCCGGGCTTCATCCGGGTCGCGAGCAGGCCGAGGAACTCGGGCTGGATGAGGCGCCGCTTGTGGTGGCGCTTCTTGGGCCAGGGGTCCGGGAAGTAGACGCGGCAGCCGTCGAGGGCGTCGGGGCGGAGCATCTCGCGGAGCAGGATGATCGCGTCGCCGTTGGCCACGCGGACGTTCTCGAGGCCGTTTCGGTCGGCGAGACCGAGCAGGTTGCCCTGGCCGGGGGTGTGGACGTCCACGGCGAGGATGCCGGTGCCGGGGTCGGCGGCGGCCATCTGGGCCGTGGCCTCGCCCATGCCGAAGCCGATCTCGAGGACGACGGGGAGACCGCCGAACATCTCGGTCAGGTCGAGGACCCGCTTGCCGTCGATGTCCAGGCCCCATTCGGGCCACCGCTTGAGCAGTGCCTCGGCCTGCCCGGCGGTGACGCGGCTGCGGCGGGGCTGGAAGCTGCGGATACGCCGTTCGTGGTGCGAGCCGGCGGGATCGGGCAGGGGCCCTTCCCCGGCGGCGAATCTCTGACTGCCCCGCTGGAAGGCGACGGGCGCCTCGGCGACGGAGGCCGCGGCGAGGGGCGCGGCGACGGGCTGCGTGGCGGTTTCTCGGGACTCAGACACAATGAGCCAATTCTACGGGGCCCGCACCAGGTGCCTGCGGCTCCCGCTACAGGAGCGCCAGGGCCCTGGACGCGACCTCTCTGCCGATCGGCAGAGACGCCGTCGCCGCCGGACTCGGCGCGTTCAGCACGTGGACCGTCCTCGGGGCCTCGCGGATCAAGAAGTCGTCGAGCAGCGTGCCGTCCCGCAGCACCGCCTGCGCCCGCACCCCCGCCTGCGCCCGCCGCAGATCCGTTTCCTCCACCGACGGCAGCAGCCTGCGCACCGCCTCCGTGAACGCCCGCTTCGACAGCGACCGGCGCAGCTCACCCGCTCCGTACCGCCAGTGCTCCCGCGCGATCTGCCACGAGCCGGGCCACGCGAGCGTCCCCGCCAGATCGCCGGGCCGGACGACCGACCAGCCGTATCCCTCCCGGGCCAGCGCCGGCACCGCGTTCGGCCCGACGTGCACCCCGCCGTCGACGCCCCGCGTCAGATGGACCCCGAGGAACGGGAAGGCCGGGTCGGGCACCGGGTACACCAGGCCGCGGACCAGCGACGGGTCCGCCAGCTCGTAGTACTCCCCGCGGAAGGGGATGATCCGCATCCCCGGCTCGTCGCCGGCCAGCCGCGCCACCCGGTCGCAGTGCAGCCCCGCGCAGTTCACGAGGACCCGTCCCCGCACCACGGTCCCGGCCGCCGTGCGGACGGCGACGCCCCAGGGCCGCCGGTCGACCGTGGTGACCTCGGAGCCGTACAGGATGCGCGCCCCGGAGGACTCGGCGAGCTGGGCCGCCACCGCTCCGTAGTCGCAGATGCCGGTCGTGCCGACATGGATCGCGGCGAGGCCCCGCACCCGCGGCTCGTACTCGGTGATCTGCGCGGGGCCCAGCTCGCGCACCGGGATGCCGTTCTCCCGGCCGCGCTGCACGAGCGCGTGCAGCCGGGGCAGCTCGTCGCGACCGGTCGCGACGATGAGCTTGCCGGTGACCTCGTACGGCAGGCCGTACTCCGCGCAGAACTTGACCATCTCGGCGGCGCCCGCGACCGCGAACCGCGCCTTCAGCGACCCCGGGCGGTAGTAGATCCCGCTGTGGATCACCCCGCTGTTCCGCCCCGTCTGGTGGCGGGCCGGGCCGTGCTCCTTCTCCAGGACCGTGACGCGCGTGCCCGGCGCGGCGCGGGTCAGGGCGTACGCCGTCGACAGACCGACGATCCCGCCGCCGATCACGAGCACGTCACAGTCCGACACCAGCGCCACCTCCCACCCCGATAGTGCACTGGCCCACTGACAATGCGCTTAAACCCGGTGGGACGAGTGTCACGCGGGAGCGACGAGCAGCGGCCGGGCCCGCTCCCGCAGCTCCATGACCCGCGGCTCGTCCCCGTACGGCTCGAGGCGGTGCAGCAGATCCCGTACGTACTCCGTGGTCCGGGCGGACGAGATCCGGCCCGCCACCTCCACCGCGCGCGTGCCTGCCGCGCAGGCCGCGTCCAGATTGCCCGACTCCAGCTCGGCGACCGCCGAGACCACGAGCCGCAGCCCGTGCGAGCGGACGAACTCCTCCGTCGGCCGGGACAGCGCCTGCTCGGTGAAGCGGCGCACCTGGCGCGGCGCCTTCAGGTCGCGGTAGCACTCGGCGGCGTCCGCGCAGAACCGGTCGTACGAGTAGAAGCCCAGCCAGGACGGGTCGGCGTCGCCCTCCCGCGAGCGCTCCAGCCAGCCCTCGGCCGCCTTGAGCGCGGCCGCGGCCGCCACCCCGTCGTTGGCCTTCGCGTGCGCCCGGGCCTCGACGAGCCGGAAGAAGGACATGGTGCGGGCGGTGGCGAGCCCGCGGTTGCGCTCCAGGGCGGCCTGGGCGAGGTCCACGCCCTCGTCGGCGAAGCCCCGGTAGGTGGCCTGGAGGGACATGGAGGCGAGGACGTATCCGCCGAGCGGGACGTCGGCGGCGGCGCGGGCCAGGCGCAGTGCCTGGATGTAGTAGCGCTGGGCGGCCTCCTGCTGACCGGTGTCGAAGGCCATCCAGCCGGCCAGCCGGGTCAGCTCCGAGGTCGCCCCGAACAGCGCCCGGCCGACCTCGTCCGAGTAGGAGCCGAGCAGCAGCGGGGCGGCGTCGACCCGTAAGCACTCCGGGACCATCGAGGAACGCCAGTCGCCGCCTCCGTACTTGGAGTCCCAGCGGCGCGCGTCCTCGGCGGCCTCCCGGAGCTTGGCGACGTCGCTGTGCCCCACGCGCGCGTGGGGGCCGCTCTCGGGTCCTTCGGGCGCCGGTCCGTCGGCGGGTTCGAGCAGGCGCTCCACGGAGGAGTCGGCGGGCGTTATCAGCCATCGGGAGGCGGGGGTCGCGTAGGCGCTGACCGCGAAGGAGCCGGCCAGCGACTGCCAGATCCCGCCGCCGCCGGCCCGTCGGCCCGCGAGGTCGAGCCGGTACAGCTCGGTCGCGGAGCGGACCGCCTCGCCCACGTCGCGCGGGAAGGCGAGACCGACCTCGGGCGCCGGGTCGGCGTCGGCGAGGCCGATCTCGTGCAGCGGCACCGGCCGGCCGAGCTTCTGGCCGATCGCGGCGGCGATCAGGTGCGGGGCGGCGCCCTGCGGCACCATGCCCTTCGACACCCACCGGGCCACCGAGGTCTTGTCGTATCGAAGCGTCAGGCCCCGCTGCGCACCGAGGTCGTTGACGCGCCGGGCGAGGCCGGCGTTGCTGATTCCCGCGAGGGCGAGGACCGTGCCGAGCTTTTCGTTCGGCCCGCGTTGCTCCCTGGACATGACGCCACCCCTCGACACCCAAGACGGCCGCCACGACGCCGGGCATAGGCGTGCGGCATTCGTAAACACAGCGTAGTTCGCCGCATCCCGACCGTTAAGGGGCGGAGTTCCGTATGGCGGGATTGTTGTGTGAACAGACGGATGGGGGACGGATGGCGTAGTCGCGTCGGTGCGGGGAGCGCCGGCCGGCGCGCGTGGGGAGCGTCCCGGGGCGCACGTGAGCGGCTCCGGGCGCGTGCTCCGGGTGTGTGGCCGTGCGCCCGGCCGTGCGCTCTCGCCCGGTCGGCGGGGGAGCGCTTCCATGAGTTCTGCGTGGGTCGGCCCACCCGGCTGTGGACCGGTGGGCTGGGGGACACCGTCGCCCCATTCCCCGCGGGCGGCGGACGGCTCCGGGAGGCGGACAGCGCCTCCCGGACTGCCGAACACTCTCCGCGCCGCCGAGATTGGCCGAATGACGACGGTGGCCGAACCGGCCGCAACTGTCCCATGCCAGGGGCGCATTCGCCTTTGCGCGCGCGACCCCGGAGCCCCTCCTGTGCGCCGTTGTCGTGGCAGCATGTTCCTCCACTGAACTGACGTGGAGGCGCCGATGCGATGGCTGGTGGGCTGGAGCAGTGTCGCCGCGAGCTTCGGTTCCGCGGGCACGGCCGGATCCGTGGGGGGCACGGCGTCCGAGGGGCGTACGGTCCAGCCGGTGGGCGCACAGCTGCTCTGGGGTGACCCCGATCCGCTGTGGGCGGTCGGCGACTGGCGCCCCGACGAGGTGCGGCTGATCAGCGTCGACGCGCACACCCGCCTTGCCGTACTGGGGTGTTGCGCCGCGAGCGACGAGGAGCTGAGGGTCGGGCTGCTCACCGCGCGCGGGGGCGCGCTGCGCCATCTCACGGCCTGGGCCGGCAGCTACACCGCGGTCGTGCGGGTCGGCCGCCGGATCACCGTCACGGGCGATCTGGCGGGCGCACGGCCGGTGTTCCACACCCCGTGGGCGAACGGCACGGCGTACGCGACCGCTGCCCTGCCCCTCGCGGACCTCATCGAGGCCCAGCTCGACATCGGACATCTGGCCGCGCTGCTCGCCTGCCCCGAGACCCCGGAGGCGCTGCGCGACTCCACCCCGTACGAAGGGGTGCGGCGGGTGCCGCCAGGGCACGCGCTGATCCTGCGCGAGGGTTCGCGCGAGATCACCGGGTACGAGCCGGTGGCCTCGCTCGCGGTCGCCGCGGCCGAGGTCGAGCCGCGCCGGGCCGTGGAGGGCGTACGGGACGCGCTGGTCGACGCCGTACGGGCCCGGCTCACCGCGCCCCGGCACGCGCCGGAGTCCCCGCTTCCGGACCCCGGGCCCGTCCCCGGCATGGGGCCCGCCGAGCGGCGCGCGGCCCGGGGCGGCGGCCCGGCGCCCGGGATCGGTGCGGATCTGTCCGGGGGCAGCGCGTCCGGCACGCTCGCGCTCCTCGCGGCCGGGCTCCCGGGGGTGCCCGGGACGATCCTCGGCCACGGCACGGGCGCGGGGGAGCGACTGCTCGCCGTCACCTTCAACGACCTGGCCGCGCACGGAGGCCCGGGCCGGGAGGACGAGCTGGAGCGGGCCCGCGCGATCGCGGCGAACCCGCGGCTGCACCATGTGGTCGTGGCGGCGGGCGAGGAGGCGCTGCCCTACGCGGAGCTGGACGGACCGCTGACCGACGAGCCGGGCCCCTCGCTGGTCGTCGCCGACCGGCACCGGCGGCGCCTCGCGGGCGGCAGCGCGGACCACTTCACGGGCCTGGGGGCCCGTCAGGTCCTGGACGCGCACCCGGCGCGCCTCGCCGACCTGCTGATGGACCGTCGGCGCAGATCGCTCGTGCGTCCCGTGACGGCGCTCGCCAAGGCGACCGGCCCGTCGGCGGGCTCACTGCTCGTGCCGCTCACGGTCTACCGGGCGGCGCGCCGGCTCGCCCGCACGCCCTACCGCTCGGGCCTGGAGGCGGCGGCGACGCGGCTCCTCGAGGCGAACCGTCCGGGGCCCGGGGCCTTCGGCCCGCTGGAGGCGTCCCTCTCCGCCCTGACCTGGTCGCGTCCCGGCCCGGCGGCGCGCTGGCTGACGGGTGAGGCGCTGGCTGAAGTATCGGTTCGTCTGAACCGGGCGGCGACACTGCCGACGTCGGTGCAGCGGCCGGGCGAGGCACGCGCGCGTGCGGCGCTCGCCCGGGCGGCGGGCGACCACCGGGTCCTGGAGCAGGCGGCCGAGATCCGCAGCCAGCGACTGCACGCGCCGTTCCTCGACAACCAGGTCGTACGGGCCTGCCGCGACCTCCCCGAATCGCTGCGGGTCCAGCCGGGCGCCCGGGCGGCCGTCCTGCGCACGGTCCTCGCGGGGGCGGGCGTCCACGACCTGCCTCCGGGCTGGGGCACGCCGAACCCGGCGATCCCGCCCTCGGCCGTCCGCGCGGGCCTGCGCGCCGCGCTCCCCGACCTCATGGCCCTCTTCGCCGCCCCGCTCCTCGCGGACGCGGGCCTGATCGAGGCCCGCGTGGTCCGCAAGGCCCTTCGAGCAGCCTCCGAGGGCGAACCGGTCCCCCTGGACGGCCTCGCCGACCTCGTCTCCACCGAACTCTGGCTCCACCGCCTCCTCGCCCGCCGCGGCACCTGCTGGACGGGCACCGAGGCCCCGCCGCGGCAGCGCGCGGTGGTGGGTCCGCTGGTGCCGTCGACGAGGTCGCTCCTGGCGTGAGGTGGGGCGGCCGAGGCGGGGAAACGTGACAGCACGCTCGTTCAGGTGAACGTCTTCCGGATCCCCGCCGGGAGCCGGGCCTGCGCCGGGAGCGCCGCGCCGAGCGCGGCCCGCGCCGGATCGGCCCACCCGGGCGTGACGGTCGGCCGGGCGTGACGGTCGGCCGGCTCAGGCGCAGCTGATCTGCGACTGCGCCCAGTCCGCGACCGCGGCTCGCCCGAACGGTGTGTGTTCGTCCACCACCAGGCGGAGCGTCTCGCGGCCGGCGATGCCGACGTGGACCGGGATCGCGGGGTCGCCGGGCCGGATCACCTCGGAGCGCCAGAGTCGTTCGCCGTCTCCGTAGACGGAGAAGCGGATGCCGCCGACCCCGAGGGGCGCGCTCAGGTCGTCGATGCCGACGACCGCGTCGTAGTTGGTGCACTGGCGGTTGAGGTCGATGGTGAGCGAGGACGGCGCGTGGACGCTCACCCCGTGTGCGTACCGCGTGCCGCCGATCGACAGGCCCTCGCGCTGCCACATCCAGCTGCTGTCACCGAGCCGTACCTCGGGCTCGGTGCCGTCGCCGAAGACGCCGTAGTCCAGCCGGTTGACCTGGTAGACGGTGCGCGGTGCGGGCGGCGGCGTCGGCTTGGGCGCGGGCTTCGACGGGCTGGGCGTCGGGGTCGGGGTCGGCTTCGGTGGGGTGGGCTTCGGGGTCGGCTTGGGGCTGGGCTTCGGCGGCGGGGTCGGCTCGGGCGTGGGTGTCGGCTCCGGGGCCTGTACGGGCGGGGCCGGCGGCGTCGTGGGCTTGGGCGTCGGCCTCGGCGGCGGGGCCGGTTCCGGGGGTACGACGGGGGCGACGGCCGGCGGCGTCGGTGCGGGCTGCGCGACCGGCTGCGGGTCCCCGGACAGCGCCCACACCAGACCGGCGGTCGCCGCGACGGCCACGGCCGCCGCGATACCGGCCTTCACGGGGGCGCCGAGCCCCTCGGCCGCGGCGGCGGAGGACGCCCCGGCCGTGCTCGACGAACCGGCTCCCGTCGCGGCGGCGGCCGCACCGGCGCCCGCCGCGCCCGCCACCCCGCCGGCCACGACACCCGCGGCCTTGAGCGAGAACCCGGCGGCGAACCAACCGATGACGGCGACCGGCAGCAGCGCCGGGATCCCGGCGTTGACGTGCGCCAGCTCACCCGCGGCCAGCCGGCACTTGGCGCACTCCTCCAGGTGCTTGCGCAGCCCGCGTTCGGCCCGCATCCGCAGCCCGCCGCGCGCGTAGGCGCCGAGCCGGTCGGCGTAGCGGGCGCAGTCCCCGCCCGCGGTGAGGGACTGGCTGACATGGGCCTGGAGGTACGCCTGCTTGAGACCCTCGCGGGCTCTGCTGGCAAGGACGGCGGTGGCGTTGGCGGTGAGACCGAACAGCGGAGCGACCTCGCTCGGCGACTCCTCCTCGACGGTGGTGTGCCACAGCACGGCCTGCCACCGCTCGGGCAGCGAGCGGAACGCCTGCATGGCCAGGGACTGCTCGGCCTCGTGCATCGCCAGGACATCGGCGCCGAGGTCCAGCGTGTCCTGGTCGGAGACCTCGGAGCTGCGGGCGGCCTGCGCCGCGAACACCGCGAAGTCGTCGACCAGATGCTCCCGCTTCTGCGTCCGCGTCCAGTTCGCCGCCACCCGCCGGACCGTGGTCAGGAGGTAGGCGCGGACGGCCTGCTCGGGCCCCGCCCCACCCCGTACCGCCTGGAGTGTGCGGGCGAACACCTCCGCCGTCAGGTCGTCGGCGGTGTGCGCGTCGCGGCAGCACGTCCTGGCATAGCGCCGCACGGCCTCGGAGTGGCGGCGGAACAGCTCTTCGTACGCGCTGTCGTCACCGCCCCGCATCAGCTGGATGAGATCGGCGTCGGACGGCGGCAGTTCGACGGGCGGCGGCAGTACGGTGTCGGGCTCGTCGACCCTGTCGGTGAGGGCGGCGACCCCGCCCTCACGCTGCTGCGGCACGCTCGGGTCGGCCGCTCGCGACTGCGGTCCCGACTGAGGTCCTGACTGCGATCGCGAGTGCTGACCCGGTACGGCGCCGGGCGACGCGGACGGCATGCCGGCGGGCGCGCCCGAGGAGCCGCCCGGCCCGCCCTGGCTCGGCACCTGCCGGGAGGACGGGCCTCCGGTCTCCGTGGCACCGCCGTTGCCCAGCGGCTCGTCCCGACCGTCACCGCTCATCGCGGAAGCCCCCGTACGCACGCTCAGACCCGAACACCGGCCAAGCGTGCCACAGAGCGCAGACGCGTCGAACCCTCCCGTCCACTTACCACTCGTCCGGGGCGACTTCCTGTATCCGGGCGTAACCGCTCACCCGTTCGTGCCATGCTCAACGGTCCGCCCGGACCATCCGACGCCCCGGCCGCGAAGCCCGCTAGCGCGAGCGCAGGCCCTCCAGGAGGATGTCCAGGAGCCGGGCCGAGGCCGCCGCCTGCTGCGCCGCGTCCGGCAGCGCGGGCGCCGCCGTGGCTATGACGAGCAGGACGTCCGCCACGGTCACGTCCGCCCGCAGCTCGCCCGCCTCACGGGCCCGGTCGACCAGCCGCCCGACGACCTCCAGGAGCTCCGCGGCTCCGGCGTCGTCCTGCTCCGACTCCGGCACCGCGCGCGACGCGCCCACCCGCTGGTCGGCCTGGTCGGCGAAGCCCCGCTGGTGCGGCACCCGCGCCTCGTCCTGCATCGGCTGAGCCGGCAGCACCAGGTCGTCCGCGTCCACGCCCACCCGAAGGATCTGCGGCGGCAGCAGCCGCCCGGCGCCCGAGGCCACCGAGGTCCGCAGGAACCGGGAGAGCGCCGACCAGGGTTCGTCCTCCTGCCCGAGAGCCGTCCGGGCCTGCTCGGTCAGCCGCGAGGTCTCCTCCTCGGCTATCCGGCGCACCAGGACGTCCTTGCTCGGGAAGCGGCGGTAGACCGTGCCCACACCGACCCGGGCGCGGCGCGCCACGTCCTCCATCGGCGCCCCGTAACCGAGTTCACCGAAGACCTCGCGCGCGGCGCGCAGTACGTGCTCCAGATTCCGCTGTGCGTCCACGCGCAGCGGAGCCGAGCGGCCGACCGATGCCGGCACTCCCGTCCGTCCGTTGATCGGGCCGTCCGCCCCGACGACGGCCTGCCAACGCGAATCCTGCATGTGCATAAGCGTTCCCCCGCTCATGATGTCTCCCCCCGGAGACTCCCCGCCTGACACGGGATGTCCGGACCGTCCCACGTTCTGGTCCACGTGCTGCGATCCGTTCCCCGACGAGGTACGAACATAGTTGAGTCGAGGTCAATTCAGAAGGGGGAGTTCCGTACGGTGCGCCCCCCGATCGGAGCAAGGGCCTGAACTCTCCCGATTCCGCTCCCGCTACCCACCCCCCGCGCCCACCCTGACCTGGGCACTTACGGCCAAGCCCACCTCTGCGCACCACCTCATGCCTCCGGCCCCTCCGGTCACACAATTTGCCGGGCCTGTGGACAAACCCCGGACGGCGGTGCGTCATGGGACAGTGACCGAACCTGTGCGCATTCTCGTTGTCGGCGGTGGCTACGTCGGGATGTACACCGCGCTGCGCCTGCAGCGGCAGCTCAAAGGCGAGCTCAGAAGCGGTGCGGCCGAGATCGTGGTGGTCACGCCCGAGCCGTACATGACGTACCAGCCGTTCCTCCCCGAGGCGGCGGCCGGCTCCATCTCCCCGCGCCATGTCGTCGTCCCGCTCCGCCGCGTCCTCGACAAGTGCCGGATCGTCATCGGCGAGGTCCACGCCGTCGACCACGCGAAGCGGACGGCGACGCTCTCCACCCTCGCCACCGAGGAGGAGGGCACCGGGAACATCCAGCTCACCTACGACGAACTGGTCATCGCGCCCGGCTCGATCTCCCGCACCCTCCCCGTCCCCGGCCTCGCCGACTACGGCATCGGCTTCAAGACGGTCGAGGAGGCCATCGGGCTGCGCAACCACGTCATCGAGCAGATGGACATCGCCTCCTCCACCCGCGACCCGGCGCTGCGCGACGCCGCCCTCACCTTCGTCTTCGTCGGCGGCGGCTACGCAGGCGTGGAGGCGCTCGCCGAGTTGGAGGACATGGCCCGCTACACGGCGCGGTACTACCACAACATCAAGCCGGAGGACCTGAAATGGGTCCTGGTCGAGGCGTCGAACCGGATCCTGCCCGAGGTCGGCGAGAAGATGGGCAAGTACGCGATCCGCGAGCTGCGCGGCCGCAACATCGACGTCCGTCTGGAGACCCGCCTCGAGTCCTGCGAGGACCGCGTCGCCGTCCTCAGCGACAGCACCCGGCTCCCCACCCGTACGGTCGTCTGGACCGCGGGCGTCAAACCCGCGCCGGTCCTCGCCGCCACCGACCTGCCGCTCAACGGCCGCGGCCGGCTCGCGTGCACGGCACGCCTGACCGTCGACGGCGTCGAACACGCCTGGGCGGCAGGGGACGCGGCCGCCGTCCCCGACATCACCGCCGAAGAGCCGGGCACGGAGTGCGCGCCGAACGCGCAGCACGCCCTGCGCCAGACCAAGGTGCTCGCCGAGAACATCGCCGCCTCCCTGCGCGGACAGCCGCTCAAGGAGTACGCCCACAAGTACGCGGGATCGGTCGCCTCCCTCGGCCTCCACAAGGGCGTGGCACACGTCTACGGCCGCAAACTCAAGGGCTACCCGGCCTGGTTCATGCACCGCGCCTACCACCTCAGCCGCGTCCCGACCTTCAACCGGAAGGCCCGTGTCCTGGCCGAGTGGACCCTGTCCGGCCTGTTCAAGCGGGAGATCGTCTCGCTCGGCTCGCTGGAACACCCGCGCGCCGAGTTCGAACTCGCCGCCGCGCCCCCGCCCCCCAAGAACGGCCCGAAGCCCGGCTGACACCGATGTCAGTGCGGTCGGTCACACTGGACGTGTGACCATAGGTGGGCTCACACCTGCACAGAGTGACTCAGCACGGCCAACGACACCACGAGGCATACAGATCCGTGAACTTCACCCGTTGGAGCGCCCGACTCCCCGGCACGCAGCGCCGTACGGCGGCGCGGGGGACCGAGGGCTCCGTGCCCGCGGCCCGCGGGGAGTACGAGCAGCAGCGTGAGCCAGTCCCCGACGAGGTCCCCGCCCTGGAGGACTTCTCCGTACGGGAGATCATCGGCCGCCTCCCCGGCCTGGTCGCGCTCGTGCACGGCCCCGAGCACCGCATCGCGTACGTCAACGACGCGTACGCGGCCGCCTTCGGCCCCCGCCCCGCCGGGGCCACCGTCGCCGACGCCTGCCCCGAGGCCCACGAGCTGGGCCTGCTGCCGCTGATGGACCAGGTCCTGCGCAGCGGGAAGCCCCGCACGGTCAAGTCCCGCAAGACCCAGGACGGCGGCTCGTACACGGTCACCTGCCTCCCGGTGGACTCCCCGCGCTTCGACGGCGGCGCGGTCCTCGTGCACGCCGCCGACGTCACCGACCACGCCGAGGCCGCCGAGCGGCTGCGCGCCAGCGAGCGCCGGCACCGCGAGACGGCCGTCACGCTCCAGCGCTCCCTGCTCCCGCAGGAGCTGGAGCAGCCCGACGACCTGCGGATCGCCGCCACGTACCAGCCCGGCGGCACGGACGCGGCGGTCGGCGGCGACTGGTACGACGTCATCACCCTCGGGGCGGGACGCACCGCCCTCGTCATCGGCGACGTGATGGGCCGCGGCGTGCGCGCCGCAGCCGTCATGGGCCAGCTCCGCACCGCCGTCCGGGCCTACGCCCGGCTCGACCTGCCCCCGCACGAAGTGCTCCAGCTGCTCGACGGCCTCGCCGCCGAGATCGACGCCAGCCAGATCGCCACCTGCGTCTACGCGGTCCACGACCCGAACGAGGGCAAGCTCGTCTACGCCTCCGCCGGCCATCTCCCGATCCTCGTCAGGGACGAGGACGGCACGGTCCGCCGCGCCGAGGACCCCACCGGCCCCCCGCTCGGCACCGGCGGCTGGCTGCACACCTCCGGCACGATCGCCCTGCCCCCCGGCTCCACCGCCGTCCTCTATACGGACGGTCTGGTCGAACGCCGCCGCGAGGACATCGACGAGGGCGTCGCCGCCCTTGAGCGCGCCCTGTCCGGCGCCCTCGGTACCCCGCAAGTGGTCTGCGACCGGCTGCTGCGCTCGCTCGGCGTCACCGCGGAGCACGACGACGACGTTGCGGTCCTGGTGGTCCAGCACCCCGCCCGCAAGGGAGCGGACGCGGAGCTCTTCCACAACGCGGCCCTGGAGCTGCTCGGCGGAGTGGAGGCGGCGCCACGCGCGCGTGCCTTCGCGTCGGGCGTCCTCGCCAGCTGGCGCTTCCCGATCGAACTGCGCGACCTCGGCGTCCTTGCCACCAGCGAGCTGGTGGCGAACTCCCTCAAGCACGGCACCCCGCCGATGCGCCTGCGGCTGCGCCGCACCGACCGGCGACTGATCATCGAGGTCACGGACGGCGACGACCATCTGCCGCGCCGCCGCAGGGCGGAGACGGAGGACGAGGCGGGTCGCGGAATCTCGATCATCGCGACGATCGCCTCGTCCTGGGGAAGCCGCCGTACGCCGGGAGGCGGCAAAGCGGTGTGGTGCGAGTTCGCCCTGCCGGACTAGAGCCGCCTAGGCGGCCGCGGTCTCGCGGGCCGGCTCGTGCCGTGCGACCACCTTCGAGGGCTTCGCCGCGAGCGACGGCTGGTCCTGCACCGGCGTGAGCTGCTTGCCGAGTCGCAGCGCCAGGAACGTGATCCCGAGCGAGAAGAGCACGAAGGTCAGGATGTACGGCCCGTGCAGCGAGGCCCCCATGGGCCCGCCCACGGCCGGTCCGACGGCCAGCGCGAGCTGCTTGACCAGAGCGAACGCCGAGTTGTACTGCCCGACCATCGACTCCGGAGCCAGGTCGGCCACCAGCGGCGCCACGGTCGGCGACAGCATCGCCTCACCCAGCCCGAAGAGGGCGTACGTGGAGATGAAGGCCGCGGTCGCCATCGTCTGGCTGCCGTGCCCGAGGCCCGCGTACCCGGCGAACACCCAGGCGACGGTCCAGATCAGACCGACGGCCGCGATGACCCGGGTCCGCTTGCGGCGCTCGACGAACTTCAGCACCACGAACTGGGCGACGACGATGACGGCCGTGTTGGCGGCCAGCGCGATCCCGAGCGTCGACGGCTGGATGCCCGCGGCCTCGGTGCCGTACGCCGCGAGACCCGACTCGAACTGCCCGTAGCAGGCGAAGAACAGCACGAAGCCGAGCACGCACAGCTGCACCATGGCCTTGTGCCCGAGCAGAGCCCGGACGCCGCCGCCCTTGGCAGCGGCGGGGCGGGCGCCTTGGAAGGCGGGGGAGCCCGGCATCCGGACCGTCATCACGATGGCGCCGAGCACGAGGAACATCGCCGCTTCGATGGAGAAGAGAAGGAGGAAGCTGCCCGGCCGACTCTCGTCGACGAGCTGGCCGCCGATCAGACCACCGACGCCGAGTCCGAGGTTCTGCAGAAAGAACTGCATGGCGAAGGACCGGGTCCGGGTGGACGGCTCGGAGCACCAGACGATCATCGTCGCGAGCGCCGGCTGCATCACGGCGGTACCGGCACCCAGCAGCGCGGCCGAACCGACGGCGGCGGGCACGCTCTCCGAGAGCCCCATGCCCAGGGCGCCGAGGGAAGCGAGGACGGCGGCGACCAGAAGCACGGGGAGGGGACCGCGCCGGTCGATGGCCCGCCCGCTGAAGGGCAGGACGACGAGTGCGGCCATGGCGAAGACGGCGAGCACGATGCCCGCCGTGGACGCGCCCAGATCCCGCACCTGAGCGACATACACATAGAGGTACGGAACGGTGAAGCCGAGTCCGAACGCGCTCAGCGCGCTGCCTGCCTGGATCCGGCGCATCGCTGCACCCATCGCCTTGGTCACACTCACCCACTTCGATCGCACGGTTCAGCCCTGTAGGCGTCAACCGTGAAGACTTCAACACTAAAATTAGATCCTTAACAATACACATGGAAGGACTTCAACGCCAACGAGGACCGTGGGATACTCCCCGCATGTCCGACAACCCCGAGCAGCCCGGCCCGCAGCCCCTGCAGGAGCCGAGCCTCGACGAACAGATCGCGGCCTATCAGCGCGAGTACCGCGAGCTCGACCCCCAGGTCGAGAAGGTGGTCTCCGCCCTCGGCCGGCTGAACCGGCGGATGAACGTGGCGTACGGCCGCCAGCTCGCCGACCTCGGCATCAGCAACGCCGAGTGGGAGGTCCTCAAGACCCTCGTCCTGGCCGGCGCCCCCTACCGCCTGGGCCCCGGCGAGCTGGCCAAGCGCCTCGGCCTCACCCCCGCCGCCATGACCCACCGCATCGACCGCATGGCCGGCGAGGGCCTCGTCACCCGCGACCGCGACGAGAACAACCGCGTACGGGTGATCGTGGAGCTGACCGACGAGGGCCGCACGAAGTGGCTCGAGGCGATGCGCATGGCGACGGGCTTCGAGGAGGAGCTCCTCCAGGACCTGACGAGCGAGGAGCGCGGCGGCCTCGGCGAGATGCTGATCCGCCTCCTCCGCAGGGTGGAGCACACCCAGCCGGACGCGGGCGGCCGACTCACCGACCTCGACTGAGAGGCCTGGTGGAGGCCGGGGTGGACCCCCGGTCGTCGTTCGCCGGACCGGGGTTGACACGCCCCCGCCGTATCCGTAGTGTTCTCCGAGTTGTCACGGGGCCGGAACGGTTCTGCGACAGCCACTCCCGCCGCTGATGCGGCACCTCAACTCAGCACGATCTCCCAGCCGGGACGAATTTCGGCATGCCGAAATTCATTTCGATTGACTCGATTATGAGTCGCCCGGGAAATCCGCTAGAGTTTGAGCGTCGGAACGGCCCAACAGCCGCAAAGACAACCCACTCTGACTGGGAATCAGGCCCGAAAGGATCTGATAGAGTCGGAAACGCCGGAAGGCCGAAACGGGAAACCGAAGAGGCCGGAAAGCACCGAGGAAATCGGATCGGAAAGATCTGATAGAGTCGGAAACGCAAGACCGAAGGGAAAAGCCCGGAGGAAAGCCCGAGAGGGTGAGTACAAAGGAAGCGTCCGTTCCTTGAGAACTCAACAGCGTGCCAAAAATCAAC